>WFXO01000109.1 GCA_015490555.1 Caldifarciminota bacterium | reverse complement strand
GCCCACCCCCTGACTGAGGAACACCTGGCGCAGATTGAGCGCCTCACAGGTCAAAGGCCCGAGCGCGTCATTGTCATCAACAGCCAGATTAATCCCCAACAGCCCCTGGCACCGCAAGTCACGGCCATGGCCGACGCCGCGGGGCTGACACCCGAGGAGTGGCAAACCCTGCCCATCCTCATCAACCCGCCCGCGCTTAACTTCAGCGCGGTCGCGCTCATCGCCGAACTCCACGGCCGCATGGGCTACTTCCCGCCCTGCATCCGGATGCGCCCCGTGGTGGACGAACACGGCAACCGCGTGGTGCCGCCCCGCTTCGAAGTCGCCGAGGTCCTGAACCTGCAGGAAATCCGCGACCACGCTCGACTGCAGCGAGACATGGATACGAAAGGACACCCATGAAAGTCTTAAAGTACTTCTTGGTCAAATTCTTTGAGTATTATCACAAAGAGGAAGGTTTCATGTCAGACCAAGTCGTTCTACCTTTGCAGACCGGGATACCCGCGTCGGACTCAAGAACTTCAGGTAAGTCTCACGTTGAACTTGCTCCCCCACGTCCAGGCACGGGACAAACTTACTACCATGAAAATCCAAACAAACACGCAATATATCCTGCCCATGGGTATCCCTACGGACCGATTTTAGGTACATTTACCTATGGCAAGATGCCGACTTGGGCGTATCCATTAATTAATCAAACACTGGAGGTTGGAAATGGGTGAAAGAACTTTGCTAAACATTTCCTTGAGCCAGCCCACTGGAAACTTCTGGGTGGACACTGGGCTGGTGGTGCTTAACGAACTCTTCCAACAGGAGACATTAAACCTCAACGAAGCTTTAAAAACAGTGGTTTTTAAACTTCAAACAGACCGAGGCGGATGGATCTATCCAGCAAACAATTTTATCAATACACAGGCTAAACCTCTAACATTCCCATCCAAACTCAAACGTACCAAGGGAAAATGCGATGTTTGTACCACAGAAGATCGATACATCGAAGCAAAGATGTGGATGTATCCCTTTATCGTAGACCCAAGCAAGTTCGGCACTTTTTACCCCGGCACAAAGCGAGGATTACGACTTTGCGCCCGATGTACACTGGCTGGACTGGCTGGTTACCTCGGCTGGCTCTGGAAAGCACATGGCAAAGACACCCTCCACTTCTTTGTATTTTATTCTCCGGATCTACGCGAACTCCAAAAGTTCCACCGTGTAGTGCTGGGTCCTCTCAAATTGGAAGGTGGAAAGGCTCCCACTGCGTTTTCGGGCCCATATCTCTATGAAACAACCCTCGGGCTTTTGTTAGAACTCTTTTCGCATGTCGAGAAAAGTGACCTGCTCTCTGAAGAAGGGCGGAACTTATTATCTCAAATTTTCGGCGAAGACCGGGAAAAGCCCCCAACCCATTTACATCTCTACGTTATATCCGGTAAACCGGGGAGAGCGTTCAACATGCATGAACTCCGTGAGTTTTCTCGCCTGCATGACTTATATAGGCTGTACAAAAAATGGAAAGAGGCACTCGTAGAGTTTGCAAGGACCCTTGAAAACGATGAATGGAATCCTCACAGCACACTGGCTGGGATTTTCTCACAATTTCAAATCCGAAGGGATCAGCAATATGACACCCTTTGGAGAGATCGGATTTCTCGGTCAGTTCTACAATTCCAAGATCCCTTTCCATTTATCGAAGGTTTTCTTTTCGAGGCTCGGGCGAAGGAAAAACGTCCGGGTCCACTCAACTTTGGCACCATGGAAGTTTTTAAATACTACGCAAAGGAGGTACTCAATATGGACGAACAACTCCTGAAAACCCTTGCTGGGTTCGGTCACCATCTGGGGCGTTTCGCCCAGGATAAAAGCGAAATGGGGCTTCTCTATGCCCTCAGAAATGCCAAAAACGCAGACGAGTTTTTCAAGGTCCTCAACGACATCCAGTTCCGGCTGGAACTGGACATCCCCGAGGTTTTTCTCGCGGTCCAACCCGGCGAGAAAATCCAAGGATCTCCGTGGAAACGAGTGAAAACCCTACTCTCTATCTTTGCCATGAATGCTTACCTTTGGGCTCAACAGGGGGCCAAGAAAAAAGAGGAGGTTAACGCATGAGTAAAGCCATCGCTATTGGTTATCTGATGCGTGTATCCGCAGGGAATGTAAATGCCTCGCATGGCGAGGGAAATATCATCGTAACAAAGAAAGTAACCCTCCCCGATGGAAGTACTCTCCCCTATATTTCAGGGCAAGCACTACGGCGAATGCTCAGAGATCGATTGGAGGATCTAGGGTGGAAACTTTCGGAACCCTTTGCCCAGGTCTCAGGTCAAGAAGTTACACCACCCGTTCGGCCTTGGGAATTCGTAGATGAAGATCTGTTTGGCTATCTAGACCCTTCCGGAGGTCGGCGAAGAACCTCTCCCGTTCGTGTTTCCGCAGCGATTGGCCTCTTCCCTTGCCAAGGAGACCGGGACCTCGGAACACGCTCTTTTGAGAAGTTTGGCCAAACCATGGAAACCGGCGGAAACATGTTCGAAACTGAGATTTATCATAATCTCTTCCGTGGAACATTCCTCATCGAATTGGATCGCTTGGGCGTGTTTCAAGATATTGAGATCGGTGACCAAGAATTCCCAGCAGAACTCTCTAAAAGTGGAGACCAAAAGTGGTTTGTTTCTCTCCCACAGCAAGAACGGATAAAGAGACTTCAAGATTTACTGGAAGCCTTGAAAATCTTATGGGGTGGTGGCCGGACGGCTCGAATGCTCGCCGATCTGTCCCCAAAGTTCTTCGCCTACGCACGCATGAAGGTGAAACATCCTGTGTTCCTGGAAGCCTTAGAGACATCCTTCTCCGAGGGTACATATTCCCTCAAACTGGACCCCTTAAAGAACGCATTGGATAAATTTGGAAACCAAATTGATCAGGCGATCTTCGGCGTAGAACCAGGGTTCCTTGCCAATGAAGACGAAGTTCGAAACGTGTTGGGCTCATATGGCAAGGTGCTCACGGTGTCCGAGGCCATCGATCAAGCAAAACAGGATATTGAGCAAGCATGGAAGTCTTAGCACTTACAGTATCTGCGCCTGTGGCCTCATTTCGACGGCCGTTGGACTTGAATTACCAGCGTACCCTCCCGTTACCTCCACCGACCACTCTAATCGGCCTTGCAGGAGCAGCCTTGGGGCTCGCTGATAGAGAATTATGGGAATCTACCTCTCCTCTGCAAGAACTAAAGGTTTCGGTTCTGATGCAACCATCCCATTATACACAGAGGGACCCCGGGTTCGCCCGTGACATGTGGACAGTTTTAAAGATTAAAAATAACAAAATCGCAGACCGCGCACCCTATTTCCGGGAACTTCTTTTCTTTCCTCGATATACTTTGCTGTTCGGCGGCCCCCGCGAACTCCTGGAATCCCTGAAGAAAGCCTTCCTGGACCCTGTGTATCCCCTTTCCCTGGGCAGAGAAGACGAACTCTTGTGGATTGAAGAGGAGCCTCAGGTTTTGCCCCTCACGCCCGCCGAGACCGAGACCTCAACCTTTTACGGCACAGCCGTTCCCGGAGACATCCGCGAACTGGAGATCCGGATGCCGATGGAGCCCGGCTTGAGGGTCGAACCACCCGTGGTGGAAACCGTTCCTCTTGCGTTTGAAGTAGGTGAAAAGGGCGTCCGCGCACCCCTACGGCGGACTCCCCTGACCTTCATCCCCCTGTCTCTCCCGCTGGAAATCCAGGGGCTCTCTCCAGTATTCCGCTATGGGTCAAGATGCTTCACATGGATGAACCCTTAGCCAAACCTAACCAACGTCTGCTGGACCATTTGCATCAGGTCGCCGAAGTGGGGAAGGTCCTCTGCCAGCGATTTGGACTCTCACCAATTCTTCAAAGGCGCATATTACTCTCCTGTTGGCTCCACGATATCGGGAAGGCCCTCCCCGGTTTCCAGGCTTACATGAGAGCCGTTCGGGAATTAGAACAAGCCCAAGAAGAGAAAGCTCCGGAAGATCAAATCCAAGAACTAAAAAAACGGGTTAATCTTGCGAGGAAGAAAACCTTTCCACACCCCTTAGCTGCCCTGGTGCCTACGCTTGTAATAGAAAAAGAACTCTTGGGTACACCTTTTTTAGCAACTGCCGTTGTGATCTCTCATCACTCTCCTCTCAGCGCAAGTCTTTATGCACATTTTGAACATCCCCCCTCCGACACATCACAACTCCAGTCGTTCTTAGAATCCCTCTGCACGATTATGTCTAAGGATGGACTTCACATCCCACACACTCTTTTTCCCAAAATCCAAAAACTCCTTCAAGAAAGTCCCTCGGGTGTTTTACACCAATTGCTTCCCAAAGTCCATTCTCTTCCCAAAAAAGAATTTGCCACCATTACGACAGTTCTCCATCTGGCAGATTGGTTAGCCTCGGGGAACCTGGGTCCAGAAATTCTTTTTTTGAATAATGGGAAACAACAACTCCGGGCATATTTACAACAGAAGGGGTTCTCTCTGCGAAAATTCCAACGGAGTCTTGCCGAAACTTCTGATTCCCGTGTTGCTCTCCAGGCACCAACCGGGACCGGTAAAACGGAAGCATTGCTACTATGGGCAAGTAATTCTGAACGCATCCTCTATCTTCTCCCCACTCAGGCCACCGTGAACGCTATGTGTAATCGGCTACAGGAGATTTACGGAAAAGAAGCAGTCGGACTCGCTCATGGACGCGCGGGGTATGTGATCCGTAGAACCTTCGATGAGGAAAATGACTTGGATCCAAGAGATCATCGCCTTTTTTCCTCTGTATTTGCAAAACCCGTGGTGGTTGCAACTTTGGACCAGTACCTCATCGGCCATCTTCAAGGACGACACTGGGAAGAACGGGTTACGCTCTCACAAAGAGCTACAGTCATTCTGGATGAGGTGCATACTTATGAACCTTTTACACTCGGACTCCTTAAAGCGGCCCTGGATACCGCCCCACCAGAGCACTTGGCCGTTGCGAGTGCGACCCTGCCTTCATATTTGCTTCACCTCCTAGAATTCGATGGGGATCTGCTTCGTGCTGAAGCACAACTATGGCAAAGAAAAAGGCATCATATAGAACTTAGAGAAGGTCCAATTCTACACGGACTCTCTGAAATTGCTGAACAAGCGCGATCCGGAAAAAGGGTTTTAGTCGTCGTGAATACGGTCCCCAAAGCTCAGGAGGTTTTCCGAACACTTCAGAAAATGCAAGTTCCTTCAGAGTACTTAGAACTCCTACACTCTCGATTTACCTATAGAGATCGCATTCGGAAAGAGCAAAACCTGCAACATCCTCCCCCAGGGATGGTTTTGGTCTCAACACAGGTTGTAGAAGTAAGTTTGGATATTTCGTTTGACGTGCTTTATACCGAAATTGCTCCAATCGATGCGCTGGTTCAGCGGATGGGACGAGTAAACCGAAAAGGGGACCGCCCCCCTGCACCAGTTAAGATCTACACGGAATGGGACAAAGGATCAGTAATGATTTACGGAGAAGATATTCTCGTTCAAAGTCTGGAAGCCCTGAAACAGATTCCAACGATCCCCACGGATCAAGATTTAATCAATGCGACCGAAGCAGTCTATCAGTGTATCACAGCACAAGAGTCTTATCAGCGGGAAATCGAAGAAGGTGTTCAAAATTTACGGGAGATACAGAAAGTCCTGGGATGTTATACCATCGACCTTTCTGATGAGCGCCTTCGATCCTATTTCATGACTCGCCGTCGGGGGATGGTCTCCATTGAGGTTCTTCCCGAATCCCTTCGTGAAGAGGCAGAGGACCTTTTAGAAAAAGGTGAAAAGTGGCGCCTGGTCGAACTTTTGGTGCCTATCCCTGTATACTGGCTGGTCAGGGGGTGGGGATCGTTGTTCTGGAAAGAGGACAACTTGGGGATTTTGACCTCCCTGCAGTACACTTCAACACTGGGTATCGAACACTCTCAAGACACACATACAACAAAGTCATTTCATATTATCGATCTGTAAAGGTGAAGTTAGTGAGCACACCACCTGGAAAATCTGTGATGTACACAGCCAAGATGCCACATTTTCATGAAAAAGGTATTTACTTCTCCAGGGTTCTTTCAATGGAGGAAAAATTGGAATCTTCTCATGTTTGACTGATAAACCTTTTGACAGAGATCAAAGACTTAGTTGTTACAGGGCCAACGATGATAACTGTAAACGCAACGATTTTTTATGCCTTCCACATCTGCCCGCGGGAGGCATGGTATTACGCTCGGCGCCTGGATCCGCCAAAAGAGCATCCACTTTTAGACCTGGGCCGTTTGGTCCATCAGTATTCCTATCAGCGACACCGCAAGGAAATTTTCGTCGACCAACTCCTCAAAATTGACCTTTTCCGGGGGGAACTCGTCGCTGAAGTGAAGAAATCCTCCAGACACAAAGAAGCAGCAAAACTCCAACTCGCCTATTACCTCTATTACCTGAAACACGAAAAGGGACTGGAAATGCAGGGCATTCTCCTGTTCCCAAAAGAGCGCAAAACAGAAAAATTAGAACTGACACCAGAACTCGAGAGACGCGTCAAAGATACCCTCCATTACATCCAGAAACTGCTATCGCAGGATCAACCTCCACCTCCAAAACGGATTCGTTACTGTAAAACATGTTCTTTCCTGGAGATGTGTTGGGGATAATCCCTTGAGCCTACAAAAAAGAGGAAACCTATGAAACGAAGTCTTTATATCTTCTCGTCCGGTGAACTCAAGCGAGAAGGGGATACCCTGATCCTTCGTTCTGAATCCGGCAAAAAGGTTTTGCCTATTGAAACGGTCAATGATCTCTATGTGTTCTCTGAAGTCACGTTGAATAAGGCCTTGCTCCAATTCCTCACTCAGAGACAGGTGCTTCTTCATATTTTCAATCGCTATGGCTACTATCAGGGGACCTATTACCCTCGAGAAGCCATGAATTCTGGTCTGATCATCCTCAAACAGGCCGAACACTTTCTCAACCCAGAATGGCGTATGGGATTGGCTCGGGCTTTCGTCTACGGAGCCCTCAGTAACATGCTCTTCGTGCTTCGAACTTACGCCTCTCGAGGGAAAGAGATCCGTACGCAGATCCAGGAAATCGAACAACTCATCGGACATCTCAACGACGCAAAGAAACCCGCCGAATTAATGGCCATTGAAGGACACGCTCGGGATATCTATTACAGCGCCTTTGATAAAATCACTGAGAACCCTGATTTTTCTTTTGAAACCAGAACACGCCGACCCCCTGCAAACCGCATGAATGCGTTGATTTCTTTCGGAAACTCTTTGCTTTACGTCACCGCTCTTTCAGAAATCTATCGCACTCACCTCGATCCCCGAATTGGCTATCTCCACCAAACCAATGAACGCTCTTTCACATTAAACCTGGATCTCGCGGAGATCTTTAAGCCGCTACTCGTAGATCGTGCGATTTTTTCTCTGATCAACCGCCAGGAACTTACAACCCAAGACTTCCGAAACGAACTCGGTGGAATCTACTTGAAAGAACGGGGATTAAAAAAGTTTATTGAAGCCTACGAAAAACGCCTGGCAGAAACGGTGATGCATAAAGGACTCCGCCGAAAAGTTTCGTATCGCCGCCTCATCCGGCTCGAGTGTTATAAACTCTACCGGCATTTCATTGATGGAGAGCCTTATGTCCCGTATATCCGGACACGTTGATGTTTGTGATCCTCGTTTATGATGCCGGCGAAAAAAGGGTCCAGAAATTCCATCGCATCTGCCGGCGATATCTGACCTGGGTGCAACTCTCCGTCTTTGAGGGGCACCTCACACGCGCCCAGATCGAAGCACTGAAGGCCGAATTACACGCCGTCATGAATCCAGAAGAGGACTCGGTCATCATCTACCAATTTCGAACACAACGTTATTTTTCGCGAGAAGTGATGGGAGTAGAGAAGGGGGACCCGGACAGTTTCTTCGTATAAAGTATGGGTTGAACGAGGACCCTGTACATTCTTCGCCTTTGCCTTGTGGTCCTACACACGGGACCTATTCAGCAAGGACCCTGGACATCCCATCAAGTGGTGCCAAAGGCTTCGGTTGAAAGCCTATAGATGTGTAGAGGAAGGGATGCGTCGAAGACCCGGGCAACGGGGATGCAAAACTTGTTAAAGAACCATTGATGTGAAAAGGAAGGGAAGAAGTGCCGTCGGACCCCCTGGGGATGAGACAAAATTGGGGGTCCGACGGCACTTGAACGTCCCCGATGGGATTTTCAGGCCTTATGATCGCTTTGTACAAGTCTTGAAATCATGCGGGTTTCAGTCTATATTTGTGCCCGGAACCAATTCCTTGGTTCCCAGCCTACCTAAGAGGAATGGAAACTAAAGATTTCGTCACGGAGAGAGATGATCGTCTCAAGTTCCCAGCCTACCTAAGAGGAATGGAAACGCTGGTGAGTGGTCAGGCCCCACACCGCAGGCGACGGTTCCCAGCCTACCTAAGAGGAATGGAAACCAAAGTCATTTACAGGTGTAAACCGAAATCTTTTTAAAGTTCCCAGCCTACCTAAGAGGAATGGAAACTGTTTTTGGCTTGGGTTGTTGGCTATGGGCAGGTGCGTTCCCAGCCTACCTAAGAGGAATGGAAACTTAGTCCGTCCGGGAACCTCATTGCAACGAGGTTGTGTTCCCAGCCTACCTAAGAGGAATGGAAACGATATTTCCGATATCAACTGTCCTGGGGCGGTCCGTGTTCCCAGCCTACCTAAGAGGAATGGAAACAATTCTTTTTAAATTGGCAAGTGGAGGCCTAAATAGTTCCCAGCCTACCTAAGAGGAATGGAAACGTGCGGCTTTGTGCCGTCGCTGACAAAGCACGTAGTGTTCCCAGCCTACCTAAGAGGAATGGAAACTTATCTCGAACGGCGGCTATCGGTCGTTGCCACGGGGTTCCCAGCCTACCTAAGAG
>WFXO01000108.1 GCA_015490555.1 Caldifarciminota bacterium | reverse complement strand
ATGGATTGGACCAGTGCGGCAACCATCACCGAGATGACCATCCGAGGCTTACACCTGGAACACAACGAGCGTTATGTGGTCCGGGTCCTTGCCATCAACGGAGAGGGAGACACCAGCGATATAGGGGTCTCAACGGAACTGGTAATTGATACCACTGCACCACCCTCGGCAACCATCACCCCATGGTATACGACCCCTGCCGGGGGTCCCCCGGTCCCGCCTGCCCTGTACTTCACCCTGACCGCCGACCCGGATCCGGAGTCTGGCACCCGGAGATTCCTGGTACGGCTGGATACCATCCCCCACACCTCCTACTCCGACCCGGATGCATGGGGAAGCATCAGTTACCGTGTCTGGGAAGGGCCCTCGCGGGACATCCAGTTTATTGGCGATACCCTGGTCCAGTATAACCGCCAGTATTACCTTTCGGTCTTCACCCAGAACACCACCGGCAAACTCAGCGATTCTGCAACGATTTACGGCCCGATCACGCCGCCCGATCCGACGCCGCCGTCTCGCCCGAATATCTGGGTGTATACGGGGACCTGGTGGCCAAGAACGGATTCTCTTAAACTGATCATCGGAAGTTTTGCCGATGATCCGGAAACACACATCAAGGGATACCAGATCCGGATTGAGACGCCAACCGGGACTCTGCTCAGGGATTGGTCCTCCGATGGCCAGGTTGATATCCTCAGGAGTTCGATCCCGGAAGGGAACCTCTCTGCCTGGTGGAACCTGCCCGATGGTCTCCTGCAACATGACAACGAGTATGTTTTGAAGATCCGGGCCGTTAACGGCTATGGAACCCCGGGAGAAGCCTGCGTTTATTCCTTCCGTGTGGACACCACACTGCCTCCACCCCCATCGGTGGTAGACCTGCAGTACCTTTCACCCTCGCACAAAATTGTCTTCACCGTCAATGTTCCCGAAGATCCTGAATCTGGGATCATGGGTGTGTTTCTGTTAGGGGGCTATGTGGATTCCTCCTCGGTGTATTCCATCCCCCAGACCTGGTGGTCTATATGGGACCTGATGGAATACATGGACACCGCTCCATCTCCCTTATTCCCGGACGATTTTCCGATGTTGTTGGGGAATGGGCCCGGGGTCTTTGGCAATGAGGTGGCATACGACCTCACGGGATACAGCCGGGTCTATCTGGTTTTCGGGACAATGAACCGTGCACGGTCCGTGACCCTGACTGTGGTTCCGTTGAGTGTGGAGGGATTGTGAGATGAAAACAACTTTTTTGACAATTTCTTTTGGTAGGAGCGGCTTTAGCCGCGATCACAAATCCTTTGAAACCGCCGCTCAAGCGGCTCCTATGGGAAATCATCCGTGTTGGCCGCTGAAGCGGCTCCTACAAATGATTGCTTTGCTGGGCGTCTGGATGGCTCCGGCCTTCGCCCAGGTGGATCTCGTGTACACGGTCAAGGCGGATACCGTGTTCTTGCTGCTGATGGAACCGCCTCCTGAAGGCGGAGGCATCCTGGTGTACCGCCAGGGTCCCCTGCCCGACAAAACGGAAACCCTCATCACCCCCGATACCCTTTGGTCTGCCCGAGACTATACCGAACTCCAGCAAAGGATTGGCGTTAAAACCTTTGAAGACCTTATGCGGATCACATATGCTCAGACGCCGTTTCAACTTTTCCGCCGTCTCCAGAGCCCTTTCTATGGGTTCGCCGCATCGGTCATCAGTCGAAAGACCGCAAAAGCGATGGCTCGCCTGGTCCTGGACCCGGGAAGGAAACAGGGCGAGTCCTACCGCTATCGGGTGGAAGTCTTCAATACAGACCGTGAAAAAGTTGGGGAACCTCAGATTCAGGTTGTGGTCAAGGAACCGCCCATCCCGTCCCCCAAAGCAAAGGAAGTCAAGGCCGAAAAAGACGGCACGCTCAGGGTCCTCTGGGGCTATCACTCCTGGGGGAGTCCCGAGGAAGACCCTGCCGTCGCCTTCCATGTATATCGGAAAGGGCCTGAAGACAAAAACTTTATCCGATTGACCCCTTATCCGATCTTGAGAACGCAAGCCCTGGAATACAAATACCATGACCAGGATGTGAAACTCGGGAAAACCTATGAATATCGGATTACCGCCATGGATTTTGCTGGACGTGAAAGCGACCCGTCAGAGGTCCTCAAGGGCGTTCCTGTGGACCTTCTGCCCCCACGGGTTCCCACCGACGTCCAGGCGCGTTACCAGGCTGGTCGGGTGATCGTACAATGGCAACCCAGCCCTTCGCCGGATGTTGCAGGCTACCACATCTATCGGTCCCAGCATCTCTCTCAGCCGATGGAGAAACTCACCCCCACGCCCCTGTCGGCGGACACGCACCAATTTGAAGATACCACCGGCACACCCGGCACCCAGTACTTCTATAGCGTGAGTGCAGTGGACCGGAGTGGCAACGAGAGCCGGCCGTCCAACCCTATTGCGGTGATTTTCCGTGACGAGGTTCCCCCGGATCCGCCAACGAATGTTCAGGCGGAATTCAAAGACAATGCCATTTACATCACCTGGAAGCCGTCCAAAGCCCAGGATCTCTTGGGGTACTATGTGTATCGGGGGGAACGGAAGGACCCATTGCCCCGGATCCTCAAAGATCCGCTGGATATTGCCATGACGGGCTATGTGGACCGCGGCTATGGGGGCAAAGGGTTTAAACCCGGCGCTACATACTATGTCGGGGTCTCGGCAATTGACCGTTCCCTGAACGAGAGCGAAGTGCAGGTGGTGAAGGTCAAAGTGCCCGATACCGAGCCCCCGCTGCCGGTTCCCCAGGTGGATGTGCACCTCCAGAAAGACGGCAGCGTTAAGGTGGTCTGGGGTCGTTCGGTGTCTCTGGATGTAGCCCAGTATGAGGTTTATCGGCTGGAAGGGGAGACGCGAACCCTCCTGGTGACCCTTGCCCATCCAAGCCAGGTTTTCGTAGATACCACCGTGAAAGTAGGCACAACCTATCGCTATGCGGTCGTTGCACTGGATTCCGTACAAAACCGAAGTCAAGAGGTCCTTTCTGATCCCATCCTGGCTCGAGACCAGATTCCCCCTCCTGAACCCGAAAGTGTGGTGGTGGTCGTCGACTCCCCTGGGGTTCGGATTACCTGGAAGCCGGTGGAAGTTCCGGACCTTGCGGGATATCGTGTGGTCCGATCTGATCTCCCCAACGGACGCTACAAGCCTGTTCACGATGGGTTATTGAGCACTCCGACCTTCCACGACCCGACCGGCAAGCCTTACCACTTCTATCGCGTTCTGGCCATCGACACTTCCGGCAACGAGAGCAAAACACGACACCGTTATCAAGCAAAACAGTAACGATGGTGTAATATTTCACTTAGCAAACATGATGGCAACGGCTTTGTTCATCTTAGCGATCATCACACTGTGGGAGCCGGTGGATCCACGGATCTATTCTTTAAAAATGCAACTCCTGGGACCGGAGTTCACTCTCCTCTATCCGGACTCACTTTCAGCCATGACCTTTCTGCCTTCCTACATACCCGCTCAAGGAGGGATGTGGCTACAAAGCAATCAGAAGACCATTCTTGCCTGGAAATCCGGGTTTTTTGTTGGATTCGCCGGGGACTATCGATCGGATAACCATCAGTCTGTTGATACCTACCGTATGTCAACAGATATTTCAGATATAGGGAATTACCAACTGCTTTTTGGAAAACACCTTTTGCAAAACTACGGAATTCTTTTATTCCTACAAGACAAAAGATTTTCTAATTTGGAATCCCAGACCTCTGATACTTCCGGGGATGTCCAACGAGTGTCCGAGTCAGAACACTCTCCAAAAATCTCGCTGGGATTGAGTATCGCACAATCCTGGGGCTATATTGCCCTGTATGTAGGGCAGAGGTCTTATTGGATGAAACGACGTTCAATTTTAGAAATGGGAGATACATCTGTTGTATCCAGGAAAGATGACACACTCTCGATCTATACCATTCTGGGAGTGAAGGGAACGTTTTGGGGTGGAAAAAGTATTCTCGAACTGAATCTTGAAATCCATCGCCCCAAACAATTTGTTCAAACCATGACAAGTCATGGTGGGGAAAGGGTTACAACCGAAGAATCGCACAGTTACAGTCCCATCTTCCATGAAGGGATACAATTCGCTTGGCTCAAAGAATATCGGCTGAAGAATCTTCGTCTTTATCTGGGATTGTCTCAATCCATCAGGCCTCTCAATACCCTGCGCTATGGAGAGTTTGCATACACGGGAAAACTTCCCGTCACCCTCGTCTTTCATAAGAACTCATGGAATTTCTATGCCCATAGTTCTCTCGCTTTTACCTGGACCCGGAAACCCATCCCGATCCACGAAGTAGAAGAAGCAGCCACCCTGAGCAACCTCTGGAATTTCGCTGCAGAATGGTTTGTCACTCCCAATCTCCATGTGTTTTTTAGATGGGGATGGGTAACCGATCCTGACCTTGAATTGACATTCAGGTTTTAGTGAGGTGAAGGATGGCATATCCCTGGCTCATCACCGCCGTATTGTTCTGGATATCCCCAGGGACGGTTTCGTCGTTACGGAGTGACCTTCTGAGGCTTCCTGGGATTGTGCCAGACACAGTGACAGACCTCACATGGAATCCCGCTTCCATTGAAGGATACGGTTACTTTGCTGCTTCGGACAGGAGTGCCCTGGTATGGGGGAAACATCTGTTGGTGGGAATTTCGTACCAATACTCACGAACCCCCTCTCAGGGA
Source organism: Caldifarciminota bacterium (assembly GCA_015490555.1). Taxonomy (GTDB): domain Bacteria; phylum Hydrothermota; class Hydrothermia; order WGAB01; family WGAB01; genus S141-55. The sequence continues at coordinate 12,921 of WFXO01000108.1, read as the reverse complement.
TACAAATCCCAGAATGTGTATTCCAAATTGCTTTTTGGATTCAATCTCCCCACTAAGATGAGGATCGGAGGATTGATATGGGCAGCGGATTCAGAGACCATTGACCAAGACTTTCTTATTACAGACATCAAACATCTCAAAACCTATGGATTACGGATTGGAGCTCGTTTACTTCAGGGGGAAGTTGCTGGAGTCGTGGTCCTGACCCAAAAAGACCACCTTTATGACATTTCCGATACTCCATCTTGGCACCAATCCCAAATAGATACCACAGAAAACCTAACCAGCGGCATCGAATGGAGGCACTCTGCCGACAGAAAAAATCTCTGGATACAACTTTTGGTAACGAAATCTCAAATTCAATTCAATACCCTGAGAGATGAGTACTCCACGCCTGGAACAAGTGATGAACTCATCGGAGAAATCAGTGGAGCCTGGATACAAACAACCGATGTTTCTCAAGTTTCCCTGTACATGGGAGTGGTGATGTCTCTCTCTTTTCATCGCATCGTGAGAAGTGCACAACGGATGACCACCCCCATGCCAACACTCTCCCAGGACATCAAAGTCTATCCCTGGTCTCTCTCCTTTGAATTTCCCATATCGGTTGAAAAGCGCTTTGAACATGGGGCATTCTATGCTTCCACTGTGATCCTATTCACGCGTGAGGAAAAAGTAAATTCCAGGCTCACTGAATTGCCAAATATGTTGGTTCACAGAGAAACAAGATGGCAATATGGGGTATCCCGTGTTCCACAGGTTGGATTCATGTACCAAGTTCTGCCGAATCTCAAACTCACGGTAAGTGGTGCTCTTTCGCCAGAGATTCTTGATCACCTGAAATTCTCGCTTCAATACCGGCCATGAAGAGCATGCAAGACATAGAAGACAACGCCATGGAGGGAAGATGCAGTTAGTCCTGGTACTATTATCACTCACGAAGCCTGCCTTCACGGGTGGGATGTGGGCGACTTATGACTACTTTGGGGGTGGCCTGACCGATACCTCGCGTCCCCCTCACAGGGTGGAAGTCGGCTTGGATGGGAACCTTTCACTCTGGGGTATCTCGCTGAACCTCCAACTTCTTTTCAATTCGGATGACCGGTTTGCCCCCCAGGCGACGTCCATGTACGGCATCCACCCCACCTGGTCTTGGGGCCGACTTTACTTTGGCGACTTCACACCCTCTTTCTCTCCCACCATCCTTTCAGGGATGGCGGTCCAAGGGTATGGTGTGGATCTGTTCCCGGGTCCCTTCCGGCTCTTTTTTCTAACCGGCCGTGCCCGGGCGACTGCAGTAGAGACCCTCTCTGTGAAAGTAGACCGCCGGCTCCAGGGGGTCCTTGTGGAACTGGGTCGGAGCCGGAACCTGGGCCTCACCTGGCTCCAGGTCCGCGATCCGGATCTCCAAGGTCTCTCCATCACGCCGGAAGGCAACTGGATCCTGGGGATGAAGTTCAAAATGGCCATCCGTCGATTGACAGTCCGGGTAGAAGGGAGTGGGAGTGTCCACACCCGAGACCTCTCCCTCGGCCGAAGCCCCTTTGAACGGATCCCGGCGTTTCTGACCCAACGCTTGGTTCTGAACGAGAGCAGCCATGCCGACTATGCATATCAAATCGAGATGGCATGGAAACTCCGGCGACTCGGCATGAAGGTCAAGCGAATGTATATCGGACCGGGCTATGTCAGCCTTGGGGTTCCTTCTCTCCATAATGACCGACTCCAACACGAAGGGATGCTGAACCTGGCATTCAGAGAAGGGCGGACCAGCTTGGTCCTACAAGGCCGCCAGCAGATGGACAATCTTGTGAACACCAAAGACGGGACCACACGAAATCTTCAGGGGTCGCTCACGCTGACCTCCGTGGTAGGACGGAACCTCCGCTGGTCCACTGGAGTCATGGCAAGCCAATTGGAGAAGACCGGGGATACCCTGATCCTGAATCTGTCGAATCAGATCCTCACCGCCCTCCTGAGTGTCTCCTATTCGAAGCAACAGGGAACACGCACATGGATGATGACGGCAACCTATCACTGGAACTCTGTATCCACACAAGCCGGTTCCGTCACCCGAAGGACGCAAATTCATACAGGCTCTTTGAGCCTTCGGGTCCGGCCATTCTGGAAGACATTGGGGCTCCTCGTCTCCGTGGACAACCTGCTTCGACGGGATACAACCCTCTTTGAAAATAGCGTACGGATGAAATTGAGTCTGGAAATCCGTGGTCAGGGCGCACGACCCTGGACCGTCGCAAGTTCTTTTACATGGAACCAGACCCCCACGGCTGGTGTGTTTGGGGTGGAGACCACAGGGAATGTGGATCTTTCTCCCCTGGGAAGCCTCCGGCTCCGGGCATATGTCCAACAACGCAAAGCCACCGAGTCTAATCGACAGGTCCGATTGACTTTGGGCCTTCAACGGCGGTTCCGTTAATTTCTGGATGACGGACCCTTGCCTGCTGGAGGTTTCCCCTTTATCCGTTATAATCTACCAAGGAGGTCAGGCATGTGTCTCGGCATTCCTGGGAAGGTCATTGAGGTTCAAAAAACGGAGTTGGGTCTGGTCCGCGGCAAAGTCCAGTTCGGTGGAATCGTCCGGGAGGTAGACCTGAGTTTCACGCCGGAAGTTCAGGTGGGGGACTATGTGGTGGTTCACGTCGGCTTTGCCATCAGCAAGATCGACGAGGCAGAAGCCCAACAGGTCTTCGAATACTTGAGACAAATCGGCGGCCTGGAAGAGTTGGACACAGAGGACGAGGCCCAGACCTCATGAAGTCTCAAGCCTTAGATGTCCCCTTTGAAGCCACCATCCTTCGAATTGAGGAGGGCGAAGACGGACGCCTTGCCTGGGTCGAATATCGCGGGGTCCGGGTTCAAGTCTCTTTAGCCTTCGTGCCCAATGCGCGTCCAGGAGACCGTGTTTTGGTCCAGGGACGGGTTGCCCTGTCCTTAATCTCTGAGGAGTCGGACCATGCGGTTCATTGACGAATATCGCAACCCCAGGTTGGCCCAACAACTTGTCGAAAAGATCCGAAAGACCGCACACAAGACCTGGCGCATTATGGAGATCTGCGGGGGACAAACCCACACCTTGATCCGTTATGGCATTGACGAGTTATTGGAGGGGGCCGTGGATCTCATTCATGGGCCCGGTTGTCCGGTCTGTGTTACGCCCCTGGAAAAGATCGATCGGGCTTTGGCCATTGCGAAGATGCCGGGCGTGATCTTCACCACGTACGGGGACATGATGCGGGTCCCGGGAAGCCGAGGAGACCTCTTGCAGGCCAAGGCGGAAGGGGCTGATGTCCGGATGGTCTATTCTCCCATGGATGCGGTGCGCCTGGCCGAGCAGAACCCCGATCGTGAGGTGGTCTTTTTTGCAGTCGGGTTTGAGACGACCGCACCTGCGAATGCGATGGCCGTGTTGCTGGCCAAGAAAAAAGGGCTCAAAAACTTCTCGATCCTGGTCTCCCACGTCCTGGTGCCCCCGGCAGTCCGGATCATCTTAGACGATCCGGACAACGAAGTCGAGGGCTTTATCGCACCGGGACATGTCTGCACTGTGATGGGGTATCGGGAATACGAGGTCCTGGCTGAGGAGTATCAGGTCCCCTTTGTGGTGGCGGGATTTGAGCCTCTGGATCTGCTTCAGGGGATTGACATGCTCATCGAACTTTTGGAGCAGGGGCGTGCGGAGGTCCGGAACCAGTACACGCGATCCGTTCGGCGGGAGGGCAACCTGGAGGCGCAGCGCGTGATGTATGAGGTCTTCGAAGTGGCGGATATGTTGTGGCGGGGGATTGGCCGGATCCCTATGAGCGGCTTCAAACTCAAGCAAGCGTACGTGGATTTTGATGCAGAGGCGCGGTTCCAGGTGAGCACGATCCAGACGGAGGAGCCCGCCGTTTGCATTGCCGGGGCGGTCCTGCAAGGCAAAAAGAAACCCATCGATTGTCCGGCCTTTGGGAAGGAGTGCACCCCGGAACACCCCCTGGGTGCTCCCATGGTTTCGGCCGAAGGGGCATGTGCGGCTTACTACACCTATCGGCGATTCCAGGAGGCGGCGGATGCCGTTTGAGTGTCCGATCCCGATCCAGGACTACGACACGGTCACCCTGGCCCATGGCGGGGGTGGGAAACTCACCCAGAAACTGATCACGGAACTCTTTCAGCCCGCCTTAGACAACCCGTACCTCCGCGAACTCCATGATGGAGCCGTGGTGCCCTGGGAAGACGGGCGACTTGCAGTGACCACCGACAGTTATGTCATCAGCCCGCCCTTCTTTCCGGGGGGCAACATCGGCAGTCTGGCCGTCCATGGCACGGTCAACGACCTGGCGATGTGCGGGGCAAAACCGCTGTATCTGAGCCTGGCCTTCATCCTGGAGGAGGGGTTCCGGCTTAAGGACCTGTGGGAGATCCTGGTGAGCATCCGAGAAGCCGCGGACCGATTGGGCATCCACGTCGTAACGGGCGATACGAAGGTGGTCGAGCGCGGCAAGGGGGACGGCATCTTCATCAACACGACCGGGATTGGGCGGGTATTGCCCGGGATCGAGATCTCGCCCCGGCGGATCCGGCCGGGAGACAAGATCCTGCTCAATGGCCCGATTGCTGAGCACGGGATTGCCATCCTATCCCTTCGGGAGGGCCTCTCTTTTGAAACGGACCTGGAGAGTGACACGGCGGCCCTGTGGCCCTTGGTCGAGGAGATGCTCAAGGTCGGCAAAGACAAGATCCACGCCCTCCGGGATGCCACGCGTGGGGGGATCGCTTCGGCCGTGAATGAGTTGGCCCAGAGCGCTGGAGTGGGGATGGTTCTGGAAGAGTCGGAGATTCCCGTGCGGGAGGCTGTGCAAGGGGCCTGCGAGATCTTGGGGTTAGACCCGCTCTTTGTGGCGAATGAAGGAAAGTTCCTGGCGTTTGTAGACCCGGAGATTGCGGAGGAAATGCTCCGGATCATGCGGGCTCATCCCCTGGGTCGGGAGGCCCGGATCATCGGGGAGGTCGTCGACGAACATCCCGGGATCGTCCGGCTTAAGACCTGGCTGGGCGGCAGCCGGGTGGTCGAAATGATCTCGGGCGAGCAGTTGCCCCGGATCTGTTGACCCCCGGTAGGACTTTAGAATTGCCTTACAGCAGCAAAATGAAAGGGGGTGCATGATGACGCTTCTCGTGACACTCTTGGCCCTTTGGGGGCCCGTGGAACCCTTTATCCCTACCTTTGACATCCAGATTCTTGGCCCCTCCCTGACCTTGGTTTACCCAGAAACCCTTTCAGCGATGACCTATCTCCCAACGATGATTCCTCAAAAAGGAGGGCTATGGGCTCAAAGTTCTCAAAACACAATTGTTTTTTGGAAGTCTGGTTTTTTACTGGGCGTGGCTGGACACTATCACAAGGAAGCAGAAAAACGAGTTGGGATACGTAATTCTGTATTGCAGAGATCAGGAATCAAGAACCGACAGACACAAATCATCTTGGGATTTCACGGATCGTACCCCTTTGGCCTATTGATCAAGTGGGATTTCCACGGTGCCCAATCAGAACTAACTCGTACTTGGCTTAATGAACCACGGTATGGAGCAGGGTTTACAACCGATCAGGCCACTCAGACAGAAATCCGGCTGGTCTATGCCCGTCATTCCTCCTACTGGATGTTGAGGGTCGGTGGAGTAGATGAGATCTCACAAAGTCGGAATGTAGGAGAGACTCCCTCGGACAAACAGGAATCCTTCAGTAGGATACAGATCACCTCTTTGCAAGGGGCTGTCGTGGCGGGTTTCCGATCCGTACAACCCCAGAATCGTTGGCTCTTTGAGATTTCTATCGGCACGTATCAGAAACGTCAAAGCCTTCGAAACGAAACTTATGAATTCCTCGGGGACTCCCTCATAGAGATGAACATCGAGCGTCAGGATTCGTCTACAAAATTCCGACCCTCAGGAAACATACGAATTGCCTGGCTCCACGAGGAAAACCTGAGGAGGTTGCGGGGTAATCTCGGGTTCACAATCACACTCAATGTGTGGAAACAGTCTGCTCAAGTAGATCGTCGGCCGAATTTTGAAGCGACGATAAAAATTCCATTTTTCATGAACTTCACTTGGCATTCTGTAAACATCCGTGCTGGTACATTACTTGTTGGTAAAGTTTTTTGGAAGGCTCAGGGACTCAATAAGTACCTTTATCAGAGCAGTCTTACAGTGGCTCCCGATTATTTTCTTACGGTAGAAAAGAAGATATATGAAAAATTACGGGTCACACTTTTCTTCAAATTGACCCATCCTCACGCAGCCAGTTCTGTGACATTTTCGTTATAAGGGAGGCTAACGATGGGGCTGTTCACTTTGCTCATCTTTTTTCAAGTGGTGTATTCTCCGATGGTGCTGCCATCTTTTCGGACCACATCCTTTGGACTGGTGGGTGTCCTTCCGGACACGATTACCGATCTCACGTGGAATCCCTCTACCCTTCACAAGAGTGGTCTCACGATTTTCGAAGACAGGAGCATTCTCTGGTGGAACCGTTGGGTACTCGCCGGTGTAAACTGGGATTGGCGGAGAATTGTCAAGGTCTCGTTCCCTTCAAGAGTTAACCTGGACGATATGAAGGTTACCTTAATGGTAGGATTGAACGTTCCGATCGGAAGTGGCATAGGCTTGCTTTATAATCAAAGGATTGTCAAGCATTATGATTATTTTACAATAACTGACCATAACATTTACACGAGCACCGAATTCGACGGATTGAGAATCGGTACCAAAATGTGGGAGTGGGACCTCGTGGGGTCCATCGGGGAAGAACTTTACAAACACCATGTCCGCACAAGGATCGGGACCTTTTTAAAAAGAGAAACCTCCGAGCGAGCTTTCGTCGGTTTCGAACTTCGGAAGCAACGGCCAGCGGATATTTACTGGATTTCTCTTAGAGGAGAGGGATCCTCGAGCGAGTCCAGAAATTATTCGGATGATCTCTTTCCCTCTGAAATTTTGAGGAAGAAAAAACATACGTTTTCTGCAATCGCTGAGGGGGCGTGGGTAAGGGTCAAACATGCCGATCGAGTAACCTTTTATGTTGGATTCTCTGCCAGCCTGGAGATCGGTCGTGTTTGTCTCTCGGAAAACATCGACAACGATACCGTTCGAATTTCGATGGAAGGCTGTGATAATCCCTGGTCTTTCGCGTTCAGGTTGCCTTTGGGAACAGAAATCCGAACGGATTGGGGCACCGTGATCCTATCTGCCTATTCACAGAGCCTTTTGGCGCATCGTGTACATGAAGGGATGGAAGAGACATTTTATAAAACGACGACGGACTTTTCATATCAATTCCCTGCTTTGGTTGATGTCATCTATTCTTACACCTTTCGCAACCGGCTGCGGTTGTCCATACGGGGGAAGTTGGCCCCAACCCTATTCAATACGCTCCACTTCATGCTGACCTATTGGTTCTCATGAGATTTGGTGGCTTTGTATAGGAATGACTTTAGAATTGCCTCACAGCAGCAAAATGAAAGGGGGTGCATGATGACGCTTCTGGTGACACTCTTGGCCCTTTGGGGGCCACCCCACCCTGTCGTTTCCTTTTATCCCACTCGCGTGTTTGGGTCTGCGTTTACACTCCTCTATCCCGACACCCTCTCGGCGATGACCTTTCTGCCCTCCCTTGCCCCGAGGAACCGCGGGCTCTGGTTCCAAACAGACCCCAACATGTTAATCTTCTGGAATGCCGGCTTTTTCGTCGGGGGATGGGGAAGTTACAAGAGAACACAGAACTCCGAACCAGAATCCTCTAATTTCGACCGGTCCACAAGATGGAGCAGCCGGATCCTTCTGGGGTATGGACATAGGCGAGGATTCGGAGTACTCTTCCACTATCAAAACACTGCGGGACGGGATTTTCGTCATCGTACCCTGGACTTTGTAGGGGACCTCTGGAGCGAGTACTCTCGGCCCCGGTGGGAACTCCGGATCTCCTATGTCAAGGGGTCCCAGTACGTCCTTTTCCGTTTCAAGAAGAAAAGCGATTCTGCACAAGATCAGATGTCCCGGTCCCTTCCGCCAAACTACGATGAGTCCTTCTCATGGTATTATCAGGATACGCTGAAGGGCCAGGTCTCCGTAGGATCCGTTCGGAAAGAACCCTGGGGAGTGTGGATGATCGAAGCGAGTCTTGGGGCATCTCGCGCGGGTTGGCGTACCCACGCAGAGGGCCAGAATTTTGAGAATGATTCCCTTACGGATTCCTTCGTGAACGAGAGTTCTGAACAGGGGAAGATCGAGCCGGAGGGAATCTTCCGAGTTGCGGGACTGAGGAAAAACGAGACGGAAGCCTACACGTTTTATGTCGGCATCCAGGCCCAAATCCAGGCAAGGATCAGGTCCATCACCATCCAAGGATCACGGGCGAAGGAGGTTCTTGCAACAGTTCGGATGCCCATCGCCATAGAGCGAAGAGTTCCTCCACTGCAATTTCTGATAGGCACGGCTTTTGGGTTCCATTTCCTGTACCAATATCGGAGGACGGGCGGGGACGTAAGGACTCAATCCAGCGCAAGTTTCGTGGGAGGCGTGATGCCTCTGACGGCCCAGGTTCGATTTTCGCCGCATCTCAGGGTGGGGGTTCTTTGGACCCTGTGGACACGGTCGTATCAGGTTTTCATTCTGTATCAAGGGTAGTCTCGAGGCCGTTCGTTTTCGAAGAGTCTTGTAGATGCCCCGATAGGGATGGGCAAGGGGGTGTCTTGGAGAACCCCTGGGTCCGCCGTATGATTTAAGGCGTTCTCCGGACACCATGCACGAACTTTCCATCATGCAAGCGCTGTTTGAACAACTTCAGGGCATCGCTCGGGAATACGGCGCACGACGGGTCCTGAAGTTCCGTGTGGAGGTGGGTCCCCTCTCCAATGTCGTTCCCGAACTCCTTTATGACGCCTTTATGGCGTTCCGGGCCGCGGAGCCATTGCTGGAGAAGGCAGAAATGGACCTGATCCGCGTGCCTCTCCGGCTCCGATGTGCGGACTGCGGGGAGGTCACCGAACCCCAGGGCTTCCGGATGGTCTGCGGGTCCTGTGGGTCGAAACGGGTCGAGGTGGTCCAGGGAGAAGACCTGCTTCTCCGGGACGTCGAATTAGAAATCCCAGAGGAGGCGTTGAATGAGCAAAATTCGGAGAGTTGAGGTTCTCAAACATATCTTGGAGAGCAACGAGCAGATCGCGGCATCCCTCAAGGCCTTATGGAGCAAGAATCAGACCTTTGTCGTCAACCTTCTGTCCTCTCCGGGCTCCGGGAAAACAACGCTCCTGGAGGCCACGCTGCCCCATCTCAAAGACCGATATCGTGTCGCGGTTTTAGAGGGCGACCTGGAGACGGAGCGCGATGCGGAACGCATCCACGCTCTGGGCATCGAGACCGTCCAGATCACGACCGGCGGGACCTGTCACCTGGAGGCCCATATGGTCAAACAGGGCTGGGAGGTCTTGAATGACAAGGACCGGATGGATTTCCTGTTCGTCGAGAACGTCGGCAATCTGGTGTGTCCTGCGAGTTTTGACCTGGGGGAACACCTGCGGGTGGTGCTCCTCTCGGTGCCGGAAGGGGACGACAAGCCGGCAAAGTATCCCGTTGCCTTCCGAAGTGCCCAAGCTTTGGTCATCACCAAAATAGACCTCCTGCCCTACTTTGATTTCGATCTAGATCGGGTGAAGGAAGAGGCGCTCGCCATCCAGCCCAACCTCCAGATTTTCGAGGTCTCAGCAAAGACCGGAGAGGGGATCCGGGACTGGGTCGCGTATCTGGAAGCAGTCCGGGCCCGGCTGTTCGACCGTCCATCCCCGTAGCCATGGCCAATGGGAGAGGGTTGGCCCGACTTCAAGTCCGGATTCTTGGCATCGTTCAGGGGGTGGGGTTCCGGCCCTTCATCTACCGTCTGGCCACGGATCTGGGCCTCAAGGGGTGGGTCCGTAACGACGGGGATGGCGTTACGATTGAAGTGGAAGGCCCCCATGATCTTCTGCTGAGTTTCCTGGAACGGATCCCGAAGGAAAAGCCTCCGCCCGCCTTCATTTATACCCTGGACCACCGATTCCTGCCGCCCGCAGGCTACTCGACCTTTGAGATCCGAAAAAGTGCCTCCCAGGGCCCTCCAAAGGTCTGGATCTTGCCTGACCTGGCGACCTGTGAAGCCTGTCAAAAGGAACTCCTGGACCCTTCAGACCGACGATACCTCTACCCGTTCATCAACTGTACCCATTGTGGCCCCCGGTTCACGATCATTGAGGAACTGCCCTATGACCGGCCCCGGACCTCTATGAAGCGTTTCCTGATGTGTGAGGATTGCCGGCGCGAATATGAAGATCCCAAAGATCGGCGCTTCCACGCCCAGCCCAACGCCTGCCCCGTGTGCGGTCCGCATGTGGAACTCTGGCACAAGGACGGAACTGTGATCGCGCGCCGTCACGAGGCCATCGTCGGCGCGGTCAAGGCACTCCAGGAAGGGCATATCGTGGCGGTCAAGGGGCTGGGCGGCTTCCATCTGATGGTCGACGCAACGCAGGAGCCCGGTGTGGCCGAACTCCGACGCCGGAAACGTCGCCCGTTCAAGGCCTTTGCGGTGATGTACCCGGGGATCACAAGCCTGCGTCGCCATGTCCATGTGCCGCCCTATGCCGAATCCTTACTCCGTTCGCCTCAGGCCCCGATCCTCCTCCTGCCCCGAACCCAAGCGGGCTGGGAAGAAATCGCCCCCTCCGTGGCGCCTAAATCACCCTATCTGGGGGTCTTCTTGCCCTATACGCCGCTCCACATGATCCTTCTGGCCGAACTCGATCGACCGGTCGTGGCCACTTCCGGGAACCTCACCGACGAGCCGATTGTCACGGATGAGCAAGAGGCCCTGGAGAAGTTGGGCACACTGGCAGATGTCCTCCTGGTTCATAACCGGCCGATCGTACGGCACGCCGACGACTCGGTGCTCCACTTCCTGCTGAAGCCGGAGGTCAAGCCGCAGATGCTCCGTCGTGCCCGGGGGTACACCCCGCTCCCGGTTCTGGCTCCCCGACGCTTGCCCCCGATCGTGGCGCTGGGAGGCCATCTGAATGTCACCCTGGCGGTGACCCGAGACCGGGAAATCATCCTCTCCCAGCACCTGGGCGATATGGAGACCTTCGAGGCCCGCAAAACCTACCGCAAGACCCTGGAGGACTTCCTCCGCCTTTTTGAAATTCGGCCAGAACTCGTGGCCCATGACCTTCATCCCGCGTATTTCACCAGCCAGGTTGCTCAGGAGTTCGACCTCCCCCGGATCGCGGTTCAGCACCATCATGCACATCTGGCCGCCTGCATGCTGGAGAACGAACTCTCCGGTGAGACCCTGGGTCTCACCTGGGACGGCACAGGCTACGGCCCGGATGAAACCGTCTGGGGCGGTGAGTTCTTGCTCGGGGATCCGGCTTCCTATCAGCGTGTTGCAACCCTCTGGCCATTCCGATTGCCTGGCGGGGAACGGGCGATCAAAGAGACCTGGCGCACAGCCTTGAGCCTCCTTTATGAAGCCTTTGAGGGCGAGGTGCCCACCGACCTCCCCCTATTCGAGGAGATCCCGGCGGAAAAGATCGCCCGCATTGTGCAACTCCTCCAAAAGGGCGTCCGTAGCCCCATCACCACCAGCATGGGGCGGCTGTTCGATGGGGTCAGCGCGATCCTGGGCATCTCATACTTGAACACCCACCAGGCCCAATCCGCACAACTTCTGGAATACGCTGCCTGGGAGCACCCGGAGGTAGCCCTTGAACTCCCACTGCCCCTGAGGGACACAGACCCGATCCGCTTGGATTGGCGTCCTATGGTGCGTGCGGTGGTGGAGGACCTCCGAAAAGGAACCCCTGTGGAGGTCCTGGCGTCGGCATTCCACCATGCCTTAGTCCGGGCCAGTCTTGAGGTGGCTCGGCGGATCCAGTGCTCCCAGGTCGTTCTTGCCGGTGGGGTCTTTTGCAACCGATTTTTGACGGAAGGGATTCTGGAAACCTTCTGGCCGGAGGGGTTCCGGGTCTTTGTCCACTCCCAACTCCCGCCGACGGACGGCAGCCTTGCAGCCGGCCAGGCCTGGGTCGCCGCCCACCAAAAGGAAATGTCCTCTCATTGAAGGGACAAAGATTCGGGTAAACATCTGGTTCTGCACAGAAAAAGAACTCGCCAGACAGAGTATCCAACACATTCTTTCAAGACGTGGAAGGAACCATCCGCATGCTCCTCCGTCAACCCTACAAGGTTGACACGCTTCTGTCAACCGTAAACGGTTGACGAATTCGATGTCTACCCTTCTTGGTTTCTACGTCTGTAGGAGGATTTGTCTCATGAACCCTGTGTTGGCATACGGGATTGCGTATTTCGTGGCTATCGTTGGGGGCCATTTCTTCACGCTCATCTTTTTGAAAGCGTTAGGGCCTCTGGGGAATTCCGTGATTCGACGGGCGGGAGCCCTGATTGGATTTCTGAAGAGGACCTTTGTCCTGACCTTCGTGCTCATAGATCAATATGTCGTGATTGCAATTGTGCTCACCGCCAAATCCATTACTCGATTTGAGGAACTAAAGGATCGTAAATTCGCTGAATATTATCTGGTGGGGACGCTTTCCAGTATGCTATTCGCACACTAACAGGAATCGTCACTAAGGTTTTCCTGGGGATGAATAAGCCGACATTTCCAACCAATCATTGATTACCTGGTAGATTTTGATGATCGCAACATTCTGGAAATAAGGAGCAAAAATACCAAATATATAAGGTTTCCTATTTCCAAAATAGGAAGGCGAAGTATCGTCAGTAGATAAAAATCTTTCTATTCTATATAATGAATCTTTAATATATAAGGTAAGTAATCTCCAATTTATAGTATCTATAACTATAACATTATAT
>WFXO01000107.1 GCA_015490555.1 Caldifarciminota bacterium | reverse complement strand
GCTTTACAGAGTGGTAGATATTCTTGATGAACAAACAATCTTGCTGAATACTGGCTTGAAGGTTAAATTTTTGGGGGTTAGAGTGGTCAAAAACCAGGAAGCATTAAGATATTTAAAGGACTACATTCTAAAAAAGGAAGTTTTCTTGCGGTTTGACAATGGTTCGGTCCTGGATGGGAATACTGTGGAAGCGTATGTTTATCTTAAAAATAAAATCTTTGTGAATGCTTATTTAATAAAGTCCGGGATAGCAAGGGCAGATAAAACAAAAAAGCATAAATACAAAAAAAAATTTATTGAATTTGAAAACGAGGTGAAATAATGCCCAGGGAATGGATACTAAACATGGCAACAAATAGATGGGGATTAAATAAGAAAAACAACGTAGGACCTGTATCTCAATGGATTCGTGAATGTGGACCGAAAACAATTAAAGATTGGGAGCAATTTTATTACAAAAAACTTGCTGATTTTCTCAAGAGCAAGGGTATTTCTTTATCTCCTAAGGAATATATTGAAGATCTGGGAAGAAAATTGTATGTGAAAATTACAGAAGTTATTCAAGCAGAAATTGAGGAAGTAACAGAGGAAGACTGTATCCAGTATATTTACAATCTTGTAATTAAAAGAACATATGATGGCTATCTAACGGAAATAAAAACAATATATGGGAAGTTGCAGAGAGATTTGGGCGTAGAGATAAAACCTGCCCCCGACGAGTGGGATAGATTATATAATGTTGATTTTTACATCCAGGTTGGTGACAAGTACATAGGGCTACAAATAAAGCCCATCACTTATGAGCAAACACCAGAAGTATATAGATGGAAAGAATGGCTCGGTAAAACTCATGATAAATTTGAAAAGGACCACGGTGGAAGGGTATTCATTGTCTTCTCAATTAAAAAAGATAATAAAAAAGAGATCTACAATTCAGTGGTTGTTGAAGAAATAAGAAAAGAAATTGAGCGGCTTAAAAGAGGAAATTAAATATGAGGCTTCGTGCAACTTTCCGCTCGCTTCGGTGCCGGATACTCGAACAACAGGCGTGTATCTGGCTACGGCTATTGCACTCCGCCCAAATCCTTCGCTTTCGCCCAGGACTGCAGATAATAGGAACACATTAAATGAAGTCTGATCCGTAATTGGGCAACAGGGTTTACTGTATTTACTCTCCCTTCCTTTCTTGTAGAATCTGGATTGTTACAAGTCAATTGTTGAATGCAAGGATTTGACAAATTTCTTGTCTCACCATCCCGTGTAGTCTTCAAACGGGGAGAGTTTTACACCCTTTTATGTTGATTTTTAAATGAGCCAACGAGCCCGATTTCGTATAGATTTTTGATGAGCCAACGCAGTTGTTTGCTTGGAAACTTTAAGGGCCGTTATAATTCTCAAAGTTTCTCGACGGATGCGAAGATACGATAGGATTTTATGAACAGACCGTTCTACCCATTGTGGACAAAGATTCATAGGCCGCTCCAGGAATTCCTTCGGTTGGAGGCAGCGGGTGGGTTGGTGCTCATGGGGATGATGGTCCTGGCCCTCATTGTGGCCAATTCCCCTTTCCAAAAAGCCTACCAGGCGTTTCTGGATTTCCCGATTGCAATTCAAATCGGGACCTTCAAGATTGCCAAACCCCTCTTTTTGTGGATCAACGACGGGCTGATGACCCTCTTTTTCTTTCTCGTGGGATTGGAGTTGAAACGAGAAATCCTTCAGGGACACCTTTCGAGTCTTCGTCATGTGAGTCTCCCAGCCTTTGCGGCACTGGGCGGGATGGCAATCCCCGCGATCCTCTACACCAGTTTCAATTGGGGAGACCCCATTGCAATGCAGGGGTGGGCCATCCCAACGGCGACCGACATCGCCTTTGCCCTGGGGGTCCTCTCCTTGCTGGGAAAACGTGTTCCCTCCGCACTCAAGGCATTCCTGCTAAGTGTCGCAATCTTTGACGACCTGGGTGCGATCGTCATCATCGCACTCTTTTACACAGCAAATCTCTCGCTGTTTTCATTAGGAATTGCGGCGGGGATGGTCCTGATCCTCCTGGTCCTCAATCGGTCGAACGTGACGCATCCCGCCCCTTACTTTCTGGTAGGCATTCCGCTCTGGGCTGCCATGTTGAAATCCGGAGTTCATGCCACCCTCTCTGGGGTTGTTCTTGCAATGTTTATTCCCCTTGGGGATTCGGCGTCCGCCTCAGAGCCTCAAGAGTCGTTACTACATCGGTTGGAGCATGCCCTCCATCCCTGGGTCGCTTTTGGTGTCTTACCCATCTTCGCCTTTGCAAATGCCGGGGTTTCAATTGGAGCGTTCACATTGTCGGACCTTCTCCATCCCGTCCCCCTGGGCATTATGCTCGGGCTATTCCTGGGCAAACAACTGGGTGTTTTCTTTGTTTCGTTTCTTGCCGTGAAATTCCGACTCGCCGCCCTTCCCGAAGGTGTCAATTGGAAACAACTTTATGGTGTGGCTTTGCTGTGCGGGATCGGCTTTACCATGAGTCTTTTCATCGCCTCTCTTGCCTTTGAACAGGGAGGGGGCCCCTATCTCGGGCTGGAGCGATTAGGGATCCTTCTCGGCTCCTTCCTTTCCGGTGTGTCGGGCTACATCGTTCTCCATCTTTTCCTGAGAAAAATTCACCCCCTCCCCACCTCGTAAACAATCCCAATTCGTTGATTTTCAGGGAAGACCCTTTACTTGCCTCTCCCTTCTTTGTATTTCCAAAGGCGCTGGGCGTTCAGTGCCACAATCACGGTGGACAGGGACATAAACAACGCCCCCATGGCAGGGGAGAGGAGGATCCCGAGTTTGTAAAGGACCCCAGCCGCTAAGGGAATCGCCACCACGTTGTATCCCGTAGCCCACAGGAGGTTTTCTTGCATCTTTCGGTAGGTGGCACGGGATAAGCCCAGGATCGCAGCGACATCTCTTGGGTCGTTCCGAACCAGGACGATATCCGCCGCCTCGACGGCCACATCGGTCCCGGCCCCAATCGCGATTCCCACATCGGCTTGAACCAGAGCGGGTGCGTCGTTGACCCCGTCTCCGACCATGGCCACGGTCAGGCCCTGTTTTTGGACTTCCTGGACCTTTTCTGCCTTTTCATGGGGCAAAACTTCGGCAAAGTAGGCGTCGAGTCCGAGTTCCTCGGCGACCCACGCCGCCACCGCTTTGCTATCACCTGTCAGCATCATGACCTGAAGCCCCATTCCTTTGAGGCGCTTGACCGCCTCGCGGGACTCCGGCCGAATCTGATCTGCCAGGGCGATCGCACCGACCACCTCCTGGTCACGAAGGAGATACACGACCGTTTTCCCCTGGGCAGCCAGTCTTTGAATTTCCTCATTTTCCACCTGGATCCCCTTTTCGCGCAGATATCCAGGGCTGACCACACGATAGAAAGTACCGCGGACCTTCCCTTCCACTCCTTTTCCGGGGATCGCTTTGAAGTCATCGAGGGGGAGGAATTCAAGGCCGCGGCTTTCCGCTGTATCTGCGATTCCTCGTGCAATTGGGTGCTCGGAAGAGCGTTCCAGAGATGCGGCGACCTGGAGCACTTCCTCATCACTCAAGTCCGAGAGCGCCACGATGTCACTGACCCCAAACCGACCTTCCGTCAGGGTTCCGGTCTTATCAAAAATGACCCCTTGCAGGTCTTTGGCGCGTTCAAACGCGGTCCGGTCACGGATCAGCAGTCCGTTTCGAGCAGACAGTGCGGTCGAAACTGCAACCACCAGCGGAACGGCTAAGCCCAGCGCATGGGGACAGGTGATGACCATCACAGTGACCGTTCGTTCCAATGCAAACGAAAAGTCTTTCCCCAGGACGAGCCATACGACGAGGGTCAACGAACCGATTCCAATGGCAATAAGTGTGAGCCAAAACGCCGCACGGTTGGCTAAATCTTGCGTCTTGGAACGGGTCTCCTGGGCTTTTTGAACGAGATCAATAACTTGGGCTAAATAGGTGTCTTTCCCGGTCTTCTTCACTTCAATGGTCAACGCACCCTCGCCATTGATCGCGCCCCCAATCACCTCATCCCCGGGTCCCTTCTCGACAGGCTTGGATTCCCCGGTCAGCATCGCTTCGTTGACACTGGAATGGCCGTCGACGACGATGCCGTCAACCGGAACTTTCTCACCGGGTCGAACCAAAACCCGGTCGCCCGGCTTCAACTCCGATACCGGAACTTCCCGGATGCTTCCGTCCGGTAGCACCACATGCGCTTCTGCAGGTAAGAGGCGGACCAGTTCCTCTAAGGCTCGGGATGCCCCCAGGACGGATTTCATCTCGATCCAGTGCCCCAGGAGCATGACATCAATCAGCGTTGCCAGTTCCCAGAAAAAGACTTTCCCGGTAAGCCCAAAAACCACCAGACTGCTGTAGACATACGCGACGGAGATCGCCAGGGCGATGAGGGTCATCATCCCCGGCTGCTTCTTCACCATCTCCTGGATGAACCCCTTGAGGAACGGCCAGCCACCGTAGAAGAAGACGACAGAAGAAAGACCCCACAGGAGCCAGATGTCTCCAGGGAACCGGAAGGTGATCCCCAGGAGCCTCTGGATCATGGGAGATAACGCAAGAATCGGGATGGTTAGAACCAGCGAGATCCAGAAACGTTTCCGAAAGTCTTTGACCATGTGGGCATGGTGGGAATGGTGGTCCCCATGGTCGTGGGAGGCCCCTTCTTTCCCTCCATGTCCGGGCGGATGTCCATGCTCTCCATGTTGGTCGCGGGGATGCTCTTCGTGCGCATGTTCGTGATCGGCATGCGCTTCGTGGGGCGGATGCCCCTCGTGTCCACCATGAGTGTGTTCCTCATGGCTATGATGTTCGTGCTTCATGGCTGAAACTCCTTATGTTGTCCTTCTAATTACGACGATTCTGCTCCGTCGCTTTTATATGATGGCTCTATTCGTAGGAGCCGCTTCAGCGGCGATTGAATTT
>WFXO01000106.1 GCA_015490555.1 Caldifarciminota bacterium | reverse complement strand
TTCTGCCAGGAGACCAAAACTACTTCATCCTGGAAATCCCTCCCCTTCGAATCCCCAGCCTGAGCAACATTTTGTGGAAAACCGGAGCGCGCCTGGAATGGTATCTCAAAGAGGTCATCCCCATGTTCATCATCGGGACTGTGATTCTCTTCGTGATGGACCTCAGCGGTCTTCTCCAGATCTTAGAACGGCTCTTTCAACCGGTAGTGACGGGTATTTTGGGGCTTCCTCCTCAGGCTGCGGTGGGCTTCATTATGGGGTTCTTGCGACGTGACTATGGTGCTGCGGGGTTCTTGTTGTTAGAACAGCAAGGCCTCCTCACAGTAACTCAGGTCATCGTAAGTGTCGTGACGATCACCCTCTTCGTCCCCTGCATTGCGAACGCCCTGATCATGATCCGTGAACGAGGATGGAAGATCGCCCTTGCGATCATGAGTTTCATCTTGCCGTATGCCATCTTTGTCGGCTGGACAACGAGGATGTTCTTGAGGCTATGGACGCTGTAAAATCAATAGAGATCCAATGTCCGCTCTGCGGCTATCGGTTTCACAAAAAGGAGGCGTACCATACAGCATGCAGCACGTGTCCCTTGGCTCCGTTACAAGGCAAATGCGGATTTGTCCGGTGTCCTCAATGCCACTACGAAATCCTGCTCCAAACACCGGTGGTCTCCTCTATCCAGCGCTGGATCCGTAAAATCAAGGGGGAATGAATATGAAAGCCACACTGAGTCAAAATGAGGTCCGCTTAGAAGAGGCTCTCAAGGTCCTTTGGCTTCGAGAAGAGGGATGGAACGAAGAAGAATTGGGACCGATTCTCAAACATAGAATTACCGAAAAAGATTTTGAGGAGTTGGTGGCACGGGGGTGGGCCCGTCGGGACTCGCAAGGATGGGAACTGACCGACTCGGGCCGACACCTTGCTGCCGACGTCATTCGAAGGATGCGACTTGCTGAATGGCTCTTTACAGAGATCCTTCGGGGACCGCAGGGAACAATGGAAGAATCCGCATGCCAGATGGAACACATCCTGACCCAGGAAGCCGCTACCGAGATCTGCACCCTTCTTGGCCATCCGCAGTTTTGCCCTCATGGCAAACCAATTCCAAAAGGTAAATGTTGCGCGGAAAAACGAATGGTGCCCTCCCCCCTGTTCGTCCCCCTTCCCCATATGCAGGTGGGTACATGGGGAAAAGTTATTTCCATGACCTTGGGGGGCCACCGCGTGAGTCGGGTTCTGGCATCCTTTGGCCTAATCCCCGGGACCGAAGTCCGGATCCTCCGGAAACACCCTGCACTGATCATCGAATTGGATGGAACCACCCTTGCACTGGATCATGAGGTTGCGGAACGGATTTATGTGAAACCTTTGCAGCACAAATCCACTTTACCCAAAGTTTAGTCGCACTGTAGGATTTTACTTGCAAAGCCGGAAACCTTGAATTAAGATAAGCATCAAAAATCCCGGAGGTGTAAATCTTGATGGATAAACGGATCCTCTCCCTGTTCCTTGTCCTCTCACTGAGCGGGCAAGCATTTGCTTCTGCTTCCGAGGCAGGAGCGATCTTCTTAACCATTTTCCCCGGAGCCAAGGCAACCGGGATGGCTGGGGCATTCAGCGCAATCGCTGACGACGCCACCGCCAGTTATTACAACCCTGGCGCCCTGGCCTTCTTTACGACAACCCAGTTCTCGCTGATCCATGCGAACTGGCTCCCTCGATTGGCTAAAGACATGTATTATGAGTTTGTAGGTTTCGTCAAACCTCTCTCCGGCCAGGCAGGTGCCATCGGAGGTCACATCATCTACCTGGATCTCGGGAATGTGGAAGCCTATGACGAGAATGGCAACTACTTGGGCACCTGGAATCCTCATGACCTGGCCATTACCCTGTCTTACGGGTTCCCGCTAAATTCAAGTCTGGGAATCGGTTTTGCCGGTAAATTTATTCGAAGTTTCCTCGCGCCCCCGGAGGTCCTTCGGATCGTTCTGGGCGTCCCGGGTGGTGGGACCGCAAGTTCTTTTGCCTTTGATGCCGGGGTGTTTTACAAATCCTCTCTCTTCCCCGGAATGACCGGCGCGTTGGTCCTCCAGAACTTCGGGCCCGGCCTGAAATTCACCGCAACGGGTGAACGTGATCCCCTGCCCTACTTGCTTCGCTTTGGAATCGCCTATCGCCCCATCTGGAATGAGGTCCATAAACTGACACTCTCCCTCGATGTCAATAAAGTCCTGGTGAATATCACCAAAGATCTCCGTGAAAAGGGCGCTGCCTGGGTCGCCGGAGAAGCCTTCAAACATGTGGGGATGGAGTATTCTCTCCTGGACATCATCGCCCTGCGGGTTGGATACTTCCTGGACCGCGAAGGTGCACGGGAAGGATTCACCTTCGGTGCCGGGATCGCCTTCAAGAACTTCCGTTTCGATATCGCAGATGACTCCCGAATCTATGAATATGGAGAAACCAGCAACCGACGCTTCTCGTTGACCTATGTTATGCAGAAGTGACCCAGAGATTGGGATTATTGGGATACACCCGTGCTACCACTTGTACTTACGACATTCCTGTTCTCACAAGGTTCAGTCCCTGATGACTGGCAAGCGGTAAAAACTGTCCTCTTTTCGTCCCTCGATTCCGTCTTTCAACGGGTTGCTTTCCCCGAAACCCTCGCGATTGTAGCTCTTCATCCGGAAGGGCTTTGGAGTTGGGTCCTTACCCCTCTCCTGGAAGAATACGCCGAACGCCGAGGCGCCGTTGTTCGTTCCTCCGCGTCGACGACCCTGCGGTTTCTCACCCTTCAACTCCGCCTGCAGAAAACCGTGACGGGACTCTGGGGAAGAACCCTCCATCGCACGGTGTATGTCAAATGCTGGGTCTCTGTCCAGACTCCCTCGCGGACCCGTCAGTGGATTGTCTCTGGGACTTTTGAAGATCAGTACCCCCCTTCTTTAAATGCAGAAACAGAAATTGAGGGGCTTTCTCCCCCGGTTCGTCATTCGGTTTCGTGGCCACAGCAGGTGCTGGCCTCGCTTGTTGTCGGAGGCCTACTATACATGCTTTACTCAGGAGGTCGTTAACCCATGAGCAAGTCGTACCGAGATACATTAAATCTACCGCAAACGTCATTTCCCATGCGGGCCCAGTTACCCAAAAGAGAGCCCGAATTCCTTCGATTCTGGCAAGAGCAACGGATCTACTACAAGATGCTGGAAAAGCGGAAAGATGCTCCCCTCTTCATTCTCCACGATGGGCCACCTTATTCCAATGGACACATCCACCTGGGCACCGCGATGAACAAGGTGCTGAAAGACATTGTGGTAAAGTACAAGGCACTCCGCGGCTTCCGTACCCCGTATGTCCCGGGTTGGGACAACCATGGTATGCCGATCGAAAATCAGGTGGTCCGGGAGGATCCCGAATTTGCAGAGGTCCGGGATGACCCCGGAAAACTGCGTGATCCTGAGATAAAGGTCCGGATTCGCCAGAAGTGCCGGGAATTCGCCGCCAAGTGGGTGGAGATCCAAAAATCTGAGTTTCAACGTCTGGGCGTCTTCGGCGACTGGGAGCGCCCGTATTTGACAATGTCCCGAGAGTATGAGGCTGGAGAAATCGAAATCTTTGCAGACCTGGTAGAAAAAGGATACATCTACCGGGGGACCATGCCGATCCACTGGTGCCCCACCTGCCAGACCGCCCTGGCGATGCTCGAAGTCGAATATTACGAAAAAGAATCGCCCTCCCTCTGGTTTCGAACCCCGGTCAAGGACGGCAAGGGCGTCTTGGAACCCGGGACCTATCTGGTCGTCTGGACCACCACCCCCTGGACCCTCATTGCCAACCGAGCCTTTGCCTTCCACCCGGAGTACGACTACGCCCTCTTTGAGGTCCAAGGCACCCGCTATCTTATGGCAGAACTGCTTTTACCGGTGGTTGCTGAGATCCTTGGCTGGTCGGACTATAAAAAACTCAAACGCCTCAAAGGCAGTGCGTTAGAAGGTGTGGAGTTTCAGCATCCGCTCTTCCCGGATCGCATCTCCCCGGGCATCCTGGCGGATTTCGTCACCCTGACGGAGGGGACAGGCATTGTCCATATCGCACCTGGCCACGGAAAAGAGGACTTTGAAGTGGGCAGGAAATATGGCCTGGAGGTCTTCTCGCCCGTGGACGAGAAGGGCCGGTTTACCGAAGCGGCCGGGTCGGAGTTCGTGGGCCTGTTCGTGAGCAAAGAGGGATCGGAAAAGGCCATCGAGGTCTTGAAAAAATTGGGCCACTTCCTCCATCTGGAATCCCTTACCCATACCTATCCCCACTGTTGGCGTTGTAAGAATCCTTTGATTTTCCGCTCGACCACCCAGTGGTTCCTCTCCGTGGACCACCAAAACTTGCGAGAACGGGCCCTGAAGGAAATTGAAAACGTCCAGTGGGTCCCCAAAGAAAGCATCAATCGCATTTACAATTCCGTCAAAGAGCGGCCGGATTGGGTCCTTTCCCGACAACGGGCCTGGGGGGTCAATATCCCTACCTTCTACTGCAAGCAGTGTGGGGAACCGCTCCTCTCCCCTCAAGTGATCCGGCATGTCGCCAAAATCTTTCGTCAAGAAGGGGCCGACGCCTGGCTCACCCATGAAGTCTCAGCCCTATTGCCCCCCGGAACCCGTTGTGCCAAGTGTGGGAGTACCGACTTTGAAAAAGACATGGACATCTTGGATGTGTGGTTCGACTCTGGTGCGACCAACCTCATTGTTTTGACCAAGGAGCGGGGATTGGCATGGCCCGCGGATGTCTTCCTGGAGGGCTCGGATCAGCACCGCGGGTGGTTCAATGCTTCCCTGATGCTGGGGGTGGCAGAAAAAGGACGGGCACCTTATAAGGCCGTGATTACCCATGGGTGGACCTTAGACGAACAGGGCCGCGCCATGCATAAGTCCCTGGGGAACGTCATTTCCCCGTCAGAGATCACCGAGAGTAAGGGTGCAGACGTCCTCCGCCTCTGGGTCGCCTCCTCAGACTACACCGAAGATGTTCGACTTGGCCCCGAAATCTTGGCTCGCCTGGTCGACTCCTACCGGAAAATCCGCAATACCTTCCGGTTTATGCTTGCAAACCTCTATGACTTTGATCCTGCCAGGGATGCTATCGCCTATGCAGACCTCCTGCCAGTAGAC
This sequence comes from Caldifarciminota bacterium, assembly GCA_015490555.1. Taxonomy (GTDB): domain Bacteria; phylum Hydrothermota; class Hydrothermia; order WGAB01; family WGAB01; genus S141-55. The sequence continues at coordinate 9,955 of WFXO01000106.1, read as the reverse complement.
CAGTACATGCTGCATCGATATGCCGAACTCGTAGAGGACTTAAAGGCCTATTACGACGCTTTTGAAATCCACAAAGTCTACCACCGGTTCTTCCACTTCATCGTGGTCGAAGTTTCTGCCTTTTATCTCGACGTTCTCAAAGACCGACTCTATACCTGGGCACCGGACTCTCGGGGGCGCCGAGCCGCCCAGACGGTCCTCTATACTCTACTTCGGGGGCTTTTGACCCTCTTCGCGCCAATTCTCTCTTTCACATGCGAAGAGGCTTGGCAACACCTCCCCGGAGAAAAGGAAGAGAGCGTCTTCCTCAGCGATTGGCCGGCTATTGATCCACAATGGCGCAATGAAGAGCGGGCCCAGGATTTTCAGACCCTACTCCGTGTTCGTGACCTTGCCCTCACCGCACTCGAACACGCCAGAAAAGAACAAAAACTCATTCAGGACCGCCTGGAAGCGGAACTCCGGATTCATGCCCCAGCGGATGTCCGGGCAGTCCTCGAGAAATACGAACCGTACTTGACTGAATTCCTCATCGTCTCCGGTGTGGTTCTCCAGGATGAAACGCCGGACGGTGACACCGTATTTGAATCGGACGGGATCACCGTTCAGGTCGTCAAAAAAGCCGGGCAAAAGTGCGCCCGGTGCTGGATGTGGCATGAACAGGTCGGCCAACACCCGGAATATCCAGACCTTTGTCCCAAGTGCGTGGCCGCCCTGGGAGGGAAGCACCATGAAGATTGATCTGACCTCCCTCAAAGAGGGGAGCACAGAGTACTGGGAAGAACAGGATGCCGAGGGCCTTGAATTGCCCCAAGAGGAGTTCACGTTGCTGGAGACCCTCCAGGCCCATTATACCCTCCACAAAGCGGGGAAAAATTTGAAGTTCAACCTCGAAGCATCCTATCGGCTCCGCTTGACGTGCTCTCGGTGCCTCGAGCCCTTCGAACAATCCTTCACGGAAAAGGCCCTCTACATCATCCAAATCGGCACCGAACCCTGGGGAGAAGAAAAGGCCTTAACCACAGAAGAAGTCTTGATGCTCTTCCTCCCAACCACGGAACTGGACACCATCCCGATCCTCCGTGAAACCGTCCTCCTTTCCATTCCAATGAAACCCCTCTGTCGACCGGATTGCAAGGGCCTTTGCCCTGTCTGTGGTGTGAATCGAAATGCCGAAACCTGCAACCATGAAGAGGAGAAAGTCGATGCCCGATGGGCCAAACTTTTGGAAATCAAAAAACAACTGTCAAAAGGTTAACCAGCCATGGGGAGTGAGACCTTGAAAAAAATCAAAACCCTGATGGACGCAACGGACCTGGCAAAGGTTCTCCAGGACGTCGCTCAGCAGATCCATAAAAGGGAGCCTACGGATCTCGTGATCGTAGGGATTCAAACGCGGGGGGTTCCGTTAGCCCAACGACTGCGTCAGCATCTGTCTCAAATCCGGGGCACCGACATTCCTGGAGGATCCCTGGACATCACCTTTTATCGCGATGACCTCACCCGGATTCACCGGGTTCCTGTGGTCAAAGGGAGCCAACTGGATGTTTCCATCGAGGATCGCATTGTGGTCCTGGTAGACGACGTTCTTTACACGGGCCGAACGGTTCGGGCCGCCATGGATGAACTCCTGGACTACGGCCGTCCCAAGGCGATCCGCCTTTTCGTCTTGGTAGATCGAGGACTCCGGGAGTTGCCCATTTGTGCGGATTATACCGGCTTGAAGATCCAGACGACTCCCAATCAGGTCGTCGAGGCACGCGTCCAAGAAGTGGACGGTCGGGATGAAGTCCTGCTACTGGAAAAAGTGGAGGCCTGAAGGAGGCCTGAGATGATTTTCCAAGGAGAAATCCAGGTTCGGACCTCTCGTCGAAATGAACTCGTAGAAATCACTGCAAAAGTAGAGGCCCTCGTTCGAGAAAGCGGGATCCAGAACGGGACCGTGACCCTCTACGTTCCCCACACCACCGCCGCTGTAACAGTCAACGAGCACGCAGATCCTTCGGTGCGTCAGGACATTGAAGAAACCTTGAGCCGGCTTATTCCGGCGGGTGCCCATTATCGCCATCTGGAAGGGAACGCTGATAGCCATGTCAAGGCAACCCTGGTGGGTCCTTCTGAAACCTTGTTGATCCGAAACGGTCGCCTCCTGCTGGGGACCTGGCAGGGGATCTTCTTCTGTGAATTTGATGGACCCCGGACCCGGAGGGTCTGGGTCCAGATCCAGGGAGAGTGACCATGGTCGAATCGAAGATCCGAGATCCAAACCTCCACAAGGAGGGCAACAAAAAGATTCGATGGGCTGGAAGTCATATGCCCGTCTTACAACAAATCCGGGAGGATTTCGAGAAAATCCAGCCCCTGAAGGGTGTGCGGATCGGCGCATGTTTACATGTCACGTCCGAAACCGCAAACCTGATGATCACCCTGAAGGCTGCGGGCGCGGAAGTCTACCTCGCCGCCTCCAATCCCCTTTCCACAAAAGACGACGTTGCAGCCTCCCTGGTGGTGGACTACGGAATCCCCGTTTTCGCCACCCACGGTGAGGACCGCGACAGTTACTATGACAACCTGGAGCGGGTCTTAGCCCACCAACCCCAGATCACTCTGGACGACGGCGGGGATCTGACGGCTTTGGCACATAAAGAACACCGAACCGAAACAATCCTGGGAGGCACCGAAGAAACGACCACCGGGGTCATCCGCTTTCGGGCCATGGAACGGGACGGGGTTCTGGCATACCCCATCATTGCCGTGAATGATTCCAAAACCAAATACCTGTTCGATAACCGCTATGGTACTGGCCAATCCACGATTGATGGTATCTTGCGGGCAACAAACCGACTGATTGCGGGTTCAGTTTTTGTGGTCTCGGGCTATGGCTGGTGCGGCCGGGGAATCGCCATGCGCGCTCGGGGCATGGGCGCACGGGTGATCATCACCGAAGTCGACCCGATCCGTGCCCTCGAGGCCGTCATGGACGGCTTTGAAGTGATGCCCATCCGAGAGGCCGCCAGACGCGGGGACTTTTTCGTGACCGCCACCGGCGATATCCATGTGATCGACCGGGAAACCTTGGAAGTGATGAAAGACGGTGCGGTCCTCTGTAATGCCGGCCATTTCAATGTCGAAATTAATCTGGAGGCCCTCCAAAACCTTGCCGAAGAAGTCGAACGGATCCGGCCCAATGTCGAGGCATATCGGCTGAAAGACGGCCGGACCCTCTACCTGCTGGGCGAGGGTCGGTTGATCAATTTGGTCGCTGCAGAAGGCCATCCGCCCGATGTTATGGACCTTTCCTTCGCCAACCAGGCCTTGGCTGCCCTCTATATCTGGGAACATCATCAGGAATTAGAAAAAAAGGTTTACACACTCCCACCGGAAATTGATGAACGGATCGCCCGGTTGAAACTCCAGACCCTGGGGATCGAATTCGACGAACTCACCGAGGAACAAAAACACTACCTCAGTTCCTGGGAAGAAGGCACGTAACGCTCTCCTTGCGAGAATAAGAGCAATTGAGGCTGCGTTTTTCAGGACGCTAAGACCGCTCCAGCAATTCTTCCAGGATCTTGCGGGCGATGGATTTGGGGTCCCCAGGATAGGGGCCCACACAGGAAGGACAGCCGGACTCACAGGAGCAGACCCGGATGTGGTCTAAGGCAGCCTGCAGTAGGGTCCCATGGATTCGAAAGAGTTCTTCTGAAAGTCCCACCCCGCCTGGATACGTTTCGTAAAGGTACATCGTGGGCTCAAAGGCCTCGTCCTCGGAGGACTGCTGAGGCGTCTCTGGGGAAGTGAATCGACGGGGAAAATCCGGTGGGGCGGTATAGACGCCCCGTGGGTCGCCCAAATGGGCCCCTAAATCCTTCGGATCGCACATCAGATACAGTGGAGCCAGGTGGGAGAGGAGATGGAGGATTCCCCATAACCCCAGTTCCAGGCGTGACCGCGAAAATCCCAACCGGTCCACAAACTCGCGATCAAACGTCACCCAATAAGACTGCGTGTGCATCTGGTCTTCGGGGAGATGGACGGTGCCAAACCCCACATTCTCAAAGGTCGAAAGCCGAACCTTTTTGAAGCCCACAACTTTCCGCGTGACCAACACCTCTCCCCATGCCACACGCTCAGGGCCAGGCTGTTTCTCTTCAAAGGGCTCCAAAACCTGAACTTTCGTGTAGTCGATGGCGTCCGTGTAGTACTCAACCCGCACCTCTTCCACAAAGGCTTTCCGACTCGCATAATCCAACTGTTTGACCTGATACTGCTTGCCTTGATGCATATAGATCGCCTGCTCGTGAAGGAGCATCGGGGCGGAATGGAAATCGACCTCCCCGATCATCTGGGGCTTGGAACCGGTCAAATCCACCACCACAAAGTTCTCTTCTGACACGGTCCGCAACGAGAACTCGTCGGCTGGAAAGTGTTCGGACGTCCAGTGATAGGTCTCGCCACTCCGATACAGCACCCCCTTCTCCTCGAGAAAGTCCAAAATTTCGTCAACCTCCAGGTCGCCAAACCGTTCACCGGCCCGAAACGGCAACTCAAAGGCTGCGCATTTGATATGAGCCAGCAAGATGAAGAGATTATCGGGATTGATCAACGCCTTTTCTGGCGGGTTTTCTAACAGATATTCCGGGTGCCGCACAAGGAACTGATCGATGGGGGAGGACGACGCCACCAAAATCGCAAGAGACTCGGAAGTTCGACGTCCGGCGCGGCCTGCTTGCTGGAATGTGGAAGTCAGGGTGCCCGGGAAGCCAGCCATCACGGCCGCATCCAGGGAGCCGATATCAATCCCTAACTCCAGCGCGTTGGTCGAGACCACAAGATCGATTTCGTCTTCCCTTAAGCCCCGCTCGATTTTCCTTCGTTCCTTGGGAAGATAGCCGCCCCGATAGGAGGCAATCCGGCCCCATTGGTCCGGCCGTGTCTCAAACCGTTTCCGGAGGCTTTCCCCTAAAATCTCTACATTGATCCGACTCCGCGCGAAGACAATGCCCTTCACCCGGTGTTCGAGGAGCAGGGAGGCCACGTGTTCGGTCTCCTTTAGGTAATGACCCCGCAGTCCCAGTTCGCGGTTTACAAGTGGCGGGTTCCAGAAGAGGAAATGTTTGCGTCCCCGTGGGGCACCGTTTCGATCAATGACATGGAACGGTTGGCCGGCGAGCCGCTCCACATGATCTTTAGGATTGCCAATGGTGGCAGAGGTTGCGATATACACCGGGTGAGCCCCATAAAAGGAGAGAATTCGTTGAAGCCGGCGGAACACATTGGCCACATGGCTTCCGAAAATGCCCCGGTAAGCGTGGACCTCGTCGATTACAATGAACCGGAGATTCTCCAGAAATCGGATCCACTTGTTATGGTGCGGTAAGATGGCTTTGTGCAGCATATCGGGGTTCGTGACTACGATTCGGCCATGGAGCCGGACCGCACCCCGAATGTCCCGAGGGGTGTCCCCATCGTATGTATGCGTAGGGATCTCAAGATCGAGATGTTCGATCAGGGTATTGAGGTTTGCCACCTGATCCTGGCTCAACGCTTTGGTTGGAAAAAGGTAAAAGGCCCGAGCATCTTCATCTTCCAGAAGGGCTTTTAAAACCGGAAGGTTGTAAGCCAGACTTTTGCCCGATGCGGTGGGGGTCACCAAGAGCACATTCTCTCCCTGCACCACACGGTCATATGCCTCCCGCTGATGGGTGTACAACTTCGTGATGCCGATCTTTTGGAGGGCCTCTTTTAAACGGTCAGGGAGATCCTCTGGGAACTCTGCGTATTCCGCCGGTTGCTCTTCCTGGATATGCCAGGCGGCAACTCGGGCTCGCAGTTCCGGGGTGTTCTGGATCCGCTCTAAGAAGTCACGAACAGGCATCGGTGCCCTTGGAGGTCCTATAACGGCTTATCATGCTACCTCAAGCTCCGGGACCTTCTTCAACTGGTCCAGCACATAGTGGCGGATTTGGTCCACCGGAGGGATGTCTTTGACTCGCTCCCCTTTCCGAAGATAGGGCTTCAACAGGGACTCCATGGCTTTCTGACAATGGGGGCACAGGGGAGGGCTTGCTGCCGCTTTGGGAGCAGGAATCACCTGATACATCAGACAGTGGGGACAACGGAAGACCTCTTTACGACCGCCAAACTTCCCCTTTTTGGCGACCGGCTGGCCTTCCATCTCCACGATGTCCATCGCGTAGTCAATGGTTGGAGCGTTCGAAATGCTGGTGCCGACGCCAAACCCCTGGGCACCGGCCTCTTTGAGGGCTTTGATGTTCTTCTCGCTCAGCCCCCCAGAAACAAAGATCTGGACATGTCGGTAGCCCCGGATATCGAGTTCCCACCGGACTTCCCGGATGATCTTCGCGAAGTCGCCCCGCCGGGAACCCGGGGTATCCAATCGGACACCGGTGAGGTTCGGGATCGTCTCTGCTGCCTTGATCGCCTCCATCTTCTCATCGCCATATGTGTCAATGAGCGCAATCCGGGGAACCTCGGGAGGTAACTCCTCGTCAAAGGCACGCCATGCCTCGGTTTCTCCCATGGTGATGATCAAGGCATGGGGCATGGTCCCTTTGGGCGGCTGGCCAATGGTTTCTGCCCCTACGATGCTGGAGACTCCATCACAACCACCGATATAGGCACTCCGATCGATCACCGGGGCCAGGGCGGGATGCATCCGCCGAATGCCAAAGGAGAGCACAATCGAATCTCCGGCTAATTTTTTGATCCGTGCGGCACGGGTCGCGATGCCGGAACTCTGGCAGATGAACCCCAAGATCGGGGTTTCGTAAATCGCAAAGGTCTTGTAGTCCCCTTCAATGACCATCACCGGGACAGGGACCCCATGAAGGTCCGTGTTTCGGAAGAGCGTGCCTTCAGGGAGCGCATAGAGATCCACAGGAATGCCTTCGAGCAGTTCTAAGACCTCAGCGAGGCCGGCGAAAATGGCCCAGTCGTAACTGTTCGGGAGGGAGGAGACTGTGAATTCGGCGATCACGTGATGGGTGATTCCCCGACGTTCTAAAATCTGTCGGGTTCGTTCAAAATAAATATCCGTGGTTTTGCCGGAACGAATTTCTTCCTCTGTGGCGACAAAGAACTTTTTATTCATGGTGGAAAGTTTACAGACTGGCTGAGAGTTCCTCAACGAGGAGGTCGAAGCCTTATAATAACACTCTCAAACGAACTCGTCGAACGCCACAAGTGCGCGACGTGACGAAGATTTTAGATGTGAGGAGGAAATCCGTATGCCACTGCCAAAGGAAGTGAAAGAGAAAATCATCAAGGAGTGGGCTCGACACCCCGGAGATACCGGTTCGCCGGAAGTCCAGATTGCACTGTTAACGGCGAGGATCCGGCAGATTACCGAGCACTTGAAGACCCATAAGAAGGACGTGCATTCGCGGTACGGCTTGATCAAATTGGTGGGGAAACGGCGAAGGTTCCTGAACTACCTCAAGCGGGAGGACTTCGTCCGTTATCGCCAAGTCGTCAAGAAGTTAGGACTCCGAGGTTAGTATGGCCAGTCAAATCTCTCTCGACCTGGGGGGTCAGCCCCTCATCTTGGATATTGGGACCGTCGCACGGCAGGCCTCGTCTTCCGTCTCCGTACGGTACGGGGACACCGTCGTTTTGGTCACGGTCGTTTGGCAACGTGCACAGGAAAAGAAAGACTTCATGCCGCTCCTGGTCGAGTACCGGGAGCAATCGTATGCAGCCGGGAAGATCCCAGGCGGGTTCTTTAAACGGGAGGGTCGGCCTCGGGAACGGGAGATCCTTTATGGTCGTGCGATTGACCGCGCGATCCGCCCACGGTTCCCAAAAGGGATGATGGACGAAGTCGAAGTCGTGGCCTTCCTCCTCTCTTACGACATGGAAAACGAAGGCCACGTCCTGGGAATCATCGGGGCCTCCACCGCCCTCATGCTCTCCGAAATCCCCTTCAACGGCCCGGTCGGTGCGGTTCGGGTCGGCTATCTCAACGGCGAGTTTGTCTTGAATCCAACCAATACCCAACTCAACGAGAGTGACTTCGATCTCCTTGTGGTCGGCTCCAACGGTCAGGTCCAGATGATCGAGTTCGGCGGTCGTGAAGTCCCTGAAGATATCGTCCTCAAAGCCATCGAATTCGCGATGCCCTATATTGACGAAATCTGCGAACTCCAGATCAATCTCCAGCAGTCCCAAGGCAAAGAGAAGGAAGAACCTACCGTCTTGGCAGTACCAGAAGAACTGATCCAGACCGTGGAATCGCAGTTTGCTTCGCGGATCCAGGATGCACTCACCATTCACACCAAGGCGGAACGTCGGCAGGCCTTGAAAGAGGTTGAACAGGAGATCCTGGAGGCCTTGGCAGAGACCTATCCAGACCAAGAGGTAGAGATTAAGGAAGCCTTCTACCAGATCCAGAAAAAGATCATGCGTTCCCTGATCCTGGAGAAGGGGCAACGCATTGATGGCCGTAACCTGGATGAGATCCGCCCCATCAAAGTCGAGGTCGGGATTTTGCCCCGGACCCATGGCTCCGCACTCTTTACCCGAGGCGAAACCCAAGCCCTGGTGGTGACTACCTTGGGGACCGAGGAAGACGTTCAGCGTCTCTCCGAACTGGACCCAGAAGAACGCAAGCGGTTCATGCTTCATTACAACTTCCCACCATTCTCGACAGGGGAGATCAAGCCCCTACGGGGGCCTTCACGGCGTGAGATCGGACATGGGGCACTTGCCGAGAAAGCCATCGCCCCCCTAATTCCCCCAGAGGAGGACTTCCCATACACCATCCGGGTGGTCTCCGATATCCTGGAGTCGAACGGCTCGAGTTCCATGGCGACAGTCTGCGGGGCTTCCCTGTCCCTCATGGATGCAGGGGTTCCGATCAGGACTTCTTGTGCCGGGATCTCCATCGGTCTGATCCGCGAAGAGGATCGTTACGTGCTCCTGACCGATATCCTCGGTGATGAAGACCATCTCGGGGACATGGACTTCAAAGTGGCCGGGACCCGAAAGGGCATCACGGCCATCCAGTTAGACCTCAAAATCGATGGCCTGCCCCTGGAGATCGTAGGCCAGGTCTTTGAACGGGCCAAAAAGGCCCGAGAACACATCCTGGACATCATGGATACCACATTGCCGGAGCCGCGGAAGGAACTCAGCCAGTACGCCCCCAAGGTCACAGCAATCTTTATTCCCAAGGAGAAGATTGGTGCTGTGATCGGGCCCGGCGGCCGGGTGATCCGTAGCATCCTGGAGAAAACCGGCACAAAGATCGAGATTGACGACATGACCGGGAAAGTGGTCATTGCAGGGCCAACCTTTGAAAGCGTGGAAGAGGCCCGTAAGATGGTCGAAGAACTGGTCGAAGAGGTCGAGGTCGGCAAAGTGTACATGGGCAAAGTTGTGAAAACCGCGGCCTTTGGGGCGTTCGTCGAGATATTGCCTGGGAAGGACGGATTGGTCCATATCTCCGAACTCGCCAATGAACGGGTGAAAAATGTCGAAGACGTCGTAAAGGTGGGGGACAAGATCCTGGTGAAGGTCATTGGGATCGACGAGATGGGCCGGATCCGGCTCTCCCGCAAACAGGCATTGTCCGGGGGACTGAAAAAGATCGGGCGGGTCCGCGAGTAACCTCATGCCCGGGCATGCCTGGGATATCCCCCTCTTTGATCTGGATCTCGAAGAAGAAGAACATGACGCGATCCTCCGGGTCTTACACCGCCGCTGGCTCTCCCAAGGTCCGGAAACCCAAGCCTTTGAGGAGGAACTGGCAGAATACCTGGGGACCCGCTTTGCACTCCTGACTTCCTCGGGCACCACAGCCCTCCACCTCGCTTATCTCGCCATCGGCCTGGAACCCGGCGATGAAGTGATCGTTCCGTCTTTCACCTTTGTGGCCACGGTCAACCCCCTCCTCTGGATGGGGGTACACCCGGTCTTTGCAGACATCCACTCC
>WFXO01000105.1 GCA_015490555.1 Caldifarciminota bacterium | reverse complement strand
GAAGAGGGGGTGTTCCCGCACCACTCGGCCCTGACCGATCCCATGGAACTCGAAGAGGAACGGCGTCTGCTCCACGTCGCCTTGACCCGTGCACAGGAAGACGTCATTTTGACCTATGCCCAGCGCCGCGCTTTACGGTCCTATCGGACTCTTCAGCCCTCCCGATTCCTTCAAGAGTTCCCCTCGGAGGTTCTGGAGGGAGATCTGCCTGACTTCGATTCCGAGGAGCCCCCATCCTTTAAACTTGGAGATCGGGTGTACCATCCCGTTTTCGGGGAAGGGTACGTCACCGATGTCTATGAAGGAAAAGTCGAGGTTCGGTTCCGATACGGGACCCGACTTTTGAGTTTGGAATACGCCAAACTCAAGAAAATTTAAGGAGCCGTAAAATGCGACCGATTGTAAAAGAAGAAGATCGAGCCAAAGTTCGGGGCAAACGGAAACCCGACTGGCTCAAGGTTCCCCTCCCCACCGGGGAGACATATGAACGGGTGAAACATCTCATCAAGACGTTGAAACTCCATACCGTTTGTGAGGAGGCCCTTTGCCCCAATGTCGGGGAATGTTGGGCGGCAGGGACCGCAACGGTCATGATCCTTGGGGACACCTGCACGCGGGCGTGCAAGTTCTGTGCGGTCAAGACCGGGAATCCCAAAGGGGTGGTGGATCATGGGGAGCCTCTGCGGGTGGCCCTGGCGATCTCTGCCCTGGGACTGCGGTACGTCGTCATCACTTCCGTGGATCGGGATGATTTGCCAGACGGTGGGGCCGCCATCTTTGCCGAAACGATCCAACGGATCCACGAACTCTCCCCCAAGACCGTTGTTGAAGGCCTTATCCCGGATTTCCAGGGGGATCTGGACGCTTTGCGGACCGTGACGGATGCCCATCCCGAGGTCCTGGGCACAAACATCGAGACCGTCCGTCGGCTCACCCCCACGGTCCGGGATCCGCGGGCCTCTTACGATCAAACCCTGACGATTCTGGAACACATCAAGAAATTCAATCCGAAAATCCGGTCCAAATCGGGCTTGATGGTGGGCCTGGGCGAGACGGAGGAAGAGGTCTTAGAAACCATGGACGATCTTCGGTCGGTGGGGGTCGAGATTTTGACCATTGGGCAATATCTCCAGCCCACCGCCCGGCATCTGCCCGTGGTGGAGTGGGTGACCCCCGAGAAGTTCCGATTTTATCAGGAGGAAGCGAGAAAACGGGGGTTCCGGTTTGTTGCAGCCGGACCCTTGGTCCGAAGTTCCTACCGGGCGTGGGAATCGTTGATTGCTTTAGACCTGGAACGGGAGGGGACCTCGGCGGGCTGACCGCCTGCGCAAGGCCTGCGTGCCGTAAAATTACCGAGTGGTGGTTGAATTCAGAAAAGGAAGGAGGCACATCCGATGGGCATTCTGGTAGGTAAAGACACACGGCTTGTTGTTCAAGGCATCACGGGACGGGATGGGTCTTTCCATACCAAATTGATGTTGGAGTATGGCACGAACGTCGTTGCCGGGGTGACCCCGGGCAAGGGGGGACAAGAGGTTCACGGCGTTCCCGTCTTTGACACGGTCCAGGAAGCGGTGGAACAAACCGGTGCCAACACCTCTGTGATCTTTGTCCCGGCACGATTCGCGGCCGACGCGATCATGGAGGCGGCGGATGCCGGAATCGAGTTGGTGGTGACCATCACCGAAGGGATCCCAGTCCACGACATGATGCGGGTGGTCCAATACCTCAAACAAAAAGGGACCACCCGATTGATTGGGCCCAATTGTCCAGGGGTCATCACCCCGGGCGAAGCCAAAGTAGGGATCTTACCCGGCCAGATCTTTACGCCGGGCCCGATCGGTGTCATCTCGAGATCTGGGACCCTCACCTACGAAATCGTCAGCCATCTCACGGCCAAAGGGCTTGGGCAATCCACCGCGATCGGGATCGGAGGCGACCCGATCATTGGGACTCGGTATATCGACCTGTTGGAACTCTTCAAGAACGATCCTCAGACCAAAGGCGTGGTCATCATCGGTGAGATCGGGGGGACAGACGAGCAAGAGGCTGCGGAGTACATTCGGTCGGAGTTCCCCAAACCAGTCGTGGCCTTTGTCGCAGGTCGAACCGCACCCCCTGAAA
>WFXO01000104.1 GCA_015490555.1 Caldifarciminota bacterium | reverse complement strand
TGGGCGATGGAGGAGTTGAACCTCCGACCTCTTGCATGTCAAGCAAGCGCTCTAACCACCTGAGCTAATCGCCCATGTATGACCTTCAAGTATAAAGGGAAGCCGCCGAGCGGACAAATCCTCGCATTGGCGCATCAAAAATCAATCCGAAATGTGGATCGTTGGCTCACGGAAAAACCTACTCGAAAGAATGAAAAAACCTCCCCGGTAGAAAATACACAACCCTGTAGGAGCGACTTCAGCCGCGATTCTTCAGGAAAGCCAGGGATCAAAAGACCTTAAGGCGTCTCTTCAGCCGCGATCAAAACTCCCGAAGGTCGAGTCCTACAAACCAGAGCATCAACGGGGGCCGATTCAGCCTCCGCTCTGTTGGGCCAGGTAGTTCTCGAGGCCCATCGCCTCGATCAGATGGAGTTGGGTCTCCAGCCAGTCGAGGTGGGCTTCTTCATCGGCCAGGATGGACTCCAGGAGTTCCTTGGTGCCGTGGTCCCCTTTCTCCGTGACGAAGGCGATGGCTCGGTTGTATGCCTTCACCGCACCCTGTTCCGCGTGGAGGTCCGACTCCAGGATCTTCGGGACCGTTTCTCCGATGTGGATCTCTTTGAGGTTCCCCATCATCGGCTTCCCTTCCAGGAACAAGATCCGTTCGATGAGTTTTTCCGCGTGCTTCATTTCGTCGATGGCGCGTTTCCGGATGACGTCATGGAGTTTCCCATAGCCCCAATCTGCGCACATCTCCGCGTGCAGGATGTACTGATGGACCGCGGTCAGTTCATCAGACAACAAGTCATTCAGCAGGTTGATGACCTCTTCATACCCTTTCATTGTTAAGCCTCCTTGTTCAAAAAGCCTTCCCTTATATCCTAAAGCATCCTGAGAGATTCCCACAGACCCGAAAAGAGCCCTCGTCCCACTCGGCCAATTTTCCCCCCGAGCCAAGCCCCTCCGAAGGCACTCAAGGAGAGGATGCTGGCTGCAAGGAAAATGAACAGGGGGAGCGTGACGAAGAAGAAGGGAATCGCAAGCACTCCAAGCCACGGGATCGGGACTCTTCCCAGGAATTTGCCGAGGAGGAGCATCAGGGTCAGTACCAGGACGAAAACAACAGAAAACCGATAGGCCCCTATCTCGTCAAAAAATTCCATACACATTTTCGTGCAATCCACCTCAAATACGAACTCGTCCTCCCCATCCGTTTCCTCACTCGTCGGTTCGCATTCGTCGATGCAGGCCTGCAGGTCCTTTCGCACAAAGAGTTTCCACCGCCACCGTTGGGGGAGAACCCAATAGGGCCACGTAATGGCCCGAAAGAAGGCGACTGCCGCCCGGAGATAGAGATAGGCGGCGATAAAGAGAACGATCGATGTGAGGATCACACCGATGCCGATCTTCCAGAATGTAGACATGGTCTCTTCCTCGTTTTGTTCGGATGACTCCACTTTCGGGTACTTCTGGGTCTCTCCTATGAGATTACCCAGCATCCACTTTGGGTGCCTCCTTGGGAGGTCTTTGGGTGGGTAAGTAGAATGTGCAACGCATTGTCATCCACCGCATTCCGTGCGTGTCCGAAAAACCGGCTGGGAGGTTCCACGGTCAGCCCTGGCTTTGCTGGTTCACGCAGTCTTTTGGAGGAGCATTAGTTTAGTTTTCCCGCTTTCAAGAGGGTCGGGGAACGTGAACTCCGCAGGAGACCCCATCCGGACACCAACACAGGGCTCAAAAAATCGGTAAGGCATCCCCGTCCCGGACGCCTAACCCTTCCAGGCTTCATCGGTGGGTGGCCCTCCATCTGGAAGGCATTGAATAAATGCAGGGATTTTCCGTTCTTGTCAACCCCCAGTGCCAAGTTGTAGTGCGGGACTTGTGAGGGAACGGGAACCTACTACGAAGACGAAGGACTTTACGAGAGCGGTTCAATGTCTCCGTTTCGAATCCCAATTGATCCACTCTGAGTCCACGGATGGTCCGTGGAAGTACAACTCAGCCAGCGGAAAAATCCGTTCCACTCCCGGAGAGGGAGGAGTCTGGGAAGAAGTTGTCTTGCCAGGCAGTACCACCCCATGGCGACCGTATCGGATCCCTTAACCACGCGCCGGCCTGGCGAGGGCGTCAATCTGAATTCCAATGCGCTTTTCAATGGCTTAAAATTAAAGTATGAGCGAGATTGGAACTCTAATCCTGCTGGGATTCCTCATCCCTATTCTTCTATTGCTGTTGCCAGTCGCTCTACTCATCTCCCTTCTCATCGCGCATCCCTGGCTGTGGCTCGTGCTCATTGGCCTGGTTCTGGCCGGGCTCTGGTATCTCGCTACCCATGCCGAGGAACTGGCACAGAAACTCGGCCCGAAGGACACCTACCACATCTCTTAATCTTTCTGAGATGAAGACCATTGCTCTGTCTTTTATCCGATTTACTGGCGTTACGACTCTGTTGACTCCGATTGTTGTATTTTTGTATCACCGGTTCTTCCCGGGAAAGGAGATCACATACCTTGAACCCTACCTCAACAAATTGGTGCCCAATAAAAACATCTAAACCATCGCATTCACATGCTTTCAATTGCGTTGATTGGAAAGAATCGTAGGAGCCGCTTGAGCGGCGATCTCAGGACTTCTGATCTGGATGTGGCGCGTTCTTGCGCCAGAGGTCCAGAAGCCACTCCCGGTCCGGGATCCCATAATCTTCCAGCGCTACAACATACCCCTCCTGATCCACGACGGACAGCAAAAACCCCAGATCTATTTCCCGATAATTCTTCTCATAGTCGGGGTTACTATCGTATTCCTGTAACGAGAAGTCCTCCCGACGCAGTTGCCAGTCAAACTCATCAACATCCAGGATGTATCTCATGTTCGTATTATAAGGTTTCTCCCCAGATTTTCTCCGGCCTCCGGGGCAGGCGCCTTCTCATGAATGCCGTTGCTACCACCTTTGCGTTTCCCTTCTTCACGGACACAAACAAAAACTTTCCCCTTATCCGTTTGACATAGGCATGGATATCATCTCCATACCTCTGATCCACATAGATGGCATCCGGGTTTTGCAAAACCCTGTGGAGTTCTGGCAAAATCTCCTCTCTCCCACGATACAGAATATGCCGCTCCGCCTCCCGGCTGAAATACACCTGGTTCCCCAGAAGGTCTTTGACCGACCAGAGGAGCGTTCGCCGACGTGCTTGCCGCTCATTTGCTCCCAGTAGACCACCACGCGCTTTCCGTAGTCTGCATAGTTCACCTCGGGATCCTCTGGATATGAATCGGGAATGCGAAGGTTCCGTTCTACCTCTGCCTGCCGCTTGGTTTTGTGGATATGCATGCGCATCCGCCCCCGGCAGTAAGGATGGAAGGGCGGAATGCCACGCCCTTGCGAGACCAACTGCTCCATCGGAGTGCTCCGAAAAACCCCCAGATCCGGAGGGTGCAGAAACCGTTCCTCAAACTCTTGGGGTGAGGAAGTCAACGCTTCCTCTACAAAGGTATCCACACGCGCGACCGACACCACCTTCCAATCCATTTCCCGGCAATACGGGCAGGTGATGCGGTCCATGACCTCGACCACCTCCAGTTCGGCCACACCGGCCTCGGCCATCTGGCGCACATGAGCAAAGGCCCGCGCCCGGGTCACGCCGGTATCCACGATGCGCCGAATTTGCCCATATCCGATGCGGGACCAGGTTCTGGAAAGTCGTTCGGCGATGGTATCGGCATCCAGCCCTTCCTGAGCCATCTGGATCATCTCCTCACAGAGTTTTTAGGTAGACTGGAATCGATCTAAATGATGTTGTCTTCCTGATCCATGGCGTCGTTTCCATTCCTTTTAGGTAGGCTGGGAACCTTTGCATTGACGGCCATCATCGCCGCAGGTGGAATCGTTTCCATTCCTTTTAGGTAAGCTGGGAACCTGCTTCCCGGAAGGGAGGGTGAATGTCAGAGAAATGTTTCCATTCCTCTTAGGTAGGCTGGGAACAGATAAGAAGGGATTTGGGCCTTACCCAGAAACAAAGTTTCCATTCCTCTTAGGTAGGCTGGGAACCTGGGATCGACAATGACATGAATATCAATATCGGTGTAGTTTCCATTCCTTGTAGGTAGGCTGGGAACCCGCGATCGTCCGAGTACGTTACCTCAATCACCCAGAGTTTCCATTCCTTGTAGGTAGGCTGGGAACTTGTGGACTTTTCTTGGCTTTCCTCTACCACTCGAGTTTCCATTCATCTTAGGTAGGCTGGGAACCCAGAGTTTTGATTCCGGGCACACGAGAACTGTCGCTTTCCATTCCTCTTAGGTAGGCTGGGAACT
>WFXO01000103.1 GCA_015490555.1 Caldifarciminota bacterium | reverse complement strand
GTTCCGCAAGGGGAAGTCTCCTTTCGCAAAGGCATAAGCCGCAAGGGCTGCAAAGGTGGTGGAGACCGTAGCGGAGACGCTGGCGATCAGAAGACTGTTCAGGAAAAATCGTCCGAATCGGAATTGGAAGAGAACTTCCCGGAAATTGGCGAGGGTGTACGGGCCCGTGAGTTGGAAGGTCAGGCCCGTGCCTTGGGGTTTCAGCGCTGTCAGGATCATCCAGAGGAAGGGGAAGAGGAAGAGAAGCGTCACTGCGGTCAAAGCGAAATGCACCCAAAATCTTCGCATGTCAACGCCTCTGAAGGAGTCGAAAACTAACCCAGGAGACCCCGAGGGTGAGGACCAGCAAGGTGAAGGAAGTAGCGGCGGCCAGGCCAAGGCGTAGATTCTGGAAATGATCGAAGAGGTAGAGGCCGGCCACGCGTGTGGCTCCGACAGGCTTGCCGAGGAAGGAGATCGTTGGCCCTCCACCGGTCATTGCATAGAACTCCGCAAAGGCGGAGAGCGCCCCAATGAGCCCGACGACGACCAGGAAGAGGACCACCGGTTTCAGCAATGGCAAAAGGATATGCCATACCCGTCGCCATCCCGTAGCCCCGTCCAGATCTGCCGCTTCCAGGACCTCTTTGGAGATGTTGTCCAGAGCGGCGATAAAGAGGATCATCCCGAAGCCGGCGTTCTTGAGCGTCATCGCGATGACGACCCCCAACATCGCGGTCTTGGGATT
Organism: Caldifarciminota bacterium; assembly: GCA_015490555.1. GTDB lineage: Bacteria > Hydrothermota > Hydrothermia > WGAB01 > WGAB01 > S141-55. The sequence goes on along the minus strand of WFXO01000103.1, from coordinate 12,207 downwards.
CGAGAGAACCCCGAACTCCGGGTTGCCAATTCCCAGTACCTGTAGAAGGAGGGCCAATGCCCCATATTTCGGTGCATAGATGAGGGTCCACACGATCCCCACGACAAAGGCATCCAGGACAAACGGCAAAAAGATGAGGGTCCGGTAAACTTCGATGGCTCGGCCTTGCCGGTGAAGCAAGAGTGCGAGTCCCAGGGAAACGGCGATGCCGAGGGGGATACTCAAGGCCGCGTAGTACACGCTGGCCAGGATCCCCCACAAAAAGCCGGGATCGTGGAAGAGAACCCGGTAGTTCTGGAAACCCACAAACTGGAGTCCTGAGAGCACATCAAAGAGGCGGGAAACCCGCGTGAAAGAAAGGTAAAGCGCATAAAAGAACGGGAACCCAAGGAAAACAAAAAAGACGGCAGCGAACGGCAGAATGAACAGGAGGTAGACCAGGGTTCGGGTGCGGCCGCGTGTCATGAGTTCTTGGATCGGATCTTTTGGAGCAGGGCCGTTGTGGAGTAGCCTTCCAGGTAGGAGACAATTCGAACGTCGCCGCCCCACTGTCGAACCAGATCTGCCCCCACGACCTGGTCTGGAGTATAGTCCCCGCCCTTCACCAGGATATCCGGTTGCAGGTAGGCGATCAGGTCATACGGCGTATCTTCCTCGAAAGGGACCACGTAGTCCACAGGTTTCAGCGCCAAAAGGATCTGCATCCGGTCATGTAAGGGGAAAATCGGTCGGTCGGGGCCCTTCAGCCGACGGACAGAGGCATCCGTATTGAGACCTACGATGAGTACATCGCCGAAGGTTTTCGCTTGTTCCAGGAGATGGAGATGGCCGGGGTGAAGGAGGTCAAAACAGCCGTTGGTGAACACAATCACATGGCCCTGTTGTCGGTGATGCTCCAGCCACGCATGGGCTTTTTGCCATGCCTCGGGAACCCTCGCCATGCCTAAATTATACGGACATACAACGCTCCCACCCCATGTTCCATGCTCTTTTATCATCTATTTCAGGGATTGATTCTTGGTTGGGGTTTGCTTATAGTTATGGGCCAACAACGAGGGAAAACCATGGACACAGACCCTGCAATGATGCAAAATGGATCTCATCCTGACAGTGATCCCGCCGCCCCAGGAATGGGACGAAACAAAGGTCGAACGCAAGGCCTTTGAAATTGCCAATATTGTCAAACTCCTGGACCTTTCTTATTTGAATATTCCCGAAGTCATCGAAGAGAAGACCCGCGGGCAACGCTCGGTTCCGTACCGACTCAAAGTGGATAACGCAAAATTCGGGAAAATGATCTGCTCTTTTACGTCCGATGTGATCGTCATTCTGGACAAAGTAGTCCCAGTCATGCCAAAACCGGACTTTCAGGAATGGCTGGAAACCCACGCCCCGGACTTCCAACACCTGGTCCTGGTCGGTGGCGAATCCAGCAAAATCCAATATCCAGGATATCATCCTGTGGAGGCCGCACCGCTTGCAAAATCCTATTTCGACCACCTATACGGCATCACGATCTTCCGCCGAAAAAACGAAGTCGACCGCCTCATCCGAAAAACCCAGGCCGGCATGGAGGCATTTCTTTCCCAGATTGTCTTTGAGGCGAATACAGCCGAGTCGGTCCTCCATGCGTACTGGAAACGCTGTGAAGAACTGGGGCTCACCCCGAGTAAGGTCTTTATCAGCGTCGCCCCGGTCTCTCGCAAAAAAGACCTCGAGTTCCTGAAATGGTTAGGGGTGTATATCCCGCCGGAGACCGAGGCGTGGCTCCTGGAAGACGAACGGAAAATGGAACGGAAGAGTATGGACCTCATCGAGTCTTTAGTCCAGAGGTTTCGTACCTTTGAGGGCCCTATTGGGCTCAACGTGGAACACGTCATGTACAATAACCTCCAGGTAGCCGCCTACATGATTCACAGAATCAAGGTGATGGAAACATGGAACTCTACGTCACATTGAACGGTAAATATCCACGAAGTGAGTCGTTGATTCGGGCCACCCGGGACTATGACCGCGGTCGGATCGATTCCACCGCACTGAACCACGTTTATGAAGAGGACTACCGCGCGCTCCACGACCTTCAAAGGGATTGGCCCTGGGTCTCCGATGGCCTCCTGAATTGGCAGGACCTTCTTCGCCCCTTTGCGGAAGTCATCCCTGGAACCCAAGTCCTCGGACTTGTCCGCTACTACGAAACGAATACCTTTTATCGCCTTCTCTCTTTCCCGGGATTGAACCTCCAGGGCCTTCACGAAACCTGGGTCTCGAAATATTTCCGATTCGGGAACCTTGCCATCCTCCCGGGTCCTGCCCTCTTTGCTCGCTTCTCTGAAGGCCTCTCCCTTCCCCAAATTTACACGCTCCTTCAAGAGACCATGGCACTTCTGAAAGCCCAAGGTTCCCGAGTCTTCTACCTCCAGGAACCCGAACTGGTGTATAGAGGGAACTCCGAACTCCCTCCAGGCTATGCATCTTTCATCCAGGAAGTCCGGAAGGTCATCGATGACGGGACCCTGATCGTCAATCCCTATTTTGGATCGGTTTTGCCCCTCTTACGGGAACTCCTCCAACTGGAGGTGGACGGCATCGGGGTGGATTTCCTGACCAATGCTATCGAAGACCTGATCGAAGCCGGATGGGATCCAGCCAAGGGCATGCTGGCCGGCGTGGTCGATACGGAAAACTCCTACCAGGAGCAAGCAGAAGACCTTCAGGCCGTGCTCACACAAATTCGAGAAACACTCCGCCCACGATTCCTTGTCTTGACCGGTCATGCGGACTTCGAGTTCCTCCCCCGGTCCGTCGCCGACCGGAAAATCGCCTTCCTTCAGAATGTCAAGGAGGTCTTGGCATGATCCACCCGTTGTTCACGCATGAAATCGGATCTTTGGCCAAACCCAATTGGCGGGTAAAAGCGATGCGGAACCGTCCACTGACCGACCAGGACCTTGACGACGCCCAAGAGTGGGGGAAATTCCTCGACCTGGAGACAGAAGAACTGCTGGAGATCCTCCAAAAACGGCAGAACTTTACCCCGGAAGAGAAGCAAAAGATCGTCTGGTATTCTTCCCTGATGGCCACCCGGATGCTGGAAAAGGCGGGCTTAGATGTGGTTTACGACGGAGAACAGCATCGGGTCGAGATGTACGAGTATCCCATCCGTCGGATCGAAGGGTTCCAATTCCTCGGGCATGTCCGCAGTTTTGACAACAAATACTATCGCAAGGCGGCCGTGCAGGCCGCACCCCGTTTGAAAGAACTCTATCACCTCCACGAATATCAGGTCATCCAGTCCTTTGCAACGAAGCCCGTCAAGATCCCCATGACCGGGGCGTATACCCTTGTCGATTGGTCCTTCGACGAATTTTATCTCCGTGGGGTCGAGATCGGCACCCGGGAGGGCCGCCGACACCGCCGCGAAGCCCGGGCCCGGTTCCTCCATGACCTGGCCACCCAGGTGATCCACCCCAACCTTAAAGCCCTTTACGACGCCGGCGCCCGGTTCCTCCAAATCGATGAACCCGCAGCCACCACCAAACCAGACGAAATTGACCTCTTCTTCCAGTCCCTCGAGGACTCGGTGGGAGACCTCAAAGGCAAAGTATTTTTCTCCGTCCACATCTGTTTTTCGGATTATCGGCTTCTCTTCCCTGCGATCCAGACGGTGGAAGGGATCATCCGGGAGTTCCACTTCGAATACGCGAATCGGGATACGCGCGAACTGGGCGTTGATGACAGGAAACGCCGAGGGTACGAAATTTTGAAAGAACTCGTAAAATATGACTTCATCGCGGGAGTCGGTGTTCTCGATGTCCATACCGATTGGATCGAACCTCCGGAATTGGTCCGGGATCGGGTCCTCTATGCCGTCGAACAGATGGGAACGCCGGAACGGGTCTTCGTGGCTCCGGACTGTGGGCTCCGGACGCGGACCTGGAAAGTCGCATACGAAAAACTCCGAAACATGGTCGAAGGCGTCGAACTAGCGAAACAGGCACTCGGCCTCTCATAGGCTGGGACTCCGGCCGGTACATCCCTAAGCACGCAGGTGCGTATAATTTTCGCATGGTGATCAATGTCAAGCCGGGGGTCGTCACCTTTGGCATCTCCGACGACCAGGTTTACACCTACGACGCCGAGGGCCGCCTTCTCTACGCGTACCATCAGGGCCGAAGTTATCGTCGGGGCTTAGACGGCCGGTGGATGGAGAAATGGCATGAGCGGACCTCTACCGGGCGGTGGGTCCGACGACGGCGATGGCTCACCCCTGCTGAACAGTCCGACCTGATCGACCTTTTCCGCAGCCATCTTCGGGACACCGTCGCACCCGCACTGAAGAAGCATCAGATCCAGATCCTCTGGAACACTCCAGACATGACCGAAGCCGACATCCTACACCTCACCCAGAAGATCATCGAGACCGACCTGGATGCATTACAGCGGGATGTCCAGCGTTTCCATGAAATTTACACGCCCATCGGCATCTTGCCTCCTGATCAATACCTCGCCATGGTCATCCAGGTCACCCATGGCTGCCACTGGAATCAGTGCCTCTTTTGCGATTTCTATGCAAAGATCCCGTTTCAGATCCGGCCCATCGCCGACCTGGTCGCCCATATCGAGGCAGTCCTTGCGTACTTAGGCAAATCCCTTCCCCTTCGCCGATCGGTTTTTCTGTCAGATGCCAATGCCCTGATGGTCCCTGAAGCCCATATCCGGGAGGTTTTCCGTGTCCTCAATGACCACATTCCACCCCGGCACCCTCGGTTTGCTGGGTACTACTCATTTCTGGACACGTTCACCGGCATCAGGCGATCAAAACAACTTTGGCAGGAGTTGGCGAAGCAGGGGCTCCGGCGAGTCTACCTGGGGATCGAGACGGGCCATCCCGAACTCCTCCAATGGCTGAATAAGCCTGGTTCCCCAGAAGACGCCCGTCGTCTCATCTTCACCCTGAAAGAAGCAGGCGTGCACATAGGGCTCATCATCCTGGTGGGGGCAGGCGGCAAGAAGTTCCGAGAAGTCCATCTCCGGGATACCATAAAATTTATACGATCCGTGCCCCTGGCGCGTGGGGATCTTGTGTATCTGTCTGAATTTCAAGAACCTCACAAACCGGCGTACCGGGAACGCCTGGAACAGGATGGGATTGAACCGATGACCGACGAAGAGATCTGGGAGGATATTGAAAGACTGAAACGGGAACTCCAGGGACACGGGTTCCAGGTAAGTCTGTACAACATCGAGGAGTTTTTATACTGACATGGACTTCAAGGAGATCATCCGCAAAGGCATCCTCGTTGGACTCATCCTTTTCGGGGTGTCCGCGGTCATTGCCGTCATTTTGGCTTTCCAATTTTCAAAAGACCTTCCTCCCATCTCGGTCATTGAAGAATACCGGCCGCCGGCCACCACCCAGGTGATCGCCCGCGATGGCTCCATCCTGGCTCGATTTTATGTGGAGCGCCGAGAGCCGGTCCCGCTGACCCGGGTCCCAGAGGTCGTCCGGGCAGCGTTTATCAGCAACGAAGACAAACGGTTCTATCGCCACCATGGGATTGACCCCCTGCGGATCTTGAAAGCGTTGATGGTGGACATCATTCACATGCGTCGGGCCCAAGGGGCGTCCACCATCACCCAACAACTGGCCCGCAACATGTTTCTGACCTTGGAGAAGCGGTTCGACCGCAAGATCAAGGAGATGCTTTTGGCTTTCCGCCTGGAGCGGGTCTTCTCGAAAGACGAGATCCTGGAACGGTATCTGAACCAGATTTACTTCGGCCACGGGGTGTATGGCATCCAGGCCGCGTCGCACTTCTTTTTTGGCAAGGACGTGTCTGAACTCAACGCGGCAGAAGCCGCCATGCTGGCGGGGATCCCGAAGAACCCTCGCCTCTACTCTCCTCTTCGCAATCCCGAGGCAGCCCGCCGCCGCCAACGCCTGATCCTACGCCTGATGCACAAAAACGGCTACTTAGACGACCAGGCCTACAAGGAAGCCCTCGAGACTCCGGTCACAGTCCTTCAGCCCCATGAGTGGGAGCCGACCCAGGGGATCGCACCCTATTTCTTGGACATGGTCCGGGGCTACCTCCTCAAGAAATACGGCGAACAGTTCCTTTACAAAGGGGGCGCACAAATCTATACCACCCTGGATCCGGACCTCCAACGGATTGCGGAACAGGTGGTCGACTCGGTCCTGACCGCACTGGAGGATCGATGGGGGTTGCACCCCTCGTACCAAGAGGTGAAGGAACAAGAAGTACAGGACACGGTGGAACGGCGGACCACCCCCTACCTGCAGGCGGCCCTGGTGGCGCTGGACCCGCAGACCGGCGAGATCCTGGCCCTGGTCGGAGGCCGAGACTATCGAGACAGCAAATTCAACCGGGCAGTCCAGGCCCACCGTCAGCCGGGCTCTGCCTTTAAGCCCTTCGTCTACACCGCCGCCCTGGAATCCGGATACACCCCAATCTCCACCGTTTTTGATATCCCCGTAGCCCTGCGGGATCCGAACCAGGAGCGGTCGTGGTTTCCGGAAAACTTTGACCATCAATACCTGGGGCCGATCCCGTTGCGGAAGGCGCTGGCCTTGTCCCGGAACCTGGCCACGGTCAATCTTGCCCTTGAGATCGGGCCCCGACTCATCGCGGAATACGCACATCGACTGGGCATCACCAGCCCGGTCCCACCCTATCCCTCCATCGCGCTGGGATCGCCTTCCGTAACCCTCCTCGAGATGGTCCGCGCCTACGCAACCTTTGCGAATTATGGCATCCGGACCCGGCCCTACTACATCCGGAAAATCATGGACCTGGAAGGCACCACGGTGGAAGCCAATCGGCCGGTCCGGGAACGGGTCCTGGATGACGTCACAGCCTACATCATGACCAACCTCCTGGAATCGGTGGTCAACGAAGGGACTGGTCGTGGGATTCGGGCATACTACGGAATCCGGTTCCCGGTCGCCGGCAAAACCGGGACCACCAATGAGTACCGGGATGCCTGGTTCATCGGCTATACCTCGAACCTGGTCGTCGGGGTCTGGGTCGGCTACGACTCCCTACGGACCATCTCCGATGGGGCGACAGGCGCCCGGATGGCCATCCCCATCTGGGCCACCTTCGTCAAAGAGGTCTATCAAAAATGGCCGATCCCCGGGGACTTTCGGATCCCCCCGGGCGTCGACTTTGAAACCATATGCGTAGAGAGCGGCCTCCTGGCCACACCCTATTGCCCAAAGACCCGCCGGGAAGTCTTTCGGGAAGGCACCGAACCCACAGAAATGTGCAATCTCCACGGTCCAGGAGTCCCTCAAGACTCCCTCTTCTGGCAAGAAGAAAAGAGGTTTTTAAAGCAAACCCCCATTCCCTAAGGGACAGAACCGCGGAAAAGGAGGTCAATCATGGACTTTGAATTCACGGAAGAACAGAAGATGATCCAGGAGTTGGCGCGGGAGTTTGCCGAGCGGGAGATCGCTCCGATCGCCGCCAAATTGGATGAAACCGGCGAGTTCCCCCATGAGACCGTCAAAAAGATGGGAGAACTCGGCTTGATGGGCCTCCAGGTAGCGCCAGAATACGGCGGTGCCGGAGCAGACCCCATCTCCTATGTCTTGGCTGTCAAAGAGATCTCCAAGGTGGACGCCTCCCATGGAGTCATCATGTCCGTCAATAACTCCCTGGTCTGCTACGGCATTGAGACCTTCGGAACAGAGGAACAGAAGAAGAAGTTTCTGACCCCGCTGGCTTCAGGCCAGGCTCTGGGGGCCTACGCGCTCACGGAACCCCAGGCAGGCTCCGATGCCAGTAACCTCCGGTGCTCGGCCAAACGCGAAGGCGACGTCTACATCATCAACGGGACGAAAGCATGGGTCACCTCGGGACCCGTGGCCGATTATATCATCCTCTTTGCGGTCACGGATCCCTCCAAGGGCCATAAAGGGATTACGGCTTTCATCATTGATACCCATCAACCCGGCTTTAAGGTCGGGAAAATTGAGCCCAAATTGGGGATCCGTGCGTCCCATACCTCCGAAATCCACTTTGAAAACTACCGGGTCCCAGTGGAGAACCGGCTGGGTGAAGAAGGCCAGGGCTTTAAGATTGCGATGACCATTCTGGATATGGGACGGATTGGGATCGCGGCCCAGGCCTGGGGGATCGCAGAAGCCGCGTATGAGGCCTCGGTTCGCTACGCCACCCAACGGGAGGCCTTTGGCCAACCGATCTTCTACCACGAAGCCATCATGTTCATGATCGCCGATATGGCCACCCGGATCGAGGCAACCAAACTCCTGACCCTCCAGGCGGCCTACAAGAAGATGAAAGGCGAACGGGTGACGAAATACTCCTCCATGGCCAAAGTCTTTGCTGCGGAAACCGCCATGTGGGTCACCACTAAGGCGATCCAGGTCCATGGCGGGATGGGCTATTCCAAGGAACTGCCGATCGAACGATATTTCCGAGATGCCAAGATCACCGAAATCTATGAAGGGACATCCGAAATCCAACGACTTGTGATCGGCCGTCAAATCCTGAAAGAACTGGAGGCGGGATTGATTTGACTCTGACGCCCTGGCTCCTCAGTCTCACCGTCCTCCTGAGTGCACCGATCCGGAAAATCGAGTTGCTCGGGTTCCACTACCTGACCCCGGGCCAGGTCGAGCATATCCTGGGCATTAAGGAAGGCCAGGAATACTATGAGCCGCTGCTTCGAGGGGGACTGGCCAAACTGAGAGAACTTTACCGATCGAAAGGGTTCCATCACTTTGAAGTCATCGGCCAGGAGGTCAAGACTACAGACCAAGGGATCGAACTCCGGATTGTGGTTCAAGAGGGCCCCCGAGCGGTTGTTGAAAAAATGACCTTTGAAGGGATCGAGTCCCTGTATCCTCGAGATTGGGAGCCCTTGATCCAGAAGTATCCTACCCCTCGTCCGTACGACGAGGCGGAGTGGACCGACCTTCAGAATGCCCTGCTTCGGCTCTACGCGGAACAGGGCCGGCCCTTTGCAGAGGTCACCTATTCGGCGGATTCGGTCCGACCGGACACCTATCAGGTCCATTTCCGAATTCAAGAGGGGCCCAAGGTGATCATCGCTAAGGTTAAAGTCTCCGGACTCCGCAGCGTCCGAAAGAAAATCGTACTCCGGGAACTGAAATTCCACCCGCCCGCCGTGTACCAGGAATCCAAAGTCTTAGAATCCATCCGGGGGATCTATTTGACAGGGCTGTTCAGTGCGGTAACCCGGGAACTGGTTCCTTTGAACGAAGCCGGGGACAGCATTGTGCTGGTCCTCCACTGTACAGAAATCAAGCCCCGGTACCTGGAATTGGGCGTCGGGTACCGCTTGCCTTCGGAACTGGAGATCCGGATCTCCGCGGGCCACCTCAACCTCTTCAACAACAACCAGCGTCTTGAGGTCACCGGCAACCTGTTGATTCATCCAACGGAGGCCCAGCCGGACCAGAAAATCGTTCGCCGCCGGGCAGAAATCGAATATGCGGAGCCGTATTTTCTGGGGTTCCCCCTCCGCGCCCTGGCGAAGCCGTTCTACGAAAAAGACCTCCTGGTCCAAAAGGAGGAGTACGGCCTGAGCCTGGAGCTGCAAAAGATCTTCACCCCCTATTTCTCACTGACGTGGGCATTGCAGTGGAAACGCAGCCCGATTCGATCCGATTCCTCGGGCCCGATCAGCAACTCCATTATCTTTTTGCCCCTGTATGACTCCCGGGACAACCTCTTTGATCCGACCCATGGGGCCTTCCTCTCCCTGCGGCTCCAGCAGGCCGGCTGGATCCTGGGAGGCGACAACTACTTCCGACGGATCTTCTTTGACTATAGCCAGTTTATCCCCTTACGGCGCCGGACAGTCCTTGCCTTTCGTCTCCGGGTCGGCTCCCAATCCCCGTTTGGGCCTTCCACGTCGATCCCGGCGACAGAGCGATACTATCTCGGAGGCGAAGGCTCGATCCGGGGCTACGACGAACGTTCTATCGGTCCCCTTGACCCGAATACGCCTGACCTCCACTCGGGGAACCATCTCCTGAACTTCAACGTGGAAGTCCGGTATCGGTGGAACCACTGGGGAGCCGCTGTCTTTGTGGACGGGGGCGGTCTCGCGGAAACATGGGCCGAAGCAAAAACCATGAAAATCTACGTGTCCACCGGCGTTGGGATCCGGTACTTCACCCTGATCGGCCCGATCCGCCTCGATTGGGGCTACAAACTCGTGGACCGTTCCCCCGGAGATCGAGGCCGATTTTACTTAGGGCTCGGTCACATGTTCTAACGTATGGACCCCCTCCTGCCCGAAGCCTCGATGAAGGGACTGTTACCCCATACCTACTTTGCCTTCCTGGGCCGATTCGGCCGCCTCCGCCCGATCCAGATCAAGGCCATCCCGGTGATCCTGGAAGGCGGTCACACCCTCGTGGTCTCTCCGGCGGCGTCCGGCAAGACTGAGGCCGTCATCTGCCCGGTCATCGAACGACGCATCCAGGAACGGTGGGATCCGCTCTCTGTCCTGTACATCACACCGACCCGTGCCCTGGTGAACGACCTTTACGCACGGATTCGACCCCCTCTGGAATCTCTGGGCTACACCGTTCGGAGAAAGACCCAGGACCACCCGGAATTCCGGCCAGACCGTCCGCCCGATGTCTTGATCACCACGCCCGAATCCTTCGACTCCTTACTCGCCCGCCAGCCCCAGGCTCTTCAGCGCCTCAAAGTCCTCATTCTCGACGAGATCCACCTCTATGACCAGACGTATCGCGGTGACCAACTTCGGGTATTACTTAAGAGGCTCCATCGTCTGATTCCCCAAGGCTTTCAAAAGATCGCGCTCTCCGCCACGGTATCCAACCCACAGGCACTGGGCATGCGGTACCTATGGCCGGATTTTGAGATCGTCAGCCATCCCGCCCCGCGGGAAATCGAATATCGGCTGCTCCGACACCAAAAGACCTACCGCCCGCTCCTTCAATACTTCAAAGAGCGAGATGCCCGAAAGATCCTGATCTTTGCGTCCACGCGACGCGATGTGGAGGCCCTGGCCATGACCCTAAAACAGGAAGTGACCACCCCGGACCTCATCTGGGTCCACCACGGCAGCCTGAGCAAAAAAGAGCGCGAAGCCACGGAACGTCGGATGCTCCAGAGCCGGGCAGGGATCATCGTAGCAACCACGACCCTCGAACTCGGCATTGACATCGGCGACATTGACGCGGTGGTCCTTCTGAGCCCGCCCAATTCCGTGTCACAACTCCTTCAGCGGATCGGTCGCGGGAACCGACGACGGCCGGTTTTATACGCGGTGGGCCTCTACCGAACCCCGCTGGAAAAGGTCACCTTCGAGGTTCTCTTCGACTTGGCACGCCGGGGATGGCTCGAGTCCGTGCCTTATGATCCGGCCCCTTCGGTGGCCGTTCAGCAACTTCTGTCCTATGCCTTGCAACGCAAACGGATTGGCCTGCCAAAGTCGGCCCTCCTCGACGTCCTGGAGCCTCTGGAACTGGAACCCGAGGCGATCGAGGATCTCCTGGAACACATGACCGAGACCGGACTCTTGCGATGGGTCTCGCCTGGTCTCTATGTCCTCGGAGAACGAGGCGAACGGATGGCCCAACGCGGGGAAATCCATTCCAATATCGAGACCTACCCCACAGAATACGAGGTCTATGATATCGAGACCGGTAACTGGTTGGGAACTGTGGAAGTCATCGCCCCGAGTTTCGTGCTGGAAGGCCAGGTGTGGCAGGTTGTAACCGTTAGACGAAAACAGGCCTTTGTCCGCCGGGTCTCCGAGATTCAGCCGGTCGGAAAAGTCTTTAAAGGCAAGGGCGCAGCACTCTGGCCGGCCTCCTTAGGACTCCAGATCCGACAGCGGATCTTTCCGGGGACCACGGATACCATGATACCGTTTACCCTCGTAGACGGCTATGTCGGCATTTATCACTTCTTTGGGGTGCTGTATGGCTACCTGTGGGCAGAGGCCTTGAAAGCCCGGGGCATCCCGGCACAAGATCAAGCCGGCCGAGTCCTCTGGGTCCAGAGGGTCCCCGAACTCCGTAGCCTTTTGGAGATCCCCTTGGAACACCTGGAGGCCACGGCCGTGAAAGCGGGGCCGGAGATCCGCAAACTCTTGTCCGTCGGTTCCTTCTTCCGATACCTCCCCAAGCCGCTTCAAGACCTGGCATGGATC
>WFXO01000102.1 GCA_015490555.1 Caldifarciminota bacterium | reverse complement strand
GTGGTCATACCGGGTGATCCCCACCACCCACCCCCCTCTGCCGAGGTCGACCACCATATCGGTGAGGGAAGGGGAAAGGGAAATGATCCTCTTTGCCGAAAAGGCAGGGGCAAAGGGGCCAGCCCCCAGGCTCACGAGGCCCCATGCCACCCAGATCTGTAGCCGGTGCGTCAGACCCATGACCGGATCCGCTCCACAAGGTCCTGGAACACCGGGTCAGCGATGGCGAGGACCTTCTTTTGGAGGTCTCGATCCTTCACCAGTGCACGAGCCAGGTCTTGATACCGCTGTCGGGAGTCGTACAGGACAATGCCGTCTGGACGGTATTTCGTCAGCACGAAGAGGGCCTTCCAGAGCCCTGCGATCGGGGGTTCCTCTGCATAAAGTTCGAGAAGCACTCGATACTGTGCGAACCTCTGGAGGATCGCAGGCACCAGGATCTCCATCCAATAGGTGAGGCCGTAGGAGGTGCAATAGATCGGGAAATGCAAGAACTCGAGGTCGACTTCCAGACTCTCCAAATCCACACCGAAGCGGGTCTCTAAAGCATAGGGATCGGGATGGAGTGTCCAGGCGTATTTCCCTTTCCGGACCCTTTGGATGTCTTGCCACCATTCTTGAATGACCCTGATGCGCCACGTCTGGAGATCGGTGGGGCCTCGGTGTGCGCGATCGTGGGTACACCGGGGACAGGCACAATACCGCTCATTGGGGAATTGGAGGTCTTCGAGGATGACCACCGTATCCTGAGGGACCTCCTGGAGCAGGGCGAGGAGATGGGTTCGATGCGTGGGTTCTAAGGGGCAGACCCATGACCAGGCAAATCCGTCATAGGGATTCTCGTGAATCAAGGCTTTTTCGCCGGTGACCGCCACGGCCGCACGCTCTGGATGTTGTTGGAGTCCGATCGTGTCTCCGAGAACCGAGAAGGTTACATAGGGATGGTTCCGATGTTCTGGGTACACCCGGCCGACGGTTTCGCGATAGGGCACGAAGATCCCGTCAAAGTACTTCGAGTCTTCAGGCTGCGGAGTCCGGGTGGAGAGGTAAAGGGAGATCGGGGGCATCAGGGAAGCCAGACCTCACGGAGGATTTGGGTGCCTACCCCATCGCCAGTTTGAACGACTTGAACCACGGAGTCTGCCGGCACATCGTAAATCAACACGGCATTCGGGCCCATCCAGTTGCTGGCTGCAAGGTACACGGAGTGATTGATCTGGTCATGGCTCACCTCGACCCCCATGACCCCGGCTTCTACCGGGAGCACATCCGTGAGATCGACCTCTCGGAGGATTGCCAAATCCGTGGTTCGGAGCAGGACCAAGGGCATGGACCATCCGACGACATAGACCACGGTGTCCTGGATGACGAGATCCCCCGGTCCTCCGGGCAGGTCCTGTGTGGCTACAATGGAGAGCGTGGTGGGGTCAATCTTCCAGACAGTTCCAAATCCGGCAAAGGCATCCCCACCGATGATGAAGAGGGAATGGCCATCTGTTGCGATGTGCATGGGGTTATAGCCCAGGGTCAGGCTGTCGAGCACGGTCAGGTGATCCGGATCCAGGACATAGAGCGTGCCGGTGTCTCCCTGCCAGTTCTGTTGGTCATAGTTGGTGGAGACGACATAGAGTTTCTGGTTGAACCAGAGGATGCCATCCAAAGAGTGTCCGACGGTGACCGAATCCATCAAGGTGCCGGTTTGTGCGTCAAGTTTGTACACCTGGTTTCGGGTCCAGGAGGTGACCCACGCCAGGGGAGGGGAGATGTTGGAGATGGCCAATTCCATCGGGTTGGAGCCGATCGGGAGCGGCCACGTTTGCTCCACCACCATCTGGACCGGGTCAATGACCTGGATAGACGGGGTGCCCTGGAACCCGGAGTTGACCAGGTACAATCGTCCCTCATATTCGATCATGAAATTGGGGGTGTTTCCGGTGGTGAGTACGTCCGGCTCATAGCGGCCGGAATCTGGCCAGTAAAGGCCGATGGTCTCAGATCCTCCGTTGACGACAAAAAGTACATGCTGGCCGGGCGGCAACGGGTGGTCAATCACCTTTCGGCACCCACCCAGGGAAAGGGTGAGGACAAGGAATGTGACGATCCCGTGACGTTGTTTGATCATGGAGCACCTCCTTTTTGTTCTGGTTGCCATTGGATGCGGACTTCCCAGGTCCGGCCGGGCATGGGGTACCCCCGGACCCACGCGACCGGTTGATCGAGGATATTTTGCCAGGTGACTGCGACGGAGAGCCGGTGGTCCCAGAGCGGGACCCGGAGCCCGAGGTCCAGGAGGGCGAAAGCCGGCAGGCGTTTAGGGCCAAAGAACCGCTCCGGACGGCTACCGATCCAGGTCCAGCGGAGCCAGCCCAAGGGAGTTCGGAGTTCCATGGAGCCGGTCCACGATGGGGTATAGATCAAGTTGGGGCCGCGATGCCAGAAGATCCAGCCGCCCCGAGGTATGAGCCGAACCTTTCGGATCTCCAATCCCCCTTCGGTCTCGAACCCCATTAATTCGACATGGTGAAGGTTGACGGGCCGCCACTTGCCGGTAGGATCCGGACTCCAGCGGATCATGTCGTGGTAGGCCCGCCGATACAAAGCGACGGTCAGGTGAGAAGAGGAACGCCGGATCTTCCAGCCGGTTTCAAACTCGATGGAGGTCTCTCGTCGGAGATGAGGATTCCCCCGCGAGTAAAGGTCTTCAGGCCAATAGAGTTCATTAAAGGTCGGGGGGCGGAATCCGCGGGAAATGGAGGTATAGAGGCCGAGAGGAAAATGGAGTCCGAAGAAGCCTGTGGGGACCATCTGGCGTGGGGCGGAGTATCCGTCGAGACGAAAAGACGCAAAGAGTTGGATCGAACCGAATTGAAAGACCTGCCGGACTCCTGGTGCGAGGTGGACCCGTTGTGGGTGTCCGACGATGGTCGAGCGGAGCCCGACCCAGGAGAAGTCGAGCAGCCAGGGGCCGTGGTGCCATTGCGTTTGCCATTGCCATTCTTGGTGCCGATCCGGGGGCGAGGCGTCCGTGTGATACGCTGTGTACCAGAGGGTGAGGGAAGACCGCAGGGAGGGGGTTTCCCACCCAGCGAGGAGGTAGCGAGTTTCCAGGGTATCGGGGTGTGGGACCGTCCAGGGGAGCCAGGGGGTTGCCCGGCGGGTCCATCCGACCAGGATCAAGCCGCGTCCTGAGCCGGTCCAAAATTCAGCCCACATGCCGGTTTTCCATCCCCCGGCATGGGTGATCTCGAGCGGACGATGGGTCGGATCCAGGGCTCGGAAGGCGTCTGTCTGTTGTTCCCAGGCCCAGCCCCACCGTCCACTCCACCGGCTATTGTTCAGAGGAGACTGAATGCTGAAGGTCCAGGGCCGAAGCGGGCCGGTGGAAACCTCAAGTTGTGTGTGCGGGGGTGGGAGTCGGAGGTTGACAAGGCCGGCCATGGCCCCTGCCCCAAAGTACGAGGCATTGGCCGTCCGCACGATCTCCGCAGAGCCTACAAAACTGCGAGGCAATACCTGGAGATCTGCGAAGCCGCTCTGCTGAGGCTGAAAGGGGAACCCTTCGAAAAGGACCTTGACCTCCTCACTGGAACTCCCGCGAATCGAAAGGCCTTGGAACTGGATATAGTCTTTGAGGGTCAGGCCAGGGACCTGAGCCAGGGCGTTCTGTTCTGCCCCGGCAGGCCAGGAGACTTCTTCATAAGAGAGGGGAAGTTGGTCCGCTTGATGGGCCCAGGCGGGCGCGCGGACCACGACCGCCTGGACCACATACGAGACCGTGGTATCCGTCGGCAGACTGGGGCCGAAGAGCAATGTTTCTAACAAACCCAAGATCCACATACCGGCTCCTTTTCCATGCGGAAAGGACCGGCCTCGGAGTTCTGGAGTGGGTAGGCAAACGGCCTGCCGCCCCACACCCCGGAGGCGGTCACTTGTGGTTCCGGGTAGGTCTCCCGGCTTACGGGCGGTCCGGTTTGCCGGACCCGGGAGCCCGGCCTTCCCAGCCTGTGAGCCTGCCGATATGGCAAACCCAGTCGGCCAGTGGCCGTTTCGGGCTCCCTTCACCCGAACACGGTTGCGGGGGCAGCGTGGGATTCTCACCCACTTCCCTTGGCCCCGGAACCTGCGGTTATTTTATGGACCTATTTTATTGGGTGCAAGGTTCAAAAGGATTTCACCCCGCAAGAGCATTTTCTAAGTCATCTATAAGATCCTCTACGTCCTCAAGACCTACGGAAACACGAATCAGGGTGTCGGAGATGCCCAGTTTTTCTCGTTCTTTCGCGGGAATGGATGTGTGGCTCATCAGTGCAGGGAGTTCAATCAATGACTCCACCCCTCCCAAACTTTCAGCTACCGCGAAAATCTTAAGTCGTTTCAAAAATATTTTCGCATCCGTCAAAGTTCCGTCAATTTCGAAGGATAACATCCCTCCGAATCCAGACATTTGTTTTTTCGCGAGATCGTGTTGTGGGTGACTGGGAAGACCTGGATAGTAAACTTTTTTTACTTTAGGGTGATGCTCCAGATATTCAGCGATCTTTTGGGCGTTGTACGCGTGACGTTGCATTCTTACGGCCAGGGTCTTAATCCCCCTCAAGACCAAGTAGCAATCAAAGGGTGAAGGTACGGCTCCAATTGAGTTTTGATTGAACAAAAGACTTTCAAAGAGTTTTTGATTTGAGAGCATAATCGCACCCCCCACGACATCGCTATGTCCTCCGAGATATTTCGTCGTGCTGTGTATCACTATATCAGCTCCTAAATCCAAGGGCTTTTGAAAATAAGGACTCATAAAGGTGTTGTCTATAACGGTGATAATATTTTTCTCCTTGCCGATCTCAGAAATTTCTTTAATGTCGCATAACTTCATCAGAGGGTTGGTGGGTGTTTCCATCCAAAAAAGTTTTGTATGTTGGTTCACTGCCCGTGCGACATTTTCAGGATCTCGTGCGTCTACGTAAGTGACCTCTATACCGAATTTCCTGAATACCTTATTGAACAATCTCTTGGTGCCGCCGTATAAATCATCGAATGCCACAATATGGTCACCACTTTTCAGGATAGACAGAATCAATGTGGCTTCGGCAGCCATGCCCGATGCGAAGGCCAAACCGAATTGTGCATTCTCCAATGCAGCCAAACGTTTTTCTAAGGCCCTCCTTGTGGGATTCCCAGTCCTCGAATATTCATATCTACCGGTGGGTTGTTCTACATCTTTTCTGGCGAACGTGGTAGACAAGTGGATGGGGATTACTACATCGCCAGTTCCCCCTTGACTTAAATTGGGTTCTTCTCCTATATGAATTGCTTTTGTTTCAAACTTCATGATTTCACACCTCTTTTTTGATCTTATGGAGCATTAAAGATAGCCCTGGTTTTTCATCCACTCATCAGAATAAAGCTTGGTCAAATAGTTTCTTCCAGTATCTGGGAGAAGAGTGACGACTGTTGCGCCTTTATGAAGTCTCTTGGCGACCTGAAGGGCGCCGAAAACTGCTGCTCCGGAGGAACCTCCTGCAAAGATCCCTTCTTCCCGCACTAGTTTTCTTGCTGTTAAGAATGCATCTCGGTCGTTGACAACAATGATTTCGTCTACCACTGTTGGATCATAGGTAGCAGGAATAAAATCTTCTCCGATACCCTCCACTTTGTAGGAGTGAATTTCACCGGGAGATCCATAAAACTGATGATGATATAGGGAACCCTCTGGATCTACTCCTACGATTTTGATTTTTGGATTTTGTTCTTTGAGGTACCTCCCGACACCGGTGATAGTACCTCCGGTTCCAATTCCAGCGACAAATACATCTATTTTGCCCTTGGTTTGCCTCCAGATTTCAGGCCCAGTGGTTTTGTAATGGATCTCAGGATTTGCCAAATTGAAGTACTGGTTGGGCATAAAAGCTTCGGGATTTTCTCGCACGATTCGTTCTGCTACTTTGATGTAATGGTCCGGATGATCTGGTGGAACATCGGTAGGAGTGATCACCACTTTGGCACCAAAGGCTTTAAGGAGATTGATTTTCTCTGTGCTGACTTTGTCTGGGAGAGTAAAGATGAGCTTATAGCCCTTTACAACTGCTGCGAGTGCAATCCCGACGCCGGTATTCCCTGACGTCGGCTCTACAATGGTGTACCCCGGTCTGATCAATCCTTCTCTTTCTGCCGCCTCAATTAAAGCGATTCCGATCCGGTCCTTGACACTGCCCCCAGGATTGAAGAACTCTAATTTCGCCAAAATTGTAGCTGGCACATCCTTGGCAATCCGATTTAATCTGACCATGGGGGTTTGACCGATTGTTTGTAAAATATTATTCAGAATCCTTTCATTCCGATGCATTGTCCCAATCCTCCCTAAAGATTTTTGGAAAATGGTGAATCGTTGCAAGATCTTCTAAGTTCTGGGGAATATGGAACTCATCTTTGGATGCATAAAATAGATAGGAGGGAGACCGATAACGGATCGTCTCCCAAGTTGATCCGGAGTGATTGTTTAATGTCGCCCCTTTTGGGGCTCTCGACATCCCTGCATGCTAAAATTATATACATCCTTGAATTCACTTTCAAATCCGCCTATTTCTGGTTAATTTCACTGGTTTTTCTGTAACACTTTTGCCGAAGAAGGCATTTATACCCACATAATCGACCTGCTTTCAATTATGGATTGTCCCAGAAATCTCTTGTCAGGCTTGATAACGGGGCGTAAGATATGTACATGTGGGCTACACTCCTTTTGGTGACACAACTCCTTTCGGTACCTCCTGTGGACTATGCAGAGGTAGAAGGGATTATTGGACCGGTCACGGCAGAGTTCATTGTCCATGCCATTGATCGGGCAGAGCAGGATGGGGCTGGACTCCTGATCATTGGATTGGATACCCCAGGAGGCCTGGACCCTTCTATGCGTATCATCGTCAAACGGATTTTTAATGCCCGGGTCCCGATTTGCATCTATGTATACCCCCCAGGCGCACGGGCAGCCTCCGCAGGTGTGTTCATCACCATGGCCGCCCATATCGCCGCGATGGCCCCAGGGACCAATATCGGCGCGGCCCATCCGGTCGCGATGGGCCAGCAGATGGATTCGACCATGGCCGAAAAAGTGACAAATGACGCCGTGGCCTACATCCGCTCGATTGCACGCAAACGGGGCCGTAATGAGGCATGGGCAGAACGTGCCGTCCGTGAGTCCGTGTCGTTGCCTGCCAAAGACGCCGTCGACCAAGGAGTGGTCGACCTGCTGGCAGACAACCTGGAGGATCTGTTAAAAAAATTGGACGGCCGGGCCATAGCCATGGACGGCGATACCATCACCTTGGAAACCAAGGGAGCAGAAATTCGCCGGATCCGAATGGGGCTCCGCGAAAGGATCCTGAGCATCCTGGCGAATCCCAATGTGGCATACATTCTGCTGGTCCTGGGCTTCTATGGACTCTTCTTCGAACTCTCAAACCCCGGAGCCATCTTGCCTGGTGTCTTAGGGGCGATCAGTTTGATCCTGGCCTTTTATTCTTTCCAGACACTCCCGGTGAACTATGCAGGGGTCCTACTTATCGTCCTGGCCATGATCCTTTTCATTGCGGAGATCAAGATCCAATCCCATGGCATGCTGGCCTTGGGCGGTGGGGTTTCCCTTCTGATGGGCTCTCTGATGCTGTTTAATACGGATGTGCCATTCCTTCGTGTCTCGTGGGCAACCATCGCATGGGTCCTCGGGTTGACCCTCCTATTTTTCTTTGTTGTCGTTGCCAAGGGCATCCAGGCCCAACGACGGAAGCCGACCACGGGTCTGGAGGGGATGATCGGCTTAAAGGGGGAGGCCAAGACCCGGATCACCCCCCAAGGCGGCACGGTTCTGGTCCACGGGGAACTCTGGCGTGCCATCAGCCAAACCGAGATCCCCAAAGGAGCCCGGGTGATTGTCAAAGGATACGAAGGGATGACGCTCTTCGTGGAGCCTTCCGAGCCTCCTCCCTCCTCTTAACGCCGATTCCTGGGCCTTATTCCTCGGGGAACCACGCAGGCTTTCGTTTTTCCAGGAATGCTTTCAGCCCTTCCTGGGGCTCACCTGTTGCGAACAGCAAACCGAAGGCCTGAGCCTCGTAAGCGCACGCCGAATCAAAGTTCATCTCCCGACCCCGGTGGATGACCTCTTTTGCAACAGCCAGGGCTTGAGGACCGCCCTTGAGGATCTCTTTGGCGAGTTCTTTGGCACGATCCAATAACCGATCTTTCTCTACCACCTCTTCAACCAAGCCGATTTCATAGGCCTTTTGGGCATCAATCCGTTCTCCGGTCAAGATCAGGCGCATGGCCCAGCCGTGGCCCACCAATCGTTGGAGCCGTTGGGTCCCTGCAAATCCCGGGATCAGCCCCAATTGAACTTCGGGCTGGCCGAAGATGGCCGTGTCGGCAGCGATCCGAAGGTCGCAGGCCATAGCCATTTCCATCCCGCCCCCAAGGGCATAGCCATTGACCGCCGCAATGACCGGTTTGGGGGATTCTTCTATCAACTTGAAGACCTCTTGTCCCCGTTGGGCCCATCGCCACGCCTCCAGAGCGTCTAACCCGCTCATCAACTTAATGTCCGCACCGGCTGCAAAGGCCTTCCCGGAGCCCGTCAGGATCACGACCCGTACTTCGGAATCGTCACGGAGTTCTTCGAAAACGTTTTCCAGGGTGTCCAGCATGTCCCTGCTGAGAATGTTGAATTTTTCTGGGTTGTTCAATGTGACCACAGCAATCTGGTTTTCCTTTTCCACGTGGACCAAACTCATGGTTGAACCTCCTTTGTTTTCGATGCCTCTTCCCGTTGTGGGACGAGGCTTAGCCATTGCAAAATCTCAGGGGGAGGCTCCTCTTGAGTCTGGATCGCCTCCCAAATTTCGACCCCTTGCGGGGTCTGTTTTTCTATGGCGAACGGAATCCCTTGATACGACCAGACCCGAATCGGGACCCCAAACCACTCCGTTTGAACTCCTGGACATGGATATCCCGCGAGATTCCGGACACCCAAAGTGTCCCAGGGGACCCAGGGCACGGGCGGTCGACCGGTCTCCAGGCTCTCAAACAGGACCCACCACCGGTACCGCAGCAGGAAGAGTTCGTCCAAAGAGAGGGATGCCGTATCGCCGTTCGCCACCCGAACGCCCTGTCGGACCCCCAAAATCAGGATGGAGTCCGGAGTGGGGGCAACGGAGTCTGAGTGGGTTTTGAGGATCAGCCATCGCCCCGTATCGATGACAGCCAGTGTCTTGATGCCTGTGTTGATCCCGTGGACTCGATAAGTGACGACCCTTGTTATGACAGATGCAATGTGTTCCGGGAACGAGGTGGGGCGGACGGTGGGTTTCCCGGCCCAGAGGCCAGAGCCCGAGCCTCCGAGGATCCCAAGGAGTAGAGTAGCGACGGATAACGTGGCCCGGAACTTAGGCACCGGCAAGTTCGATCGCCTTTTTCGCGCCCTCTGCCATGGTCTTGACCGTGACCAATGGCAGTCCCGACTGTTCTAAAATCTCTCGGGCCAACTCTTCGTTGGTCCCGGTCAGGCGAATTACAATGGGGACCTTAATCTCCATTTGTCGGAAGGCCTCGACCAGGCCGTTGGCAACATCGTCACATCGGGTGATCCCCCCGAAGATGTTGAAGAAGATGGCCTTGACATTGGGGTCTGATGCAATGATTTCCATGGCCTTGAGGACCTTCTCCGGTCGAGAACTCCCTCCGATATCCAGGAAATTTGCCGGTTCGCCCCCAAAATGTTTGATCACGTCCATGGTCGCCATGGCCAAACCAGCCCCGTTCACGCAACAGCCGATAGTACCTTGGAGTTTGACATAGGAAAGGTCCGCCTCCTTTGCCTCGAGTTCGGTCTGCTCCTCATAGTCCATATCCCGGAGTTTTTCCAGATCGGGGTGGCGGAACAGCGCGTTATCGTCCAGGAGGATCTTGGCGTCCACTGCGACGATCTCTCCGTCCGGAGTTTCTACAAGGGGGTTGATTTCTGCCAGTTGGGCCTCAATTTCGGTGAATGCCCGGTAGAGTTTTTTGAGGATTCCTGCGGCTTGGATTGCCTTTTTCTTGTCTTTAAAGAGCCGGAACATCAGGTTCCGAGTTTGGAAGTCAGAGAGTCCCCATACAGGGTCCACCGTGAGTTTGTGGATCGCTTCTGGCTTGGTCCGAGCCACTTCTTCGATGTCGACCCCACCTTCGCTTGAGACCATGATGACTGGGGTACCATTCCGCCGATCGATGACCACGCCGACGTAGTATTCCTTTGCAATGTCTACTGCAGTGGTGATGAAGACCTTTTTGACCGGGACCCCTTTGATGGTGAGATTCAGGATCTTTTCAGCCTTTTCCCGAACCTCTTCTGGGGTTTGGGCCAATTTGATCCCTCCTGCCTTCCCCCGCCCCCCAACCGGAACTTGGGCTTTGACCACATAAGGGGGCTCCAAGTCCCGAGCCACTTGTTC
>WFXO01000101.1 GCA_015490555.1 Caldifarciminota bacterium | reverse complement strand
GCCCATTTCCAGGTTCGATCCACGCATGATGGAGGCATCCATCTCACATCGTCCGTCGAGGGTGAGGACCGATCCTGTGCCTGCGTTAAACAGGGGGTTGTCTTCCAGGCTCATGACGGCTTCCAGGCATGCGTCCAGTGCCGAGCTGCCTTCCTGAAGGGCCTGGTAGCCTTTTTGGACAGCATCCAGCAGGCCCTGTCGGAGGTCTTCGATCCCTGTCCCCTGCCATCTCCCCGCACCCCCGTGGATGATTAAAGCCTTCATTTTTCAATCCTTTCCTTGAGTTGAGAAAACCGTTTCCGTTCTTCTTCCAATGTTTGTGCCACGAGATCTTCAGGGAGGCCTCGAGCCTCCGAAAACGTGTAGATGGACGCCATGGTTTGACGTTCCATTTCTTCCAGAAAGTCGAGGATTTCTTCCTTTGTAAAGGAGCCAAACTCACCCTGGAGAAGTCGATCCAGAAAGGCTTCCAGGGAGATCGGGCCTTCTTCGGCCATTTGATTCAAATAAAGTTCGGTGAGGGTGACATTCCCCATGAATTTCGGGGATGCCGGGGGCGGGACTTGAACCCGCACGGGGAAAACCCCAGGGGATTTTAAGTCCCCTGCGTCTGCCGCTTCCGCCACCCCGGCAAAAAGAAAAGGCGACGCCCGGATTCGAACCGGGGAATAGCGGATTTGCAATCCGCCGCCTTAGTCCACTTGGCTACGCCGCCGTGTTCACTTAAAATATTAACTGAGAAGGCCAAACCGGTCAATAGGAGCCGTCCCAAATTATGATGGAGATAGACTTGGATCTAAAAGAACGGTCCCACCTTTGTTCCCTGGCGGTTGAAGCAGCAAAACGTGGGGGAGAAGTCCTGTCTCAACACTTTCGAAAAGTCCGACCCCATGAGATCCATGAAAAATTCCTGAACGATTTTGTGACCACCGTAGACTTAGAATCAGAAGCGGTTATCCAGGAGTTCCTGCGGAAGGAAACCCCAGAAATGGGATTCCTGGGGGAAGAGACCGGAACTTCTGGCCAGGCATCCGCCACCGTGTGGGTGGTCGACCCCTTGGACGGAACCAAAAACTATATCCATGGATTCCCCTTTTTTGCGGTTTCCATCGCATTGCTCCACAAGGGAACCCCGATCGTGGGGGTGATCCTGGCCCCGATGCGTCAGGATCTGTTCTATGGATACCAGGGGGGTGGAGCCTTTCGGAATGGAGAACGTATTCGGGTTTCCAGACCGACCTCTCTCCGTGGGACCTTGATCGCCACGGGATTTCCCTTTCGGAGCAAAGACCATCTCCCCGCATACTTACAGGCATTTCGTGAGGTTTTTCTGCGAGCCTCGGGTGTCCGGCGTGCAGGGTCGGCAGCCCTGGATTTGGCTTATACCGCGATGGGGGTCTTTGATGGGTTCTTTGAATTTGGCCTCTCAATCTGGGATATCGCTGCGGGCACCCTCCTGATCCAAGAAGCGGGCGGCACGGTCCATGACTTTCTCGGAGGCGAGCAATACCTTCAAACCGGGAACATTATTGCAGGATCCCCTCGTGTTGTCGAAGAACTTATCCCCATCATTCGGGAAGCCTTTGGGGATCAACCATGAATTTTCGGAAGCCATGGTGGCGTCGCGTCGTTGACCGGATCCGCAGAAAAGGATTCCATGCTGAGCCCGTCCGATTTTGTGCCACCCTCCCTCGAGAAAGTGACATCCTGATTGTGCTCCCTCAAAGTCCCTTTTGGACTGCGGTCGCTCTTCGGACCTTGATTTCTATCCTGGACTACTTCCAGGGAGAAAAGTGGATCTGGGGGACGGAGATCCTCTCAGAGTGGTTTGAAATCTACGACCTCCAGGCCACGTATGTCGAAGATCCCCGATCTCTGGAATCGGTGGACATCCTTTTTGACTTTTCCCCACCCCCCAGCCCGTATCGCGAACTGCCAGAACATGTCCCAGCGCAGTATCGCGTTTCCTTCGACCCCGCTAGTTATCCGTATTACAACCTGATCGTTTCAGTAGATTTTTCGCAGGTGGAGCCCTATTTAGCCCTGTGTCGCATCTTCTCCATTGACCTCAAGGAGATCGAACCCGAACCTCCCCATGAAATGCGTCGGCGCGTCTGGGATCACCTCGTTTACAAGGGCCATACACGAGAAAAGCGTTTGATTTTCCTGGATACCCCCATTACTGATGAGGAGGCCTCTCGGATCGAAAGCGCGATCGTACGAGCCACCTATGTCTCGACCCATGGCGACCGCGGGATTGATATCTCCAGGATGGACCCTCTGGAGCAACTCGCTGTGCTCTCCTTGTCGGACCTGTATATTGGAGACGAGTCGTTCTTTTTGCCGATGGCCATGATGATGGGAATCCCTTGCCTGATCAAACGGCCTCCCGCCATCCACACGGATACCCCGATCGCCCTCTGGACTCCTGGCGAGGACCTTCATCAGGTCTTGGAAGGGCTCCTTTCGGGATGATTACCCAACTTCTCCGCCTTCTGGGCCGTCATAAACTCCGAACTGCCCTCACGTTGTTCCTCATGTTCGTGGCCTCTCTGTTGAACGGTATCTCTCTCGCTTTCCTCTCTCCCATTTTGAAGGTTCTCTTTGAAGGTTCACGAACGTCGGCCATTTTGCCCGAGCCCAATGTCCAAGGCCCCTGGCGATTCTTGGTTGAATGGGTCACCCAGATTCCCCCGATGGTCGCGGTCCAACGACTCGCTCTTGCCATCGTCGTCTTGTTCTTATTGAAATTCTTGGTCACCTACCTGCAACGACTCACCTCGGTAACCCTGGAAGAGACGATCGTGAAGGACCTCAGAGACCATCTTTACGAAAAAGTCCTGCACATGCCCCTTCCTCAGATTGAATCCCACTCCACAGGGGAATGGCTGTCCCGATTCCTGAGCGATGTGAATCAAATCAAAGGGGCCATCACCCATGGACTCTTTGTGATGCTTCGAGAAGGCCTGAATGGCTTGGCCTATTTGAGCATTGCGTTGATTGCCAGTTGGCGACTCACCATCTTTGCGTTATTTGTGGTGCCGACCTTTGCTTTTTTGATTGCGGCGATCGGACGGAAGATTCGGAAACGCTCTGTACGCGTTCAGCATCGGATGGCCCGAATCGGGAAACACTTGGCAGAGACACTGGAAGGCGCCAAATTGGTCAAGGGATTCGCCATGGAACCTGAGGAGACCAAACGATTTCAGGCGTTGACCAAGTCGTTCTACCGGTCAGTCCTCCGACGGGCTTATGTCAGTGTCCTCGCGGCTCCCCTCACGGAATTTCTTTCTGCGGTTGCTGCCG
>WFXO01000100.1 GCA_015490555.1 Caldifarciminota bacterium | reverse complement strand
GGAGCAGTCCCAAAATGCCGGGGATCCGCAGCGGATGTAAGGCCAGGGGGATCAAGAAGACCCAGGTGAGATCCGGAAGCCCCGGTCGCATCCATTGGCTGTGCAAGAGACTGGTTACAAATAAGCCGATCCAGAGGATTCGGACTTTCATGTGAGGATCACCTTGACGGGGGTTCCTCGTTGCGCGTGGAAGAGTTCGGCCGCGTTCCCATCCCGAATAGAGATCTCCAATTGGCCAAAAGATCCCCAGAGGGCTAAGGGTTCGCCCGGCTCAACATCTGCATAACGACGCACAAAGGGAATTCGGCGGTCCCCCAGTTCTACCACTCTTGGGGCGGCATTCCCGACATGTCGCACTTCGAGGTTGGTGATGAGGTTCCCAAAGCGGTCCACATACACGACTTCTGCCTGAAACCCATTTGCCACCGATTGTGGGCTTGGGATCGTGAAGCGCACGGTGGGGTGCGTAGGAGACCCGAGGGAAGACAGAGGGGCACCGCTCAGGAGATCGGCCACTGCCCTTGCATAGAGATCCCGACCATGGAAGGTTGAAGAGGCGTCCGGGGGGGTGGGCAAGGCGTAGGCTTCCAGAGGCTCTTGATAGACCAGAGAGAGGACCCCGTTGTCCGGTCCGATCAGGACCCGTCCGGCACAGGACACGGCGAGTTTTTGCTGGTCTGTGCCGACGCTCGGATCCACAACCACCAGAAAGATGGTCCCTTGGGGGAACCAGGAGAAAGCCTGGCGAAGGATCCAGGCCCCGGCCCAAAGATCTTGAGGGGGTACCTCGTGGCTGATGTCCACAAAGGTCACAGAAGGGGCGCGTTGGAGGATGACGGCTTTCATCACTGCGACATACGGGTCTGAAAGGCCGAAATCGGTCAGGAGTGCCACGATCCGATTTGGTATGAAGTCAGGCATCTTGAAATGTCAAGATCTTGAAGGAGGATGGCGGAGGGGGTGGGATTCGAACCCACGATCCCCGGTTAAGGGGATACGCGATTTCGAATCGCGCGCCTTCAGCCGCTCGGCCACCCCTCCGTTTCCCTTTTTCCGTGCGGTATAAAGTTTAAGGCCTTGGTTCCACAGGCTCCATAGACCGAGGAGAACGTGCCTTCTCTACACTCCTTGGGGTCAGATCCCGGCGGTGCCACAGCATATAATTGGAACCCGTAGAAATGCGGGATAAAGTGGAGTCGGAGAGTTGGACCCATGGAAATTTTGAATGATCTGCCGGACGAGCAATTCTTGGATCTGGACGCCTTCTTAAGCATTCTCAGCATCTATGAGGATCGGACACGAACCCGCCGACTCCAACGGCATCTCCGCACGATGATTCAACCCGATTGGGTCGTCGTTGAGGCAGGTGCGGGGCTCGGCCATATGACCGCATATCTGGCCAAACGTGTGAAGAGGGTGTATGCGGTCGAAGAAAATGCCCTGGCCTGCCGCTACCTCCATTACCGATTCGGAAACCATCCGCGGGTCCGCGT
This sequence comes from Caldifarciminota bacterium, assembly GCA_015490555.1. GTDB lineage: Bacteria > Hydrothermota > Hydrothermia > WGAB01 > WGAB01 > S141-55. Next base: position 2,116 of record WFXO01000100.1, on the reverse strand, counting down.
CATCTGTTCCACGATCGAGTCCTGGGTTCCTCCCGAACCGGTCGATCTCCTGTTTCAAGAACTCTACGGCCCGCTCCTGTATGATGAGTCGCTGGGGGCCCTCGAACGTCTGCAATTCAAGCCAAGACGGGTCTTTCCCGATGGAGGGGCTTTGGAGGTGGGCTTGCTGGATTCCCGAACCCTGAACGACCCTGTGGTCAAACCCGATCTGGTTCCGCTTCTGAACGGGGCTCTGGTTGCTGATCTGGTCCCCGGGGCCCGATTCCGTCCCATAGGGAGAGTCTGTACATGGCACTGGCCACAGGGACTCCACTGTCAGGAAGTGAATCTGTCGGGCCATCCTGGTGACCTTGTGGTGTTCCGGCTGGTGGTTCTCCATGAGGGGCAGGTGATCTGCCGGGCAGAGGAATGTCCCAATTGGCCGTTGGTCTTCACCTATCGGGCAGGGGATCGATTCCGACTCAACTTCACCTATCGAGATGCTTACAGCCGCGTAGAATTGGAATGGAGGTGAACGGTGCGCAAAGGGGGAGGTGTCGACAAGCGGATTCTTCCTTCATTGCATGATTCTCTGGAATGCCTTACAATTCGCACCTTGAAGCCTTCCCTGGGTCGGTCACTCATTGACCGTGAGGGGAGGGTCCTTTATAAGTATTAGACTTTCAATGACTTCCCGGAAACTCGGAAAGGAAGAGGGAAAGAGGATGAAAACGTATCTACCGAAAGAGATCAAGCGAACCTGGTGGGTAGTAGACGCCAAAGATCAGGTCCTCGGGCGGTTGGCCTCCCGGATTGCCCTGTTATTGATGGGAAAACGCAAGCCCGAATATACCCCCCATCTTGACACGGGGGATTTTGTCATTGTGGTGAATGCCGAAAAGGTCCGCCTGACAGGGAAGAAATGGCAGCAGAAAGTCTATTATCGGCACTCCGGCTATCCGGGTGGCCTGAAGGCGATTACGGCGGAGCGGATGCGGCAAACCCATCCGGAGCGGCTGATCCAGTTGGCGGTCAAGCGGATGTTGCCGAAGAATAAACTCGGTCGGCGGATGCTCAAACGACTGAAAGTGTATGCCGGTGAAGCCCATCCCCATTCAGCGCAAAAGCCGCAACCTTTAGATTTAAGCCAATTTCGATAAGCCTTTTGGAGGACGTAGATGGCAGAATTGATTTTTACGACCGGTTCTCGCAAACGGGCCGTCGCGAGGCTCCGGCTGAAGCCGGAGGGACATGGCTGGATTTATGTCAACGGAAAACGTCCCCTGGAATACTTTAAGCGCGAGGATCTGGTCCTTCATGCGCTGGAACCCTTACGGGTCACCAAGCGGGAAGGACAGTTTGACATCGTCGTAAAGGTCCAGGGGGGCGGACTCGCCGGCCAAGCCGGGGCGTTCCGACTGGCATTGGCGAAGGCATTAGTTCAGTATGACCCGGATTTACGGGATACCCTGAAGAAATACGGCATGCTTTCGAGAGACCCCAGAGAGAAGGAGAGAATGAAGTATGGATTATCCAAGAGAAGAAAAGCGCCCCAATACTCCAAGCGTTGATCTTCCGATCACTTTACGGGACCTCTTAGAGGCCGGTGTCCACTTTGGCCACAAGCGGCGGCGGTGGAACCCCAAAATGCGCCCTTATATCTTCGCGGAGAAACAGGGCATCCACATTATCGACATCCGGATTACGCTCGAACTCCTCAAGCGTGCTTACGAGAAGATGATGGAAGTTGCCCGGGACGGCGGTCGGATCCTCTTTGTCTGTACGAAGAGACAGGGGAAGGACATCGTCGAAGAGGAGGCGAAACGGGCCGGGGTCTTCTACATCACCGAACGATGGCTGGGCGGTCTCTTGACGAATTTCCAGACCATCAAAAAACGAATTGAGTACCTCAAGGACCTCGAGCGGATGGAACAGGATGGTCGGCTCCAGTTGCTTCCCAAGAAGGAGGCCATCCAACTCTTGCGGCAAAAAGAGAAATTGGAGCGGGTCCTTGGGGGCATCAAAGACATGAACAAACTCCCGGACCTCATGTACGTTGTGGATGTGCGGGAAGAAGAGATCGCGGTCCGGGAGGCCCGGAAGTTGGGGATTCCCGTCATCGGGTTGGTCGATACCG
>WFXO01000099.1 GCA_015490555.1 Caldifarciminota bacterium | reverse complement strand
TTATTGGTCCGAGGAAGGCCAGCAAACCGGCCTCGCCTTGCTTTTCTTGGATATCACAGAGCAGAAACGACGGGAGAGAGAAGCACAGGTCGCCCAAAAGGAGGCGGAGGCACTCCAGAGTTTGTATGAAGCCCTGCGGGGAAGGGTGTATCTGCACGAGATTTCGGACGCTGTTCTTCGTGTGTTTCTCCAGCACTTGCAAGCACAGGGAGGGGTGGTTCTTCACAAAGAGCAGGAGGAATCGGCTCGGGTATTAGCAGTGTCCGAATTCCCAGAAGAATTGGTCCCAGACCTCCTACAATGGCTCGAGGAAGGCTTCTTCCATCAAGAGGCCCCGCAACCCCTGATCCTCTCTAAAAAATGGTTGATGAATCTCTTGCCTCAGGAACGACACACTCCGTTGAGACAACTCGAGGCACTCATTGCTTTCCCGCTCACCCATTCGGGCCGTCCTTGGGGCGTTTTGGTCCTGAGTTATGAGACGGAAGGACCTTTCCCCGAAGGCTGGGCCCGCATTGGGTCTACCATCGCCCGGGAAGCAACCACCGCATTATCCACAGCCTCTTTACTCCATGCCTTGGAGGAGCGAACGAAAGAGTTGATATTGCTGGATAAGATCCACCAGGAACTCTCCACAATTCTGGATCCTGAAGAGGCCTTAAGAAAGGTGATTCAGACCGTGGTGGATGAGATGGAATACGTTCTCGGATACAGCGTTGTGTTTGACCCCAAGCGGAAAGGACTGAGTTTGACCTATCTCTATCCCATGGACGAACGCTTTGAGGTCCTGCGTCAGGAGTTTGGGATTGAAATCGGACCGGATGCGTTCCTTTTCCCTGTCGAGGCTCCGAGCCCTTTATTGCAGAAACACTTCGCGGGTGAAATGATCAAAGGGAAGGACCTCTCTGCCCTTTACCATCCCGTCTGGGATCGGCGACAGGTCCGGATGTATCAGACTCTTTTGGGGATTCGCTCGTATATCAAGGTCCCCATTATGGTCGAGGGGATGTTTCACACCTCTCTCCTTTTTGCGAGTCCACGTCCGGAGATCTCACCAAGTGAAGAGCGGACGCTCCGATCCATTGCAGATCGCCTGGGTGTGGTTCTGTCCCGCGCCCAGTTAGTCAAACAAATTGTGGATTCAGAAGAGAAATACCGTCGGCTGATTTACAAGATGCGGGAAGGGCTCATGGTGTTTGACGAAAAAGACCGGATTACCTTCGTCAATCCTCGAATTTGCGAGATTTTGGGGATGACCGCCGAAGAACTGCTCCAACGCTCTTTCTTGGATCTCTTGGAGCCGAATGTTCGAGAAGAGGTCCTCCCGCATTTAGAGAAACGGAGACTGGGCATCTCAGATTCGTATACCATCACGGTTAAGCGAAAGGATGGGTCGGTTCGGACCTTGCGGGTCCACGGAAGCCCGCTCTATGACGAGGATCATAATTACATTGGATCGTTTGCAGTGATTGACGACATCACAGATCTCACTACCTTGGAACATCAACTGATCCATGCGCAGAAGATGGAATCTATTGGACGATTGGCGGGCGGGGTCGCCCATGATTTCAACAACATTTTGACCATCATTGCAGGGAATGCCGACCTCATCCATCAACGCATTCATCAGGAAGATCCGATTTTTCCCTTCGTAGAGCAAATTCGTAAAGCAGCTAAGAAGGGAGCGGAGTTGACCAAACGACTGCTACTGATCAGCCGCCGGAAGGTGGCTCGACCTGAGGTGGTAAATGTTAATTCGGTAGTGGAAGACATGCGCGTGATGCTCCACCGCATCATTGGGGAACAGATCCGGTTACAAACGGACCTGAGTCCTAATTTGTGGCCCATTTTCATTGAACCTTCCCACCTGGAAACCGTGATTTTGAACTTGGTGACCAACGCACGAGACGCCATGCCGACCGGTGGGACAATCACTATTCGGACAGAAAACGTGGTGGTTCGCGAGCCTATCCATGGCCCATACTTTGAAATTCGACCCGGAGAATATGTAATGCTCTCCGTTTCTGATACCGGAGTTGGCATGACCGAAGAGGTTCTTCAACATATCTTCGAACCCTTCTTCACGACAAAAGAGGCAGGAAAGGGGACAGGACTGGGGCTTTCAACGGTCTATGGGATCGTTCGTCAAAGCCAAGGAGCAATTCAAGTAGAAACAGCAGTGGGAAAAGGAACCACCTTTAGGATTTATTTTCCCCGTGGACCTGAAAAAGAAGGAAAGGAGGCACAGGCAGTGAAGGCATCCATCGATTCCCTGCACGGGGCAGGTATCGTTGTGGTTGTCGAGGACGATGAAAGTGTCCGGCACCTTATGGCTCAAGTCATCAAGGGAATGGGATTTCATGTTCTGGAAGCCAAGGATGCGGCAGAAGCGGTGAAAATCGTGCAAACCTCTTCGTCCTCTGTGAAACTCATGGTGACGGATTTTGTCCTACCAGACATGAGAGGAGAGGAGTTGGCACGTGTGGTGCTCGAGCACCAGGCGGGCTTGAAGATCCTTTTTGTGTCAGGATACTTCCCGGAGGACTTAGGCATTACAGAAACAGAACACGGCTTCCTTCAAAAACCCTTCACTCCAGACCAATTACGAGGAAAAATCAGAGAATTGCTTAGGGAAGGGTAGGGGACTACGCGAACGTCTCTAACACCCTGTGAGCCCGATCCTCTAAATAGCCAAAAAAGTTTTTCAGTGAGGTCTGGAGTTCGGGATCGGGGATCTTTTCGACCCAATCCAGGCCCTTCTGGAGATATTCTTTTGCAATGGCAATCGAATCTTGGAAGCCTTGGGCTTCCAGAATCGCCTGACGCAAAGCCTCGCGGTCTCGGGTGTCTTCGTGGGTCTTGATGGTCCCCCGCTGGAACGCCTTGATCGTGGGGAGCGTGATCTTCTGTTGTTCGAAATCCGGGTCGCTATGGGAAAAGAGGTCGTCGCAGTCGTCCACAATTTGATAAGCCATGCCAAAGTGGAACCCAATTTGACCAAAAAGATCCACTTCTTCCGGGGGGAGATTCCGGATCATGGCGCCCATCCGCATGGCAGTTTGGAAAAGGGAGGCCGTTTTTTTGTAGATGATGCGAAGATACACGGCTTCCCGGAGTTGTTCCTGTGGAGGCAACACCTCTTCTTCTACTTCGCCTTCAACCATCTCAGAGACTGCCCGGATGGCCTCCCGGATAAAGAGGGGACCTCCTGCTTCATCGATAAATCGAAGTCCGCGGGTGAACAGGAAGTCTCCGGCTAAGACCGCCAAATGGGGACCATACTCATAGTGAAGGGATAAGGCGTTTCGCCTGAACCGAGAGTTATCGACAACATCGTCGTGCACCAGGGAAGAAGCGTGAATCAGTTCGACTCCGGCCCCGAGTTTGGCCGCCTCATAATGGGCTTCCCCGAAGGCCCGTGCAGCAAAGAGAAGACCCGCCGATCGGAGGCGCTTCCCGGATAAGACAAAAGTAGGAATCGCTAAAGGGAGATCTGCAAGCCCTTCTTCCCGAATAATTTCATTCGTTGCCCGAAGGGAGTCGAGGATCGGTTCGTAAATCCGGCCTAAAGGCTCCGAAAATTCCATGCTGGAATTATAGGTGGCTGAAAACCACCGTGTCAAATCCGTGGTTCACTTCATCGTTCAACGTCTGATTTTTCAATTGCATCCTGAAGCAAATTAGTTGCCCGATGAGGCCTCTTCCGAGGATTCATCAGGGGAAGTTTCTGAAGATTCCGGTTCTCCAGAAGGAACCTCTTGAGCCTTTGTTTCCGAAGGTTCTGACTCAGAGGCCTCTTCCTCTTGTTCGCGGCTCTCTCGTAAGGCTTGAAGCCGCTCTAATTCCCCGCGCAGGAGTTCGCCCAGATTGATGCGAGCCGGCTCAGGTCGATACCGTGCCAAGTCCGCCCGCTCCTTCGCCCGGACATATTCTCGTTCAGAGACCAAGACTCGCTTGCGTTGAGGCTCCACACGGAGAACCTGAAGGTTCAATTCCTCGCCCACCTTGTAGTTTTCCAAGGGGTTCCCGCGACGTACCAAATGAGATTGGGGGACAAACCCTTCCAGTCCTTTGTCTACTTCTACCACCACACCTCGCTCCACCACTTCCAGAATGGGGGCCTTGATGTGGGATCCCACCGGGATTCTCCGGATGATCTCGTCCCACGGGTTCGGCTGAAGATCCTTTAACGAAAGTTCTAACGTTCGGTTCCGCTTGTCAATCCCGGTGACCATCAATCGCAGACGCTGCCCCTTACGAAGGGCCTCCTCGGGCCTTGAGAACTTCTTGGTCCAGGAAATGTCCGCAACGTGCAAGAATCCTTCGATCCCGTCTTCAATCTCAATGTAGGCCCCGAAATTGCCGAAGTCCACCACCGTACCTTTGACCACCGTGCCCTTGGGGTATTTCTCTTCGATCATGCTCCAGGGGTCAGGCTTGGCCTGTTTCATCCCCAAGGAGAGTTTTTGTTTTTCGACATCAATGTTAAGGACGACAACCTCTACAGTTTCTCCTTCCTTCACGAGGTCACTGGGGTGCCGCGGGGGCTTCCCCCATGTCATTTCAGAAATGTGGACCAAGCCCTCAATCCCTGGCTCAATTTCTACAAAGACCCCATAGTCCATCACCCGGGTGACCCGTCCCTTGATCTTGGTGCCCACAGGATATTTCTCTTTGATTTTCTCCCACGGGTGAGGCGTGAGATGTTTTAGAGACAAAGAGAGTTTCATGTTGTCCGGGTCGACATCCAGGACCTTCACTTTGACCCGGTCCCCGGGTTGAACCACCTCGCTGGGGTCTTTGACTTTGTGCCAAGCAAGGTCGGAGATATGGATGAGCCCGTCAATTTCTCCGAAATTGACGAAGGCCCCAAAATCGGTCAGGTTCTTCACCGTGCCTTCCAGGACATCGCCGGGCTTGATCTGCATGAGCCATTGACGGGTCCGTTCAATCCGCTCCTCAATGACCTCCCGGCGGGAGACCACAATGTTCTTTCGGGCTTTGTTCAGTTTGATGACCTTGACTTCGATGGTCTTCCCCACAAAGGATGAGATGCTCTTGACCCGACGAACATCCAGATGGGACCCTGGGAGGAAGGCTTTCACCCCAAGGAGTTCGACCATCAGGCCGCCCTTCACCTGACGGACCACTTTGGCCTGTACGGTCTCGTGGTTCTCGTAGATCTCTTTGATCCGGTCCCAAGCACGGAGAAAGTCCGCTTTGTGTTTGGAGACAATGGTCTTGCCGTCTCGGCCCTCTAAGGATTCGATGTAGACGAAGACCTCGTTCCCTTCCTTAAGTTCTTCCTCTTTGAATTCGTAGATCCGGGCGACCCCCTCACTCTTTCCCCCGATATCGATGTAAACGTCTTGGCCGATGATTTTTGCGATGCGTCCTGGGACCACCTGCCCTTCCTCGGGCAGGTTCAGGGTTTCTTCCACTAACTTGGTAAAGTCAAGCGCATCACCTCCTACGTTTGCACTTTCCTCCGTTTGCCCTTGGGTTTCAATCACTTCACTCATGCCCTGCGTGCCTCCTTCGAATGGGATTTTTTAGGGACTTATTGATACGGCCTTTTCCTGTGGATGTCAAGGAAATCTGAGCGTTTCCCTTCCAGTTTTGAGGATTGAAAATATTATGTCATGAGACCTCACAACATCTTGATCAATAAGAAGGTCTTTTCTAAAGAAGCATTTTCCGAGGCTACTCGGATTCTCATTAAATAGATCCCCTCTGCTACTTTGTGTCCCAGTGCGTCTCGTCCATCCCAGCGGACCACTGTCCTTCCTTCGGCCTCCCCGTCCCAGGTCCACACGCGCCGCCCGACTACATCGTAGACGTCCACCTGGATCCGTTTGGGACCATCTCCTGTGATCACATACACGACCTCCCGAACAAACGGATTCGGATACCCCCCGATGATCCGAACTCTCTGGAGATCCTGGGTCCGCTCTTCCACTCCCGTCACCGCCCAGTAGAACAGACCGTGGCCGTTCTCTGCTTCCACCGTGTCTATGCTGTCTGTGGCCCACACATCCCAGCCAATCCTCCAGATCCCTGTGAGCATCACACTGTCCATCGCCCACTCGACCAGGGTATCTCCAACCGTCACCGTCGTGTCCACCAGGGTGTCCCTCCATGTCCCTTCAATGACCAC
>WFXO01000098.1 GCA_015490555.1 Caldifarciminota bacterium | reverse complement strand
GTCCTGGGGCCTTATCCCATCCCCCCGGTCCCCTATCCCCTTGCCCCCATTTTAGGAGCCTTTATCGAAGAATTTCATGCATTGAATCGTCCCATCACCCAAGAATTTGGCCCAACGCTCCCCTTTTTCGCCCCCTTGTTCAGTGATCTTGGAATTCCCATTCCCGCGATTCCTGGGGTTCCAGAAACACCTACGGTAAGCCGGCGAAACCTTATCTTTCAAACCCTCATTCGGCTTTTCAATAGATTGGGGAGGAGAGGGAAAACAGTTTTGTTTTTAGAAGATCTTGAACGTCTGGATCCCGATACCATCGAGTTTCTCCAACATCTCAATATTTATGGGGGGTTAGGTCAGGGCATCCATATCATTGCCTCTGCATCCCGTCCGCTGAATCTCCCCTGGAAGATTCCCGTTCTTGAAGTGGAACTTCCACCATTTTCCTTTCAGGAAACCCAGGCCTACATGATGGCAGAGGGTGGGGTACCTCCACAGGTGTCCCCGGAGGCTGTATGGAAAGCCACCAAAGGGAATCCTCTTCATCTTTCTTTCGCGGTTTCTATCCTTCGTATGACCGGGGAAGCACAGATCCCCCGCACACCCAAAGAAACCCTTTCACGTCTCCTCAGCCTCCTCTCCAGGGAAACGAGAGAAGTGCTTCAAATTGCGGCAATGACGGGAGAAATCATCGATGACCACGCCGTAGCAGAATTTCTTAGTATACCCCTCCCGGTGGTTTACGAACACTTAGAAAAAGCAAAAAGTTTGGGACTTGTACACGAATCTGATTCTAGATTTTCATTTGTTAATGGATGGACTCGGGCTACGCTTGTAAAAAGTATTCCCCTTCAACGCAGAATACAAATTCACCGTTTTTTGGGGGAAACCTATAGCCGAAGCGCGGAGGATAATGCCCTCCATGGACTGCTTGCCTCCATGCATTTCAGGGGGGCAAGGCAATGGAATCGATCCAAAGTCTTCGCACTGCAGGCTGCCAATCGCTTGAACGAAGTGATGGCAGCGAGCACAGCGAAGGCAATCTATCAGGAGTTGTGGGAACGAGAAGAAAAGACGTCACGTCGATCCAAAAGCATCTCCCTTCCCACCCTTTTGCGCCAGTATGCGCGACTTCTCCATGCTCGTTACGAATGGCAGGAGGAGTATCGGGTGATCCGTGAACTGCTCCAGATTCTGGATGAGCAGGCTCACCCCCGACGCCATGCAGAACTCTGGCTTCATGTAGGCCTCAACATCCTTCTCCCTCAGGGTTCACTCACGGAAGCGATCCACGCTGCGCAACGGGGCTATCGCCTGGCCAGAAGTGTTCGTGACCCAGACCTCCTTGCGGACGCGACCTATTTAATGGGACTCATTTCCATCCACCGAAGAAAATTTGAAGCGGCCCAATATGCCCTCCGGTCTTCACTCTCCACTGCCATGAAGGCCCAAGATCCTTATCGCATTGGCCGTGCATTTTTAGCAATGGGGAAAGTCCACCTTTTCCGGCTCGAAATGGACCCAGCCCTCAAGGACCTCCACGCCGCCGCTCGACTTTTCCAGAAGATCCAGCACCCCCCTCAAATTGCTCAGGTTCTGGCAGAAACAGCAGAATGGTATCGGATCCGTGGACATCTGGAGAAGGCCTTACAAAACTTACAAGATGCCATTGGGATCGCGGAAGTCACCGGGGATTTGAAAAATGAATGGCGATGGCGAGCTGAATTGGGACGTATCTATGCCACCCTGGGGCAATTTGAAGAAGCCAAAACGTGTTTTGAACACAGCGAACAAATTTTGGATTCCCTCAATATGCCAGTCCTTCGCCTCTATTTGCTGGAACAACGTTTGTTTGCATCTCTTCGGGAGAGGAATCTTCCCGAGGCTTCCCGATGGATCGGGCACATCCAACGCCTCCTCCAAGCACATCCATCTCCCGAACGTTGGCTTCCTCTGGAACTCTTGTGGGCAGAGTTCCACCTCCTTCGGGGACGACCAGAACAAAGTCAAAAACTTTTAGATACCTTGGAACCCCTCTTCCTTCAAGAGGATCTCTGGATATGGGTCCACTCCCTTTTTTTAAAAGCCCAAACACTGTATTTCCAGGGGGCACCAGAACGAGCCTACCCTTTGATTCAGCAATCCCTATCAAAAGTCCCCAAAGAAATTCCGGTGCCGACCTTATGGTTTGCCCGATATCGAATCGAACAGGCCTTACATCGGCCGGCCGAAGAAATTCGAGCATCCCTTAAGCGGAGTGTGGATGACCTGATGCGCATGGCGAATGCGATCAAAGAGCGAAGATTGCGGGAAAGTTTCCTCGAACGGATCGAAGATCATCGCCAAATCCTTGAAGAGGCTCAAAAACTCCTGTAGTGTAGGTTTTTAGGGCCAAATTCGCCAGTCTCCAATCACCACTTCCCGATCCAGCGTGAATCGAGCGAAGCCATAGCCGATTAGCCCTCCAACCAGGACGTCGGTCGGCCAATGCCTTCCCAGATAAACCCGGGAGAGCGCAACCCCGGTGGCCCAGAGATAGAGGGGAACTTTATATCTATGGAGTTTCGATGCCAGCATGGTGGCCCAGTAAAAGGCCGCCGCAGAATGCCCCGAAGGGAACGAGGAGTTGTAGCGAGGAGAAGCCCCTTCAGGACGCGGCCGGTTTGTGAGGAACTTCAGGGTCGTGACCGTGAGGGTCTGGGCCAGACCACCGATGGCCAGAACCTTGCCAAACCGCTGGGTCTCGGGCCCACCCAAGACCATCATCCCAGCCCACAGCCCGAATTGGGCTTCCTTGTCCATTGTGTGCGTGAGGATAGGGAAGACAACATCTGTAACCGGTGACCGCCAGTTATCATGGATCCACGTGTAGAGCGTTTGGTCGCCCGCCCAGACATTTACGATCCAAAGAAAGATCCACAAACTGTTCATTGTTTTTCTCCCAACAGTTTTGACTTCCAATCCGTAGTTTCAGGGTTCCGGATACGCACCATTTTAAAGCGTTGTCCCTGGCCAGAAACAATTTCTGCCTCACCTCCCAATTGCTTTTGAAGAAACCTCAATAATTCCTGATTAGCTTTCCCCTGGGTCGGAGGGGCGGCGATTTCTATCTTGAGGCTATCATCCTCGAGGATCCCGATCACCCGGGTTTTCCGTGCATTCGGCTTGGCACGAATCCGGAGGTATAAAACGGTTTCTTTTGGGGTCATCAGAAATAGAAGAGATACCGGATCTTCACCAAGGCGACCCGTTCTTGTGAAGTGAAGGCTTGGTTTTGAGAGGGTCGTGTTTCCAGGTCATTGAGGGCGATATAGAACCAACTCTTTGGGGCGACACGCCATTTCAAGAGAGCCCCAATCCGCACACGGCCGATCTCCTTCGTGGTATACGTCGCAACCCCTTCCGCATAGGAAGACACCTGGAGATCCCGCGTCACATTCCATGTGAACCGTGGGGTTACAATGAAGGTGATCTCTTCCAGCGAGCGATCTGGCCGGAATTCCAGCACTGTATGTGTGTCAAAACTGAAAGATGTCGAGGGGTTGAAGGAATAATTGGTCCATGTTCCGATGTTCCCCTTCCATGCAAAGTATTCTCTTCGATAGTTGTATCCGTAGCCAAACCACGACCATAGTCCACCACTCAAGTCACCCGTAAATGGGCTATAGATGTTGAGGTTAACGTTAATATCTGTGTAGTACTGGCCCTGCTCGTAAGACCTCCCGAATGAAATATTGCCGCCTCCACCCCACAAATTTCGGAGTTGGAGGTTCCCGATGAAGAGGCCCGTCGTCCATTCGTTTACGCCTTCTGCGAACTCACGGAACATGCCTCCACCAGCCCCAAGCATCAGGGAACGGATTGGCCCAGACTTCGGGAAGAACATGGGTCCCCCGAAAAACCCAACGGAGAAGACTCCAGGAAGACCTACGTAGCCTAACTCGTTAATGTCGAACTTATCATCAATGTAAGTGAGCCCTAACATCGAGAACCACTTGCGGCCTTGATAGGAGTAACCGATATCCATGTACTTTCCAAGCACGGCCTGGAGTTCATCTGCGGTGCGGATGTTGGCCAATGCACCGATCGTGCGGAATTCTGTGGAGGAATTTCGGAGATTGAGATCCACACTTGCAATCCGAGTATACCGATTTTCCTGAGGGGCCTCCTTTGTGCCCAAAAAGAGCCCCACCGTGGAGTTTCCAAATAACGTGTATTTTGGGCGAAAGACGCCAAAATAGGCCAAGGGCTCGGAGTCATACTCGGAGGCCTTGGGCTCTGTACGGACCAAAAGGAACCCGGTTTCCCACCGTGTTGACTTATGGGTGATTTTCGCGCCAAAGGAGATCGGAACCTCCTCTCCACTCCACAGTTTCCGACCGACGTTTCGACTATAGAAAAAGTAGATCATGGGACCAACATTCATGCCTCCCATGGATTTGACGCGGAAATATTCCGATCCTTCGGTGAAAAAGGGCCGTCGTTCTCGATAGAAGAGACGGTATTTCGAAAGGTTGATCTTATAGGGATCTGCCTCCACTTCACCGAAATCAGGATTCACTGTGAAGTTCACCTGTGTCTGGGGACCCGGGCTCCACGTAACATCCAATCCTACATGGGGTTTGGTTTGAGAAGGAACATCGGGATACTTGTCGTTTCGGATCAGGCCTACCGGATAAATTTCCAGGTATCGTCCGACAACCCGGGGATGAAGCCCCACCAGGGTCCCAAATTTTGAAACCCGGAGCCCTTCGGTTCGGCTCATCGGTGCCCAGTAATCGGTTTCATCTTTCGAATTAATTCGACGTCGGAAGTTAATGCCCCAAGACTCCAGTCCCTTTTTGTACCTCAAGGATTTAAAGGGGATCGCCATCTCGACCACATACCCTTCTGATGTAATCTTTGCTTCGGCAATCCAGATCCCGTCCCAGGAATCGTCGTAACTTCGGCCATCGTTGGTGATCAAAAAGTCTTCCTGGATTCCCATGGCGTTCACTTCGAAGCCATAACTGGTCCGTTTGTCTCCGAAGGTATCCAGGTACAAAGCTACCCGATCTCCATAAGCGTTGTCCCAGGAGGCCACCCACGCCTTCACTTTCTCCTGATAACACCGGAACGCTACGTAGAGATTGTCATCGTCGTATAGGACATAAACTTCCGTACTTTCGGAGGCGGGAGCCCCTTCATCAGGTTCCTGTTGTATGAATTCTGTGATCGGTTGTGCTTGAAACCATACTCGTTCCAATTGTCCATCAATCACGGGCGGCGTTGCTGTATAAACAGCGGTGACCCGTTTGTTTCCCACTTCTACAGTGTCGCTTGCTGCAACCAAGGACAGAACTAATATCCACAGCATAAGCACCTCCTACTTGTAAAACGGACTTCAGGCCCAATAGGTTGAGTGTACTATTTTAATAGTACACTCATTCACTCGGATTGTCAAGGGGCTCACCCAGATTTTATAGGGGAATCCAGGAGGTACTTTTTCATCCACGCAATAATTCTCTGCAAACGGTCCACTCGATGATGGGGTTTCCCACTCCGTGAGAGATCATGATTCTCGTCGGCATAGCGAACGAACACGACCTCACGTCCCAGGTATTTCAGCGCGACAAACAACTGTTCAGCCTGTTCGATGGGACACCGGAGATCCTGTTCTGCGTGAATGATCAGAAGGGGAGTCTGGATTTCCTTGACATACGCCAGGGGACTCCGTTTCCAATACTCTTCTAAGTTCTCCCAGGGGGTTTCCCCAATCTCAAACTCCGCAAAGCGATACCCGATATCCGCGGTGCCAAAGAAAGACACGAAATTCGAGATCGAACGTTGAGTAACAGCGGCTTTGAACCGATGGGTATGTCCGATGATCCAGTTGGTCATAAATCCCCCGTAAGATCCGCCGGTGACGCCTAACCGGTCCGGGTCGACCCACCCCTGATGCACCACGGCATCCACGGCCTCCATAAGGTCTTGGAAATCTCGTTCTCCGTAATGTTTTGAAACGGCGGTGGAGAACTCTTCGCCAAATCCCTCACTTCCACGGGGATTCGTAAAGATCACACCTAAACCTGCGGCTGCCAAAAGATGGAACTCAAGCATGAGGGCATCTCCATAGGTCGTACGCGGACCACCATGGATCTCCAAAACGGCCGGTGCAGGTCGGGACTCCTTTGAGTCTTTTTGTGGGTACGGGGGAAGATAAAAGACCTGGAGTTCTTGACCATCGGACGCGGTCACGTTAAGTTTTCGAGGTTTCTGAAATTGCCACCCGCGAAAGATTCGTTTCCCCACACGGGTGATTTGGCGAGTTTTGTCTCCACGACGAAGATAGAGTTCCGTAGGTTGTGTAAAAGACATCCATGCAAATGCCAAGAGGGTGGGATCTGCTTGGGCAAGTGAAAACCCCTCCACTGAACCCTTCGGAGGTGTGATCCGTTCGATGGTATGTCCATCGGGATCGACCCGAAAAAGAGAACAAACGGGGCCATCCGTCGCCAAAAAGTAGATCCAGTCATCCGGTCCCCACGTGGGTCCCTGGAGACTCGAAGGGACCCGAAAATCGGAGTTTAGAGCGTTCCCCACAGACCGGTCGAAATGGGCTGTCAAAGAGCGAAGTTGACCGGTAGAAAGGTCCAATCGATACACCTGGCTCCGTGTTCCGAAACCGTGGGTCAACGGGTTGCCATAAAACACAAGAAAGGTACCATCTGGAGAAAGCGAGAGGTTCCAGATTGGGCCGGAAAAAGCAAGAATCTCTGTAATTTCCTTCCTCTGAAGGTTAAAACGATACAGTGAGCGTTGGGGAACCCGCCCGTATTCTTCTCCTAACCGGGTGACCAAGTAGAGGTATTTCTCGTCGAGGGATACCGTGTAGTCCTCCACCGGAACTTCCAAATCCGTGAGAAGTTTCGGCTTCTTATGATCCAATGCAATGGAAAAGACTTGATCATTACGCTGTTCAATCCACCCAGCGCCGTTGAGTTTGTAGAAAATCCGGTGGATTTCCGTGACCCCTTCTGTTTTTGTACGCTCCTTCGTTTTGGGGGTTCCTAAAAAGAAGATCTTCTGTCCGGTGGGAGACCATTTCGGACGACGCACTCCCCCTTCCAAATCGGTTCGTTTTTGGGCCTCGCCCCCTTCCGTTGGCAGAAGCCATAACTGGGCGCCTTGTTTTGGTTCTCCTCGTTCAGAAAGAAAGGCTAAATAGTGGCTCCTTCCATCCTTTTGAAGAGGCTGCCAACGGGGATAGGAGACACGCGCCCGGGTGTGAAAGGTCAAACGCTGATGTCGACGGTTCGGGAGATCGTAGAGCCAGAGGTCAGAGACATAGGACTTCTTTTCCCGGGGTTCGATCCGGGTCCGAAGATATGCCAAACGCTTGCCGTCTGGGGCAAGGATGGGCTCAGATAAAAAGATTGCTCGATAAAGAATTTCTGGTTGTAGCCATTTCATCGGGGAACCTCCACTTCTTCTCATGAGATCCCGGAACAGGGTTAATTACCACTCCACCCACTCCCACCTGGGTTTTCTCGCGAAAAACTTCACGGCAATGACGCCGAAAACAAATCCTCCGATATGGGCAAACCAGGCAACCCCTCCCCCACCCCCAGCAGGGAGACTGGCGAACCCGAAAAGGAGTTGAAAGAGAAACCAAAAGCCTAAAAGGAGAAACGCGGGTAGTGCGACAATACTATAAAACAATCCAAAAAGGAAAGGATTCGGAACGAGGGTATAGACCCTGGCGCGTGGGAAGAGAACTGCGTAGGCTCCAAGGACTCCACTGATGGCTCCAGAGGCCCCAATCATCGGAACCTTTGAGGAAGGGTTCATCAAAATCTGGGTGAGGGCCGCAGCCAGTCCTGCAAGAATGTAGAAAAGCAGATACTTGCCATGCCCCATGCGATCTTCTACATTGTCTCCAAAAATCCAGAGATAGAGCATATTTCCCGCTATATGTGCGAAACTTCCGTGGAGGAACATAGACGTAAGCAGATTCCACGGAATTGCGGATGGGATCCCGATGTCTACGAGATGTGTATATTCGAAGGGGATGAGACCATATCGCAGGAAAAACGAGCGGGTATAGGGTCCAAGGGAAAGTTCGTAAAGGAAGATCAAGACATTCAGGGCAATAATCGTGTAATTGACCACGGGGCGGGAAAATTTTGGATTGTCATCTCGAAGCGGCAACATAGGATTTCGATGTTAAAGGAAAGGCACAAAAGAGACAAGGAAACCTGGCCATCAGGGACAAGACTCAGGGCACCCCCTTGACAGGTGTCAAGAAATCGGTTATAAATATATCAGAAAATCTGACAGAAACCCCTTAAAAGGAGGTGATAACGATGGCCGACATCATCCGTTGGGATCCTTTCAAAGAGATTGCAACCTTAAGAGATGAAGTGGAGCGTGTGTTTGATACCTTCTTTGGCCGTCGTGGGCTCCTCGCAGAGCGGGATCTCGCCTTCGTTCCTGCGATCGACGTCGAGGAAACGGACAACGAGTTCATCGTGAAGGCGGAACTCCCCGGCATGGAGAAGAAAGATATCAAGATCTCCCTGACCGAAGACACACTCACCATCTCTGGAGAGCGGAAGCGGGAGAAGGAAGAGAAAAACAAGACCTACCACCGGATCGAGATGGCTTACGGGAAGTTCAGCCGGACCATTGAGTTCCCTTGCGAGGTCGATCCTCAGAAGGCGAAGGCCGTGTACAAAAATGGCGTGTTGACGGTGCGCATCCCGAAATCCGAGAAGTCTAAGCCTCGGGAGATTGAGATCGAGGTGAAGTAACCTCCTTCGGGTACAGGATGGGCGGGGATTCCCATGGGAATCCCCGCCCTTTATTTTCCCTAAGTTGTGCTTTCCACCGTACGGGGTGGGGGCTCTGGAATCCCCTCACGTCGGGTGCCACTGACTGTCTCTGGAATTAATTGTGTGACCTTTTTCTTCATCCCAAACCAATGGTGTTTCAAAATGTAGTGTTTTACGAGTTGGGCCCCCAGTGCGGGATCTACCCCCTTCGGGCAAACCTCTGTACAGGCCCCAGCGAAGTGGCATCGCCACACGCCGTGGACATCGTCCACGAGATCACAACGCTCATCGAAATTGGCGTCCCGGTTATCAATCATATAACGCGCCAGTTGACCCAGGGCTTGAGGCCCAATAAATTGAGGATCCGTAGCCACTGTTGGACATGCCGAGAGACAAAGCCCACATTTAATGCAATAGGTGAATTGTAAAAATGCCTCCAGTTCCTCAGGAGATTGGGCATACTCTCGGGTGGGATGATCTAACTCCTGACGATCTGGACGGATGATATACGGCTTGATGCGTCGGTGTTTTTCAAAGAGATTTGTCAAATCCGGAACAAGGTCCTTGATGTTCGGATAATTGTCCATGGGGCGGAGGGTAATCACATCCCGGTCCAGATCCAGGATCTGTGTCTGGCAGGCTAAGGCTGGTTTTCCATTAATGATCATCCCACAAGACCCACATACACCCATTCGGCAGGAGTACCGGAACGAGACGGACCCGTCGAGATTTTCTTTAATGTACAAGAGCCCATCCAGGACCGTCATTCCCCGTTTCACGGGCACCGTATAGTCGCGCTCTGTCGGGGGTTCACCGGTTCCGTTATATCTGAGAATCCGAAACGTGACCTCCCGGATCACCTTATCCATCTGAATGTCAATGTCTGAAAGCGAACGAGTGCGGCTCATACAAACACTCCTTTTTGTCCCAAGGCCGCGAGGGCGGCCCAAACCCCGTATCCAAAGAACAAAAGCCCGATTCCCGCTACGATCCAGGTGATAATCCGTTCTCGGCCTTGGCTCCAAGGGAGTTCCAGGAGAATCGCACGGACTCCGTATGAGCCATGGAATAGCGCCAGGGCAAGGAGGATCAGGTAAAAGATCGTAAAGGCGACATTCGCGGACCGCTCGGCCACGTGGGAAAACGAGAGGGTCTTCTCATAAGAGATCCCAAACAGGGAAGAGAGGTGCATCCCAATTAAATGGGCGCCCAACAAAACAAAGAGCAGGAGACCTGCAATCATAAAGAGAAACCAACCTCTTGATTCTTTCATGATAGATGCCTCCTCATGGATTCGCCAAGAAGCCCCACGCGGTAATGATCAAAAAGACAAACGCAAGAACCATTAAGGTGTAGAAGAGAGGTCGCTGGTGATGAAGGGATGTCCGATACGGATAGACCGGGCGATGGGGACGACCCAGGGCCCATCCGAAAAACTCGGTGACAATCAGTCGGATGCCGTTGAATGCGTGGAAGGTAATCACCACAATGAGCAAGTATTCCAAGAACCGAAAGACGGGACCCGAAACTGCCTGCATGGTGCGTTCCCATGCGTCGGGGCCAAAGGCACGGGAGCCGGTGACCACAATATGAAGCAGTAAGTACAAATAAATCAGAAGACCCGTGATGCGCTGGAAGAAGTAGGCCCATTTCTCCAGGCCCAACCGTCCACCGAACCACCCCCCAAAACCAGCACGATTTTCCCTAAAACGTCCCATAAACCCTCCTTTAGTACTTTCGCTCAACGGGTTTCCAATGGGTGATCCGAACCGGCTCGTACTCCAACCGGGGTCCTTGGTCCGTGAAGTAGGCCAATGTGTGCTTCAGGAAGTTTTCATCATCGCGATTTGGGTAGTCCGTCCGTGCATGGCCACCCCGAGATTCTCGACGCTCGATCGCACCCTTCACGATAATTTCCGCTACATCTAACATGAAACCCAACTCGAGGACGGAGATCAGATCGGTGTTATACACCAGACCTTTATCTTCCACGCGGACGTTTTTGTAGCGCTCTTGGAGATCCTTGATCGCAGACAACGCTGTCTGAAGGCCTTGCTCATCTCGGAAAACACCCACATATTGCCCCATAATCTTCCGCAACTCTGCTCGGATCTGATAGGGGTTTTCTTTACCGGACATTTGAAGGACCCCTTTCATGACCCGGCGTTCCTCGGCTTCTGCTTCCGTGATCGGCGGATCCGGGAGATGACGGTCTTCCTGCTTGAGATATTTCACCACTTCTTGTCCTGTAATTTTTCCATATGCCAGGCATTCCGCGGTAGAGTTAGTCCCTAATCGGTTGGCACCATGAATGGAAACTGCGGCGACTTCTCCTGCAGCCCACACGTTTTCCGTTCCATAAGCCTTCCCATTGATATCCGTCCGGATCCCGCCCATGGTGTAGTGCGCCACAGGCCGAACAGGGATCGGCTCTTCAATCGGATCAATTCCCGCGTACTTGATACAAACTTCACGAATGAGGGGCAGTCGCTCATTAATTTTGTCGGCTCCGAGATGTCGAATATCGAGGTACAGGTAATCCAGACCGCCGGGGCCGGGGAAACCACGTCCCTCTTGGATCTCCGTGATCATCGCACGCGAGACGATATCCCGGGGAGCAAGTTCCATCATTTGCGGGGCGTATCGCTCCATAAACCGTTCACCTTTGTTGTTAATGAGGTATCCCCCTTCTCCCCGGACGCCCTCGGTGATGAGAATCCCAGAGGGGATGAGTCCAGAGGGGTGGAACTGGACAAATTCCATGTCGGCGAGCGGGATTCCGGCCCGGTATGCCATGGCCAGGCCATCAGAGGTCGCAGAGTGCGAGTATGTCGTGAAGGCATATAACCGGCCCGCTCCACCGGTGGCCATGATCAATGCTTTGGCCACCAAGAGGTAAAATTGGCCTGTCGAGACATCGATCCCTGTCAAACCCAGGAACTTTCCATCGCGAATGATCAGGGACGTCACAAACCATTCCGAATAGGGGGTAATTCGGTCCGCGTAGCGCTGGAGTGTGTCATACAAAGTCTGCATTTCAAAGAATCCCGTCTTATCCGCCGCATAGGTGGCGCGAGGGAAAGAGTGCCCACCGAACTTCCGTTGATCGATCTTCCCGTCAGGACGACGAGACCATGGAAGGCCCCAATGCTCAAGCAAATAGATCTCTTCGGGCATGGTCTCAACAAACCGGAAGACGACATCCTGATCGGCAAGGAAATCGGAGCCTTTGATGGTATCCCACGCGTGCAGTTCAAAACTATCACCTTCATCTGGACGAAGAACGGCCGCCGTGCCTCCTTCTGCACACACCGAGTGGGCTCTCATCAACTGGACTTTCGAGATGATTCCCACATCCAACTCCCCGTTGGAGGCACGCATGAGTTCTAAAGCCGCCCGCAGTCCGGCTAATCCCGCCCCCAAAACTAAAACGTCATGTTTTAAGACTTCCACAGGTGACCTCCTTCTTTCCAAGGATCGTGCAATACGGGGTTCTGTTAAGTATAAAGACAACTCCACAGGCAGAAAAGCGAAATCCTCACGGGGATAGGGATTTTGTTCACTGCAGTTTATGATTCTTGAAGAAGAGCACGATATCCTTAAAAATTGAGCCATGCCGCGTCTTGCACTCTTGGTTTTTGCGTATCTCTTTGGAGGCATCCCCTGGGCATATCTCCTGACACGCTTGATCACGCATAAAGACATCCGGCAAATTGGGAGTGGGAACGTGGGGGCAACCAATGCGTTCCGGGCAGGAGGATGGAAGGTAGGAGTTCCGACCCTCCTCCTGGACGTCTTCAAAGGAGCATTCCCGACGTTCCTTGGGCTTCAATTTTTTGATCTCCACACCGCTTTGGCCGCAGGGGTTTTCGCTGTGGTCGGCCATACCTTCACACCTTTCCTGGGATTCCGGGGGGGAAAAGGGGTTGCTACGGCAGTGGGGGCTTTTTCCATCTTGGCTCCCCTCCCCCTGTTGCTGGGCGTATTGGTCTGGCTCCTCGTTCTTGCACTCTTTCGATACGTGAGTTTGGCCTCTATGGTGGGGGCCTTCACTGTCGCAATCACCGTCCCGATCTTCGTCAAGGATACCCTTTTAACGGTGGCTACCCTCTTTACAGCCGTTGTGATCATTCTTCGACACCACGGAAATATTCGGAGATTATTCAAAAAAGAGGAACCTAAAATCCAATGGAGAAAGCCATGAGGGTTTCATTTTTAGGATGTGGAGCGTGGGGGCTGGCCCTGGCCAATCATCTCTATGCCAAAGGATACGATGTTATCCTCTGGGAGCATCAGGAAGACCGCTCTCAGAGGCTCCAGACCCAGCGAGAAGATCCGGAGCGGCTGCCCGGGATCAAAATTGAGCCAGGGGTCAGAATCACAAGCCAACTGGAGGATCTCTTTCCGACAGATTATCTCGTCTTTGCGGTCCCTTCCCATACGGTTCGGGAGGTTGCCCGTAAAGTTGCACCTTTCGAGCCCAGAAAAGTGATCAGTGTGGTCAAGGGACTGGAGATCCAGAGCCTCAAACGGATGAGTGAAGTCATTACGGAAGAACTCGGCCCCCAGATCCAATTTGCCGTGCTTTCCGGACCTACCATCGCCATTGAAGTCGCTCGTGGGCTGCCAACGACAGCCGTTGTGGCGTCGGAAGACATCAACTTCCGATATGAGACCCAAATCCTCTTTCACAGTGAGCGGTTCCGGGTGTATACCTCTGCGGATGTCATCGGCGTGGAATTGGGAGGGTCCCTTAAGAACGTCATCGCAATCGCGGCAGGGGCCGTAGACGGCTTGGGATTGGGCGCCAACACGAAAGGGGCATTGATTACCCGCGGCCTCGCAGAAATGATGCGCTTAGGGGTTAAACTCGGGGCCTCCCCCGTCACATTCTCCGGTCTCTCAGGACTTGGAGACCTCGTGACGACGTGCTTCTCGAAAAATTCTCGAAACCGTTATGTGGGAGAACAGATCGGTAAAGGCCGGACATTAGACGAAATTCTTTCCGAAATGGTCATGATCGCTGAAGGGGTGAAGACCAGCGAGGCGGCCTATCGGCTTTCAACCCGGGAAGGTGTGGAAATGCCGATTACCAGCATGGTGCGGCTGGTCCTCCGGGGCGAAATTGACCCGAAGGAGGCGGTGAAAGAACTGCTGAGCCGGACACCGAAGGACGAACATTACGGCATTACATGAACCCCAAACGTCTGTATCTGGTCATCACTGCCCATCCCGATGACCTGGAACTCCTCATTGGGGGAAGCGTTGCCAAATGGATCGATCAGGGCCATCGCGTCATCTCAGTCGTCGTCACTTCCGGGGATAAAGGCACGAAGGACCCGGACATCTCTCCTTTCGAACTTGCCCAGACCCGAGAAAAGGAGGCCCTGGAGGCAGCGGCGTTCTTAGGCATTGAGAAGGTGATCTTCCTCCGGAAGCCCGACGGGGAAGTTGCCGACACCCGTTCACTTCCTTTTGAATTGACCAGTCTCATTCGAGCCCTCAAACCCCATATCCTTGTGACCCATGACCCATGGCAACCGTATGATTTTCATCCTGATCATCAGGCCGTTGGTCGCCGAGTCGTCGAAGCAATCGTTGCCTCTCGAGACCACCTCTTCTTGCCCGGCTTGGAACACGCTGGCCTGCCCCGACACCGCCCCGAGTGGCTCTACCTCATCAATTGGCGGAATCCGGATTATTACGAGGATATCTCAGAGTATTTGGAAAAGAAACTTCATGCTTTCAGTTGCCATCGTTCACAAGTAGAGCAGTTCCAAAATCCCCTGGATTTCCTCCGCAATTGGGCCAAGGAGTTGGGGCAAAAGGCAGGAGTTACCGCTGCAGAAGGATTTGTACGGTTGAGGGCTTCCTAAAAGTTCAGTCAAAGCACCCGGCGGATCCTCACAGGGCACAACCCCGGCAACGGAAGGAACCAACTACTTCGTGTCTGGAACGACTTGTGGGTATAAGACGACTTTGACTGCCTCTTTGTTTTTTAACAATTCCATGCCTCTGGCGGCATCCTCCAAGGGAAGTCGGTGGGTGATGAGCGGCCGGAGATCCACACGTCCTGACTCTACCAGTTCGCTGACTTTATACCAGGTTTCGAACATCCTTCGGCCTGTGATCCCATAAACAGTCACACCACGCAGGATGATCAGTTCATTGAGGTCTATGGTAACCTGCCCGGGGAAGAGGCCCAAAAGGGAGACCCGGCCTCCGCTTCGAAGCGCCTGTAAGCCCTGGATCAAGGCGGGTTCGGCTCCGGACATCTCCAGCAAGACGTCCACTCCCCTCCCCTCCGTTTCCTCCAGAATGGAAGCCACGGGATCCTGTTCAAAAGGATGAATCACCTGATCGGCCCCCATGGTTTTCCCGAGTTGCCTCCGCATCTCCGAAGGCTCGATTAAAAACACCTTGGAGGCGCCGGAGGCCTTGGCGACCGCAACAGACATCAAGCCGATGGGTCCACCCCCAAACACAGCCACACTCTTTCCTGTCACATCCTCAACCAAAGTGGCATACACCGCATTCCCAAAGGGCTCTAAAATCGTGGCCACTTCGGGGGGTAAATCACGGGAAACTTTCCATACATTCGCAGCAGGGACCACGACATACTCCGCAAATGCGCCCGGAACATCAAACCCTAAAATCTTGAGGTTTTCACAAATGTGGGCATTTCCTGTACGACACTGGTAACAGTGGCCACAGGCGATATGGGTTTCCACCGAGACTACATCCCCGATGTGGACTCCCTCAACATTTGGTCCCAGTTCTACCACTTCCCCCGTGACTTCATGGCCGATCACGAGGGGGGTCCGGACACGTTGCGCGGCGAATTCATCCCAGAAATACAAATGGAGGTCACTTCCGCAAATCGAAGTCGCACGGACTTTAAGCAAAACCTCTCCAGGGCCCGGATGGGGAATAGGAACCTCACGAATCTCACCACCGACCCCGGGCTCTGTTTTGACAAAAGCCTTCATGGTGTCCATAGAATCCTCCTCATGGGTTATCCTTGAACATCCCTTTTAAAATTGCCTCTTGACACTCCTGTTCGCACTCCTGATCCGTTGCGCTACATGCTAAGACATCCACGATTCTTCCGGTGCGATCCCTTTGGATCGCCACAGTCGCCGTCTTTCGTGACTTCCGACAGTGGAATGTGACAAAGTCCAACGCCTGGCCGGACACAGTCTCTAAATAAAACCCTTCCGGATCAATTTCCTCGCGGAGAACCCGTAATTCTTCCTCTGTGGGCGGATCGTTTACCTCTACTTGATCCGGAATGATGAGTTCAAAGCCGGTATTTTCAATGACTTGCTCGACGGTGACCCCGGGGTTGAGAGACAAGAGTTTCATGCGTTTGGTCTTCTCGTCGAAGCCAAGAACTGCCAGATTCGTTACCACC
Organism: Caldifarciminota bacterium; assembly: GCA_015490555.1. GTDB lineage: Bacteria > Hydrothermota > Hydrothermia > WGAB01 > WGAB01 > S141-55. The sequence continues at coordinate 6,022 of WFXO01000098.1, read as the reverse complement.
CGATACGGACCGCTTCCCTTCGGAAGACCTGCTTTTTCACGGCTATCTCCGCCTTCCAGGTACCCTGGGGTCGTCAAGAAATCTAAACGCTCCACGAAGCGGTGTTTCTCGTGTTTCATCAGGATGATGGTACGCCAACACAGGGATCCCACATCGTTTCCGCCGCCCGCTCCAGGGAGCCGGACCTTCGGGTGGTCGTACGAACCGATGACCGTTGTGTTCAGATTGCCATAAGGATCGATTTGGGCTGCGCCCAAGAACCCATATTCCACCAACCCCCGCTGGGAGGTTTCCATGATCTCGCAGATTCCTGCGGCCCAGATCGCACGATGGAACGTCCTCGCTTCTCCGACGGCTCTGGGCAGATATTCCAACGGAGACCCGACCCCACCGAACTCGAAGATAGGGACCAAATTCGGGGTATAGAGTTTTCTCGCCAGAGCAGCCGCCAACATCGGGATACCGGTTCCGATGAAGGCTGTGGTCCGATCTTCGAATAGCCGTGCCGCCAAACAAATCAAGAGTTCTGTTGGGGTATACTCACGCTTCATCGCTTCACCGCCAGTTTTGAAAGGACCTTCATACGGTCCCAGCCGCCCACCTTCTCGATGTATTCTTCGTGATTCGCCGTCGAGTACACATATTCCTCGAGGTATTCCTGGGCTCCTTCTTCGGTCCGGATCTTTTGCAAATACATCTTGAGATGAGGTTCATCCCGTTCGTACATATAAGCCATTTCGCCAGGGTGAGAGCCAAAGGGGGCATGGACCACCGCGTCCACCAAGAAATAAGGGATGATGGTGCGTTCGGGATATTTCCGGATCTCTTCAGGGTCCACGATTTCCTCCGCACTAATGATCAGTTTTTTGGATGCACGTGCGAGTTCGGCAGCAAATCCCTGAATGCCGTCGATCTGGGCGTTGCCATAGGGATCGGCACGATGGACATGGATGATCCCGACGTCCAGAACCAGGGCGGGGAGCAGGACCACTTCAAGCCCCGTGTATGGGTCGGTCATGGCCACCGCTCCGTTCGTCTTGAGCATCTCGCTCCCCAACATACTTCGGATCGGGATAAACGGAACTCCCATGGCTGCGGCTTTGAGGCGCCAGGCAATGGCACCGTTCGACCAGTCTGCGGTCCTCACTTTTCCTTGTTCCACAGCGCGCCGGAGGATGGGCGAAACTCCATAGACTTCGTAGCCCACATAAGTGATGTCCATGTAATCGACCAGACCAGCTGCCAACAGTAAGTCGACTTCCAGGATCCCTTGTCCCAGGACCTTCAGGTGTTTTTTCCTTTGCCGGACGATTTCTCGGGCAATAGACATCGGACACCGTACGGTCCCGTAAAGTTCGAAGCCGATGTAGTCTCCATCCGAGACGAAGCGGGCCACCGCTTCGTGTTCACTCATGACCTTTTCTTTGAGATCGAAGGATTTATGTTGACGGAGATAGGATCGAAAGACTTCCACATCCGGGGAGCCGACAAAAGTCGGAGGATCTTGCGAGGTGTCAAAAGGTCCTTCTTGGTGATGCTTCATTGTCCGCCTCCCTTCTGAGACTAAGGATAAGCGGTCTTTCCACCAATTACAAGGAAACAGAATTAGAAGATGATTACGTCAATGATTTGCCTGTGGTAGCCGGGAGAAAGGATCCAAATTTGATGCCCCTCCGTGCAATCATCGATTGGCCCAATGCCTTCAGGATCTCTGCCGGTCCCTTGAGTAACACCACTTCTAAACAATTGTGGGCATCGAGATGGGCATGGGTCCTTGCAATGACGACCTCGTGATGTTCGTGCTCTTGGTTCATTAAAGCCTGTGAAAGGCCAGGGACATGGTGGTCGTAAACCAAGACCACGACCGCTGCGACATCGCCTTCCGCCTTCTCCCACTCTTCTTCTACAAGGGCCTTGCGAAGGAGGTCCCGGAATGCCTCCGAACGCTGTTGGTACCCGTGTTCCCGGAGCCAGCGATCAAACTTTTCTAATAAATCCGGATCAATTGAGACGCTGAAGCGGACCTTTCCCATTTTTGACTCCTTGGAGACTTAAGGGCAACGTGAGCCCATGTTCTTCCAGAAGTTCTTCGTTTGTAAGGAGTTCGGAAGCAGGGCCATCCGCAACAACTTCTCCTTGGTCCAGTAATATGGCGCGGGTACAGGTCTCTAACGCCAGATCCAGATCGTGCGTGGCCAGAAGGATCGTGCCTTGCAGATTGTGGATCCATTCGATCACCGTTCGCCGCATTCCGGGATCCAGGCCCGCACTGGGTTCGTCGAGGAGCCATAATCGAGGATGTCGTGCCAATAGGGTGGCCAACGCAAGCCGTTTTTTCTCGCCGGGGCTCAAGGATGAAACTGCGGCATGGGCCTTTTCTGTAAGTCCCACTCTGGAGAGAAGTGTCCAAATCTTCTCTTCAGGGACCGAAGGGTTGCCATTTTTCTGCAATTCTGCGGCTACCTCGTCGTAGACCCATGGGAAAAACAACTGGTCTTCAGGGTCTTGAAAGAGGAATCCAAGGTCCCGTCTCAGTTCTTGAAAGTGTTTGGGTTGATCCAAGCCCCAGAGTCGGATCGTCCCCTCCCCCTTCAGCAAACCGGAAATGGAAAACAAGAGCGTAGTTTTCCCGGCGCCGTTGGGGCCTATGATGGCAACCCGTTCCCCCTCCTCCACGCAGAATGTCACGTTGCTCAGGGCTCTCGCCCCTCCAGGGTAGACATAGGAAAAATGTCGGACTTCTACAGCCGTCATTCGAATTCTCTCAATTTTAAAGCGAAGGTGATCCGTTGTGCCTTTCGTTCCGCAAGGTGAACCATGCCCTTGAAGACCGATCCATAATGCCGGAGAGGTGGACGTCCCCAACGGAGTCTCAATGCGGCGGTGCTCCTTGAGAGGCGGCCCTGAAATACCACGAAATGTTTTAAAGTGAGGAGGACGACCCATCGCAGGGTTTGGGGCATCATGGACAAGATTTTCCGCTGGTCCTCCTGGGTCCAGAAAGCGAACATGAGGGCGACCCATAAGAGGCTATCCAGGGATCGCAGGGCGTAGAGGGTGGCCCGTTCCGGATGGCCCAGTGCAACAGGTAATGCGAGCATGGCCCAGAAAGGCAAAAGGTGAAGCCATCGATGCCGGGAAATCCGGAAAATGGCGGGCACAAGAGCAACGGTAATCCACAAAAGAGCGGTGAGGGGGAGAATGATGAGGATTCCCAGTCCGACGATCAGGAAAAACAGTTTCAACCAAATCATGAGGATTGGAAGGAAGGTAAACGTCGAAGCATTTGGACCCCGAAGGTCGTCAAGAGCCCTTCCACGACACTCAACGGCAAAGTTGCGAGGATCATGACCAGGAGGGTATGTGGCAGGGGTAAGGTGCCTGAGAGACCCAGTTCAACAGCGGCGGCCATTGCACCCAGCAGAATCGCGATCCCGGTTGCGAAGCCGACCGCCACGGCCTCTGGAAAAACTCGTCTTCCGAGGCGGACGCCCCACCAAGTTAGCCCGACGCCCAGAATCCCCATATTCAGGAAGTTTGCCCCCCAGGTCAGGATCCCTCCATGACCAAAGAGAACGGCCTGGAGGAACAACACAATTCCAGACAAAAACAGGGCCGGCACAGGACCAAAGATCAATGTCACCATAGGGATTCCTGAGAGGTGGACGGAGGTCCCTCCGGGGACCGGGAACGAAAAAATCTCCACAGCAAAGAGAAGCGCACCTGCCATACCCCACCGCGGGATCTGCTCGACATCAAAAGGCAATTTCCGGACACTGGCCCCCCATATAGCCAAGCCTGCGGCGTCCGTAAGGCCGGTCACTGCTGGCGATAAAAAGCCATCAGGAATATGCACGGCGTCGCCTCCCTAAGAAGTAAAAGGCGGTCCCGGCGATTCCCCAGATCAGTGAGGCTCCGAAGAGCGCCTTTTGCCAGGGGGGTAGGGTGTTCGGGGCACGAGAAGGTACTCCCGAAGTCTGGACAGGGATGACTACCCCATGCCCCAACCCATCGGAGACCTTCAGGATCCAGGTCCCAGAATCCGGAGGGACGAAAAAGATTCTCCCCAAACTATCGGCCTCAAACTCCAGCGTCTTCTGCGAATCTTTCAACTGTGCTTCGACCAAAGCGTAGGCCATCGGAGTCCCGTTATCGTAAAACACCTGGAAAACCCTGGCATGAGGCAGGGGCTTCCAGGATACCCCGTGCGCCAAAAGAACCCAGATCCAAAAGGTCATGGCCGAACCTCGAAGAGAAGACTCACCACAGGGGTCACCTGTTCGAGGGACAAAAGAAAGGGACCGGAATCCTTGGGCGTGATCGTAAGTGTCTGTCCTTTGAGGGTCTTCTCATCGCCCTGCCAACTGAGGGTGGTCGCATAGGTTGGGACCTTTAGAGTGAGATGAAAAGGCTGGTTCCTTCTGGGCCAGTTTTGCGGATCGGATGCTGTCCCGATCTCTTCCGGAACTCGAAAAGAGGCGGAAGAACCAATAGGGAGGAGGGTGTAGAGGACGTACCGAGGTTCGCGGAGTCGCCGGGGTCCAAGTTCTACACGGATCACGTAAAGGCCTTCCTTGGTTGGGACAAAGGCAAACCGCAGGTCAGGAGAGAGGGTGTCCAAGGTCCCATCGGGATCCTCCACAGTGATCGACCGGACCATCTTCGGGGAAATCTCGATCTCGGGTGCTTGAAGATCATGTCCCCCCTGGATGATGCACCAAACGGTGTCTCCCACTTCTGGAGACCAGGTCTGGGGCATCACCCAATAGTGATGTGCAAGGATCGCGAGAAGAACAATCGTCATGGTTGCTGGTCCTCACCAACTTGTAAACGAAGAGAGATGGAACCTCAGCCGGTCTTCGGCCTTTTTCATCCCAAAGCCGAATCCCGTCTTCAGAACCATGGTAGCGTTGACCGGAAGGTAGAATCCCAAGAGGGTGAACACGTCATCCATACGGGTGCCCTTAAATTCCACGCCCATCCCTGGACCATGAGGGTCAATGCCCAAAGGGGTCTTTGCTCCAAACCCCCAGGAAAACGTGACCGGGAGATCGGCCTCTTTTTCTGCGGTGAGATTGAGGACAGCGGTGCGGTGAGTTCCAAAAGACTTGGAGAGAACCAAGGTGGCCTCCATCAGACTTCGGCTTCCTAAAAGATCTTTGGCTTTGGGATAGGGGGATTCGAAGGAGAGGACAATCGCGGGATCCAGGGGGTATTGCCCTTCTTCGCCAAACCGCATCTGTGTGCTGATCGTCCACGCCTCAAAAAATGGGGGATGCGCCTGTCCGTCCATCAACAACGGCGGACCGAAATATGAGAGGTGGGTATGGAAATCTGCCAGAAGGCGATCGGTGATGCCGTAGGAGAGGCCCGGGGTGATCTCCCAGTGGACCTTATCGGCTACATTCGGATCTGAAACAAAGTAATCAAAGTGGAGATGGAAGATGCCCTGTCCACGAAGTGCGGTGGTGTATCCATCGAGGTCAATGAATTCCATGGCATGATGGGCAAATAGGACAGAAGGAGAGAGCGCGGTGAGGAGGTACGCGAAGACCAGGGGAATCCCCCGTCGTATCCAGGATAACCCTACATCCCTCATAAGAAGCCTCCTTGTTACGAATTTTAAATTCGTAACAAAGTATGAAGGGCCACCTTGATCCGTGTCAAGTCAGGGGAAAGTCACTTAAGAACGAGGATGCTCTAAGAGAGCACCCTGAAGGAGGTTGTTGATTCTAACAAAGGGGACGTCCACGAAGGGGTCAGTTCATCATCTCCTCCGGGGCAACGACAAACACAACCCTTCTGTTCTCAATCCCTCGCACTCCCGGCCCCGATCGATGACTCAAGACCTCACTCTCCCCCTTCGATACCACCTTGATCAACTCCTCCGGTACCCCGTTCTCCACCAAAAACGCCTTCACCGCCTCCGCCCTCCTCAACCCTAACTCCATATTCGCCTGCTCCGTCCCCGCCTCGTCCGTGTGCCCCTCTATCACAATCTCCTTCCCCTCATAATACTTTT
>WFXO01000097.1 GCA_015490555.1 Caldifarciminota bacterium | reverse complement strand
TCACACAACCTCACCACAGGATGTTAAAGGAGATGCGATGCATGGCTCCTAGGACCCCTGACATATTTAAAAACGCATAATCTAAGTTGTATTGAGCGGGTCCACGGTGAATCAGAAAGCCAACGCCGGCCGTCAAAACATCTGCCTCATCGGTTCCAGGATTCCCCAATTTTGCCATATATCCCAAACGAAGCGCCAGGAGGTTCAACACACGTGCTTGGGTACCCAAACGGACTTCGGTCAGATAATCTTCAGGTTCACCTCGGGCCTCCACAGCAACGATCAATTGATCTTGTAGCAACGAGAACGATCCCCCGGCTTGGTAGATGAAGGGGATGGCTTCCGTTCGTCCGGTGGCCCATTTCAGACGGGAAAAAAGATCCCAGATCATGGCCCCCAGTCGCAGATTCGGGAACGGCTGAAACAAGGCACTGAGATCCAATCCGAACCCTTTGGCATGGCCGTCGATTGTTTCGAAAGTAGAAGAAACCCAAAGGGCTTTTGCACGAAACCCCACTGCGAGATTGGGCGCCATGAAGTTGCCCCAGGAATAAGAGAAAGCGTTTTCTGCCATAGAGACCTCACCGTCGTACATCTTGATCCCCCGATATTCCCAGGTCAGTGCACCACCCCCTAATCCTTGATTGCCTTCTAAGACGGCTAAGTAGCCGGAAAAAACCGGGAAGGGGCCAAGACGTCCAAACATCCCGGTAATGGCTCTTTTTTGGAACCATGCCAGACCGGCTGGATTCCAATAACTGGCACCTGGCGTTTGGGCAACCGAGACAAATGCTCCTCCCATCCCAAGGGCTTGTGCGTCATACCCTAAAGATGCAAAGGCCCCCCGTCTTGCACCTTGCAAAGAAACGGGGCCGAGAATCATCAAAATGCAAATAAACTTTTTCATTTCGATCCTCCTCATCGAATGACCGCCAAAATCCCTTTCTTGATCTCAACCCGTTGACTGTGCTTCAACCTCGCTTCAATGATGTACAAGTATGGCCCGTTCATTACCTCATCTGTCAACCCCCAGTAGAGTTTTTCTTCTGTCAGCCTCCGCTCAAAATCGTACCGCAAAACCGTTACCAAATTTCCTTCTAAGTTGTAGATCCACCAGGTAATGGTTGCAGGCTCTGGGGTGGTGACAACTATGTAGTTCGCATCCCGTGTAATCGGTTTAGGAATCTTGACGGTAAACTCCATGGGGCCAGAATAGACCTGATAGGTCTGTAAGTCCGAACGGTTGCCGTAAAGATCCTTGGCCAAGAGCCCGATCGTGTTCCACGTGTCATAAACCAGGGGAACCCTCAGGAACTGATAAAGGCCATACTCATTCGCTACTGTGGAGTCTACCGGGTTTTCCATATCGTTCACAAACACCAAAACCCACGCGCCCGGCTCCGTCTGACCTCGAAGATCCACAAAGGAGGTCTCAACAACCTCGGGGAGGGGTTCTAACAACGTTGGAACCGGAGGTGGAATTGTGTCGTAGATGAAGGTGAACCCCACAGCCCCCGAAACGACATTGCCCGAGTCGTCGGTTGCGGTCGCCGTCAACGCATAGAATCCGTTCGCTGACCCATCTGCGGGAAGGAGTGTATCTAATACAAATCCCCAGGTGACATCCCCTAACCGCACCGTGTGCCCGGGCAGGAATAAGGTATCCTGGGGACGCACCTGGCCTAACTTCATCTCAACACTCACAATCGCGGCACCACTCAAACTCTGGATATTCGCAGGGAAAATGGATACGGGACCGTACACGGTATCTCCCGGTTGGATCGTGAAAGTAATGAACATCGGCAGGGAAATTTGGAACGCAAAGGTATCCACCACTGCATTTCCTGCACTATCCCCCAATGCCACAGACCACGCATAGATCCCTTGACTTAAGGGCTCTGCGAGAACAGCTGTAATCAGCGTATCGGTGATTTGAAGTTGTGTGATAGGCCGGAGATTTCCAGTCGGAACGTCCCACACGCGAATTTGGACAGCCGCAGGGTCCAAACCCGATCCACTTTCCTCATATCTCACGCTGAGTTGGGAAATCGGGGTATATAAAACTCCGCCGTTCTCCGGAAACGTTTCGGTAATGAACGGAGGGGTAGCGTCCAACAGGAAAGTAGAGCGACGGAATTCTCCCTCCACGCCGTTTTGTGCGACCGGACGTACCTCAAAGGTATAAAGGCCGTCACTAAGAGAAGTGAGGGGCACCACACGGATGATCACCAAGGTATCCTGGGGCGTAAAAGTGCGCTGCAGGGGAACCTCTTGTCCTGTTGCTGTGAGTAGACGTGTAAAGGTCGCTGTTTCATCCAGCCCGGTCCAGGTCGGATCCCAGACTGTTACAATCAGCGTATCGGCCCGATTCGTAATGCTCCCAGAATCTGGAGAAATCGCGAGAACATGAGGCCATGCTCCTCGCAGAGTAAAGGGGAACTCGTCCTGAACCACGTTGCCCAAAACATCATAAAGGGTGAAGCGGACGCGATAGACATCTTCCTGCCAGACATATGCGGGATCGATACGATAGACAAGGATTCCGGTTCCCTCTTCTCCAACATGGTATCGGAATGTTCCCGGAACCACGGTGGTACCATCTGGCTCGATTAAGAATACCCGGGATGCCTCTAAATTCAACCCTGCAGACGAATCTACCCAGCTGTATGCATCGGTGATGACGATCATGATAGAGTCCGGGGGATGGTATAAATCCGCATTTTCCGGAGGAACTGCCTCCACGATGTGGGGAGGAAGGTTGTCGAGAACGAAGATCGTGGTATCCGGATATGGAGACGAGGAATTCCCGGCCATATCCTGCGCCCATACCACCACTCGATAGGTCCCATCTCTTGTCCCATCCGAAGGCAGCGGAACCGTCAATGTGTAACTCATCTGATCCGTACCATTATTGCTCAATGACCCATCCAGCACCTCCCCACTCGGCGAGAGAACCAATAGCCCACTTGCCGTGAAGTCAATCGGTACCCCTGCCTGTGAACTCACCGTTGCAGTAACCACTGGAATCTCCCCGGAGACATATCCCTCGGGACTCACCGACACCTCCACAGGCGCCTGCTCCGCATATCGGAAGGTAAAGGATCCACTGACCGCATTCCCCGCACGATCCACCAGGGTGAAGGTCACCTTGTACCAACCATACTCATAAGACCACCCGGGTTCCATGACCCAGATCAAAGTTCCACTTCCATCTCCGTTATCCTGCACATGTTTGACACCAGGCACTCCCACACTATCCGGAGTCCACAACCGAATCACTGAGTGGTCCCAATCAATCCCGGAAACCTCCAGCAGTGGCTCCGGTCCCTCCAGCCCAATGGACTGGATTCGCTTGACAAAAGGCCCCCGTTGCCACAGTTGGAATTTCCCTGTGTTCCTCAACCCGGACCTCAACCGTGTATTGGGAACGGGGCGAAGATCTAAGATAAACTGGGTGACTAAATCCGTGACCTCCACATACACCGACTCTGGCATCGCAGTCGTATAAACACTGTCCCCAGGAAAGGCCCCTGTCGTCGACGGAGGAATGTTATCGTAAATGAAGCGGAGTGTATCGGGATTTTGAGGAAGTGTATTCCCCAGATTGTCGTATGCTGAGATAACGATCCAGTAATGACCATCCTGGCTTCCACTGGGGTCCAACGGAGGACTCAGGTGATAAATCATGGAGGTGTCTGTGTATTCCATCCATCCCGGCATCGGGACCCCGTTTCGATCCAACACGCGAATCCATGTCCAAGCTGTGTCGAATAAAATCCCTGCGCCAGAAGGAGCTATCAGCACCGCCTCTACCCGATCTAACGGTCCACTCACAAAGGCCCCATCCGGTGGATTTACCCACGCTTCCACATTCACCGTGGGCAAATACTGGAACGAGAAGGTATCCGCATTAGCATTTCCCGCACGGTCTCGGAAATCTACATACACCGTATATGTGCCGTACGGAGGGGTGTAAGCGCCATTGACAACCCAGATCAATGCCCCGGTCCCATCCCCATCGTCTCGAATGTGCTTGATCCCCGGGACCCCTTGCCCATCGGGTCCCACCATCCAGATCGTCGAGACCCAGAAATCGATACCAGAAACCTCCTGAATCCCTGGTACAAGATCCGACAATTCGACCCAAACCGAATCGGGGAACTCCGCCAGCAGGGCACCGTCTTGGGGCGATCGGTTTTCTACCCACGGTGCCAGATTATCAAAGACGAACGATAGGGTGTCTGGATTCGGGACAATGGGATTCCCTACGCGGTCCGCCGCATGAACAAAAACCCGATAACCCCCATCCATGGAACCGTTGGGAAGGAGGGGTGAGAAGAAGGTATACTGCAGGGTATCACCGATCAGCGAGGAGACGCCGCCGACCCAGGTGCCATGCTCGTCATAAACTTCCAGGTAGGTTACGGTTGGATCGGGATCGAGGCCTGAACCCGCGCCATCTGTAAGGTACACAGAGAGTCGGGAAAGTTCCCCGCGGACAGCGGAACCATCCAGAGGATCTGAGGACATCACATGTGGAGGCTCTGGGTCATAGAAGAAGATGGACTGAAGGGTATCTACATTTCCAGCACGATCATAAAAGTGTCCAACAATCGTATAGGCTCCAGTCATTGTCAGAGATGCATTGAAGACCCATGCAAGGGTGTCGCCCCGGATTTCTAAGTGTCCTGGATGTACGCTGGCACCGGGATCCAACAGGTAAAGATCCGAAACCGTAAGCTCCAACCCGGAAGGCTCGCGTCCCGGAACCACCGAATCTGATAAAACAGCATATACTTCGAGGATCTGATGGCTGAATGCCGAGTCGGCAGGGGGATATACTCTTAGAGCGATTGGAGCCTGCGTATCATAGAGCAAGGTAATCGTATCGGTCGTCGTGTTCCCTGCCCGATCCTTTGCAATCGCCGCAAGCCAATATCTCCCATCATCGGTACCATCCCGCTTGAGAGGAGGGGTTGGGATCAGGGCCAGTAAGGAATCTCCCAGGGGCAGGGCTTGGGCTGGGACATCCCCGTTCGGACCCCAGAGGAACAACGAAGAAAGGGTGGATGAAGGTCCGGAAAGGTCATCCGAGATCCACATCCAGAGGGTGTCCAAGTGTGTCAACACTGATGAATCCTGTGGGGAGAGGGCCATCTGGGGAGGAGACGTATCATAGATGAATCGAACAGTATCGACTTTCGTATTCCCTGCGGAATCGTAGAGGGTGATCTCCATTTGGTAATGTCCGTCATCCGCCCCTCCAGGGGTTAAGGAACTCGTCAACTCAAACACAAGGGTATCAGGAAGGCCGATCCGCGGTGTACCGGAAACTGAGATTCCTTCCCGTTTCAGCACCAATTGTGAAGAGTAGAAGTTCACGCCGGCCAGATTGTCTTGAACGCGTGCCCAAATGACGGCCAGCGTTTCGCGGACCGTAGATTGATGGGGCGGATAAGTTTCTACCACGGTGGGAGGCGATTGATCCACCACCACCCGGAGGGTCTCCGAGGGAGGACCGGCATTGAGTACATCGTCCAACGCCAACGCAAAAATTTGGTTGTCTTCGGCCGAATAGTGAATAAAAGCTTTAAAGTACCCCGTGACGGAATCGGCCACGACTTCATCGTAGAACAAAAAGTTCCGATAGATCTGAATTTTAGAACCGGGCTCTCCCACACCTTCCAAAGTATCCGTT
>WFXO01000096.1 GCA_015490555.1 Caldifarciminota bacterium | reverse complement strand
TTCTGCCTCTATCTCGGGCGAAGGACGCAGCGGAAACCGTTCCAATTGCAAGGAAAGACTCACCGTGTCTGCCTGGGTCCAATAAAAGACAATTTGCCCTGTACCCTGTACGGATCCACCGTTCGTGGACCCGTAAATCTCTCGGATCCGGAAGACATGGCCTTCTGCAGTCCCTTCCATCCGCCACTTCTTCAGGACCGTACCCGACGGAACCAAGACAACGGTTTCAGCGTCTTGTGTCACCTTCCCAAACATCTGTGGGTTCTCCAAACTCCCTTGAAGGGTCGCGTCGACGGTGATCCGGGCATTTTCGAAGTAAAGATCACTGGTGAGTCGGTTCAATAAGTCTGTCGCCGGCCATCGCCAGGTGACCAAATGGAGATTCACAGGTGCCTGGAGAAGACGGGTCCGATCGCGCAGTTCTTCCCAGGCTAATTGCCAGAAGCCTTCCACTCGGGCCTCCCGGTCTGGCCCGACCAATCGGAGCCATTGAATCTTCAATGTATCTTCGTGATAGTGGATCCGGAAATCCACACTATCAATTTGGAGCCCCACCAGATTTTGTCCATACCACCGTCCCTTTAACAGGAGTTCGGGGGTATGGACATCTCCCTGGGCTTGAAGGGTTAAGTCAACCACACCCCCCACCCGTGAAGGAAGGGGGAAAGACTTCAAGTGCAAACTCTCAACCTGAACGGATACTGCAAGCATAGAGTCTACAGATGCCAGAATCTGCAGGTGTCCCCCGGTGTGATCCTGGCCCTCCCCCACAAAAAAGACCCGGCCTTTTTCTTGACTCAACGTGAAAGATCCCACAAAGGATGCACCGGTCTGGGGGTACTCCAGTTCCAAAGTATCTCCCTTGATGGAAAAAGTGCCAGGAGAGATCCTCCACGTGCCCGCCACTTTGAGATTAGGGCCCCAAGCCGACTGGCCCCCAATACGGAAATGCCACATGCCGTTGGATCGGAGGAACGTGGCCCAAACGTTATGAAAGACCTGGCCTCGGATGGCCATTTGCTTGGCCTGACCGGTCACCTCCAGGGCTCGGAATGGGCCGGAAATCTGAAACGTGAATCCCTGCAAATACCCCTCCGGTACCACCAAAGAGTCCCCGGAGAGAGTTCCACGGACCTCCACGGAATCCTGACGTCCTCCCACGGCCATCCGCATGTCAATCTGACCTTGAGCCTCTGGCACCCAGACGGAGGCTTTCATCCCGGAGGCCTCAACGAGGGCCAAGAACTCACCTTGGATTGACGTCAAAGATCCTCGAAGTTTGGGAACTTCTGCCCGGAGGTTCTGGATTCTCCATTGATTCCTGTTCCAGTTGGCTGAGACCTCAGCCTGTAGACCTCGAATTTCTTGGGTGCGAAATTGCCCTTGATTCACCCAGATATGGCCGCGGAATCCGGTCGCATCCCCCTGAAAAGTAAGGCGAGCTTCCTTGAGTTGCCATTCCCCGTACTGGCCACGGATGACCCCCGTCCCACCATATCTCCGAGTCCGGGGATGGACCCAGCCACGACTTCGGATCGAAAGACCTTGAAACTGGAAATCAAGTTCCTCGATGTCCAGCGAGTCTGGGGTCCAGCGGAATGCAAGGAAAAGATCTTTCAAAACCCGATCCCGAAAAGCCACCGATGAGGCTTCCAAGCGCCCACTCTGCTCGGAATAGTTCCAGGAGGCGCGAAGTTGAACCGCCTCTCCGATGCCGGCCACCGCAAGGGTATCCCAGTGAAACTGGATTCTATGTTCCGCACCAATCCACTCCCCAACACCGCGGATCTTTGGGCCCTCGATCCGAAACATCGGAAGATAGACCGCATCCGGATATACAAACCCAGACCACGCGAGTCGATGGCCCGGCGCCCCCGACCACTGGAGATTCTCGATCTCCCCTTGCCACCTCCAAAAACCCACCCCGGGCAGAAGTTGACTTTGAAGTCCTTGAATCTGAACCCATTTTTGATCCCCTTTCATCTGCACAAAAGCCTTCACTTCCAGGTGTTCGATCCAGAGGGGAAACAGAGGGTAGCCAAATGCAGGCTCCACGGGAGGCCGCTGGATCGTGTCCTCTGATGTGGGTGGCGGTGACCACACGGTAAGGCTCTCTGCACGGAATGATCGGATCTGGCGCCCCAAGAGGAGTTCCCGGAGCGTGAATCGGACCTCGACCTCTCTTGCCGAGAATAAGGAATCTGCGGCGATTTGTTCAAACCGAAGGGTCCAGAAGGGGCGAAGGGAATAGCCGGAATAAATTAACGGCCGATGGAGAACCTTAGAAATCCAAAACGGCAGGGTCCAATAAAACACCACCCCACCGGCCACGGAGAAGACGAGGAGAATCAAAAAGGAGAGTAAGACGCCCCGACGACGGGCCATTCTCTGAACTTAGACCTTCTGCACCTTGCGTAAACACTTGGTGCAGACCTTGATCCGCTTTTTTTGTCCGTTGACCATCACACGGACCACATGGAGGTTGGGGCGCCACTTCCGTTTCGTCAAACGGTGGGAGTGGCTCACATGGTGGCCGAATTGCACACCTTTACCACAAAGTTCGCATCTCGCTGCCATCGCTTCGGGTCTCCTTTCTGGGGCCGTAAATTGTAAGGGGTGACCACCCTTAAATCAAAAAGAGACCCCCGCTTCTCCGCAAAATAGAGAACAAAGGTTGACCTTGGGGAGACCGCTACAGGTCGATAAAATCGAGAATCACCGGGCCTGCCAAGAGTTTCGGATAAAAGTCCGTAGACTTGTGAGGCATTCGACGACCTTGGAGCGCAAGATCAAACACCGTCATCGGGCGGATAAAAGGCAACAGAAACGCCAGACCCCGATGCTCTTGAATAACAGAGACAGCCACTTCAGGGTTCCGCTCATACTCAAGGGTTGGAGGTTCTTCCCCAAATAATGCTGGGATGAGGAGTTCGTGGAGCAGGAATGGGGCATGGAGGGGAATTTGTCGGGCTTGTGCTTTCTCCAAGATTTCAGGACGCCACCGCCAAATAAAAAGACCCTCCGGATGCGCTAACAGCATCTCTGGATCCTGGAGACGGAAAACCGCCTCATCCAGATTCGACTCTTTGGAAGGTTCTAGAGTTGCCCACTCTTGGAGCCTCTGAAGGGAGATCGGACCGCGGGTTTCGAATATCCGGTGGGTCGGCAGAATCACAAGTTGAGGGGCCTTGGCAGGGACCAGTTCAACAAGTCGGTAGCAGCGTCCATGCTGACGGGCCCAGGCCCGGCTGGCTTCAATTCGATGATGGCCATCCGCAACCACAAAGACCGCAGACTCGAGTTGTTGATGTAAAGAAGTGTCTAATCGAACCCGGTAGTACCGATGCCGGTGCCCAAAGGAATCGACTACTTCAAAGAACGGCTCGGATTCCCGCCAGACCAGGCCAGGGTCCGGGAGGCTCCCATTGTACATCAACAACACAGGCTCGAAGTTTTTATGAGTGGTCTCCAGAAGATGCAGATGGAACTGGATGCCCCGCGGGAAGGTCTGCTCGTGATCGTAAATGCCCCCCGTCTCAGGGGTCAGAGAAAGGGCGGCAAGGAGCCCCGTCCGGGTGAGGGTTCGACCCCGTAGGGTAAAGGTTTCCTGGTGTACATAGAAATGGGGATCTAAGTCTTGTAGAAACTTGCCTTCCAGAAGCCATTGCTGGGTCGCACGGCGTGGCCCGAGCCGGCGCGCATCCTCATAAAAGGCCTGCATGGCACGGCCTCGAGGGAACTGCCCTGTCCGGAAGGCCGTGTAAAAGTACTCGAGTCGAAGGATCCGATCCTCCAGGGGGAACTTGGCTTCATTAAAGAAGAGCGCTCGGAATGGTCGGATCCGAAAGCCAGAACTGGAAGAACCTGATTCAGACCCCATCAGCTTAGTTCCTGCAAAATCCGATCGGCCAGTTCGACAGCGGCACGAATCTGACCTTCCTCTGTCTGCGCCCCCGTATGCGGAGTCAATATCACCTGGTCCAGCGAACGGAGGGGGTGATCTTCGGGAAGTGGCTCGGTTTCATATACATCTAAGGCGGCCGCACGGAGTTTGCCGGAGACCAGAGCGTCGTATAGGGCTTGCTCGTCCACGATCCCACCTCGTGCCGTATTGATCAGGATCGCACCGTTTTTCATCTGTCGAATTTGGTCTGCATTGATCAAATGGCGGGTCTCGGGTGTTAAAGGGACATGAAGGGTAATGATATCGGCGTTCCGGAGAAGGGTCTCAAGGTCCACCCGCTTGGCCCAGGGGGAGTCTTTCGCATAGGGATCATAAGCCAAAACCTTCGCACCAAAGGCCTGGAGTCTTTTCGCAACTTCGGAACCAATCCGGCCCAAGCCGATGATCCCCACCGTCTTCCCGTAGAGTTCGATGCCCTTGCGTTTCTTTTCCCACCGGCCGGTTCGAAGGGCACGGTCGAGATAGGGGATCGCCCGGAGGCATCCCAAAATCAGGCCGAGGGTGAGTTCGGCGACGGAAATTGCGGTTGCGCCTGGGGTGTTCAGGACCTTGAGGCCCCTTTCTTTGGCAGCCTCTAAATCAATGTTGTCTAACCCCACCCCTGCACGGCCAATGATCTCCAGGACATCGGCCGCCTCGATGACCGCCCGGGTCACTTTCGTGGCACTCCGGACAATCAAGACGTGGTAGCCCTGAATCCCTTGAACCAACGCATCGCCCTTGAGGTCTGGCTTGAGATCCACTTCCAGACCATGGGCACGGAGTTTCTCAATCCCCTCCTCTGCAATGGGATCCGTGATTAACACTCGTTTTGGCACCTCGCACCTCCGGATTCAGGCCTGAGGAAGCCCCAGGACTTCCGTCAATGTCTCGAGGAGTCGTTGGAGTTCATCGGGCGTCAGGTCTCCCATGTGTCCGATCCGGAAAGTCTTTTCTTTCAACTTACCATACCCATTGGAGATGGCATAGCCCCGTTTCTTGAGTTCCTGCAGGGTGTCTTTCACGGAGATGCCCCGGGTGTTCCGAATGGTGGTCACAGTCGGAGATTCATAGCCTGGCTCGGGGAAGAGTTCAAAATAGGTCCGTGCCCACGATCGGGCCATTTCGGCCATTTTTTGATGTCGCTCGTAACGCTTTTCCAAGGTCTCTGCCTGGATCCGATCCAGTTGGACATCCAGGGCATAGAGTAAGGAGATGGCAGGGGTCGCCGGAGTCTGGTGTCGCTCTTCATAGTACTTCAACTGTGTCAGGAAATCGAAGTAATAGCCCCGGTGTTCGACAGTTTTCGCCTTTTCAATTGCCCGATGGCTCACCAGGGTGACGGTGAGTCCTGGCGGCAGCGCAAAGCACTTTTGAACACTGGCCAGTACGACATCCAGGCCCCAGGCATCGAACTCGATCGGTGCGCCTATCATGGAACTCACCGCATCCACAAGGATGAGGGTGTCGGGGGACACCTCATGGACCACCTTGGCCAAGTCTTTCAGAGGATTCATCACGCCCGTCGAAGTCTCGTTATGCGTGATCAGGACCGCTTCGTAGGGTTTGCGCTTCAAGGCTTCCGCCAAAGCCTCCGGTTTGATGGCCTGTCCCCAGGCGACTTCCAGGACATCCACGGCCTTCCCGTTGGCTTTTGCGATCTTGGCCCATCGCTCCGAGAAGGCACCATTCACGGTGGATAAAAGCCTGTGTTGGACCACATTCCGAACCGCGCCCTCCATTACCCCGGTGGCTGAGGACGTAAAGATAAGGACATGGGCATCGGTCTTGAACAGAGTCCGAATCTTTTCCGTCACCCGATGAAAGAGATCGGAAAACTCGGGCATCCGATGGCCGATCATCGGCTGAGCCTGGGCGCGTAAAACTTCCTCTCGGACCTCGGTGGGCCCTGGGATAAAGAGTTGAAACCGCATTAAAAACCTCCTTGTGTGCTTGGCACAAAAGCAGACCGGTTCAGAACCATCCGAACCCGATTCTCCCCCAACAATTTCCGCAACTCACGGAAAAACTTCACGTGAGGGGTGACACGGGTGTTTTTCGAAATGAAGTTTCCGACCCCCTGGATCCGAAAGATCAAGGGGGTGGTTCCCGGAAACTCAAAAGTGAGTTCGGGTAGCCGCTGAACCAATTCATCGGATTGGTCCAGGGATACCTCTAAGATCACCCCCTTCACCGCACGCTTGAGACCCGTCTCAAAGGGGATTAGGTGTTCAATGCGAATTTTCCCGGCTCCCCCGTCCGCAGGTCGAGCATATCGCCCCACGATGAAATAGATCTTCTCCGGAACCAGATTCCCTCCATTGAGATCCTCTTCCCGGCCGAAATAGACGGCGTCAAAGTCGTCTTCCAGATCCTCAAACTTCAGATCGAGATAAGGATTGCCTCGTCGAGACCGCCGCCGGTTGACCTTCAGGAGGATCCCGACCATCAAGACCTCCTCCTCGTCGAGGATATGTTCCAAATCAGAGGAGCGGGTCAAGGGAAGGGCCTCAATGACCTCTCGATACGCATCCAACGGGTGGCCGGTCAAATAGAAGCCTAGAGCCTCTTTTTCATACGTTAAGCGGTCTTTGAGGGTGTATTCGACCTCTGGCTCAACCTCGTGTGGGGTCTCGGGACCGCCAAACAGAGAGCCTCCAAACAGGGCTTGCGCGTCTCTGGCCGTCCGGCGGTTGGAGCCTTGGTCCTTCAGGATCATTAAGAGTTTTTTCCGATTCGGTTCTAAGGTATCGAAGGCCCCAGCCTTGATTAAGTTCTCGATGACCTTTTTGTTGACTTTGGAAGAAGCGGTCCGGCGGAGGAAGTCTTCAAAGGATTTAAAGAGGCCCCGTGCGTTTCTCTCCTTCAAAATGGCCTCCACCGCCGCTCTCCCCACGTTCTTAATGGCCCCCAGACTGTAAAGGATCTGGCCGGTATCCAGGAGTTCAAACCGAAAGGAGCTTCGGTTGATATCCGGAGGGAGGACCTCAAGTCCAGCGCGCCGGGCCTGCTTGATCAGGGCTCCGATCTTCTTCTGGCTATCGTTGGCCATCATTTCTGCGGAAAGGTTGGCAGTGACAAACTCCGGCAAGTAATGGGTCTTCATGTAGGCTGTCCAGTAAGAGATCAGGGCATAGCCCGCGGCATGAGACTTATTAAACCCATAGCGTGCGAAAGGCTCAATGGTCTCGATGAGTTCCCGTGCTTTGGCCTCGTCGACCCCGCGCTGGACGGCACGCTCCACGAAGATCTTTTTCTGTTGCTCCATGACCTCACGTTTCTTTTTGCCCATCGCCCGGCGGAGTTGGTCGGCCTCGCTCATCGAAAAGCCGGCAATTTGTGATGCAATCTGCATGACTTGCTCCTGATACAGGATGACCCCATAGGTCTCCTTCAAGATGGGCTCCAACTCCGGCAATAGATACTGGACCGGCTCCTGGCCATGTTTTCGACGGATGTACTTGCCGACTTCGCCACTTTCCAAAGGACCAGGCCGATAAAGCGCAAGAATCGCCATCAATTCCTCGATCGAATCCGGAGCAACGCCCCGAACCACCTGCGTCATCCCCTGCGATTCCAACTGGAAAATGCCCCACGTGTCCCCGCGAGACAACAGATCAAAGGTTGCTCGGTCGTTTAAAGGGACGTCTTCAAAACGAAACGACGGATCTTTCCTCTGGACGAGTTCTTCTGCCCACTTCAGGATGGTCAACGTCCGGAGTCCCAAGAAGTCCACTTTCAAGAGGCCCAGTTTTTCCAAGGCCTTCATGTCATACTGCGTGGAGACTTCCCCATCGGTGTTTTTGAACAGGGGCACGTATTCCCAGATCTTTCCCGGAGCGATGACTACACCAGCTGCGTGGGTTGAAACATTCCGTACATGGCCCTCCACCTTGACGGCGATGTCTAACAATTGCTGGAACCGCGGGTCTTGCATCTTCTCTCGGAGTTGTGGAACCTCTTCGAGGGCTTTTTGGAGGGTCATGTCCGAGCGTTGAGGGATCATCTTCGCCAGTTTATCAACTTCTCCATAGGGGATGCCCAGAACCCGTCCGACGTCCCGGACAACCGACCGGGACAGCATTTTCCCAAAGGTGATGATCTGGGAAACGTTGTCCTCGCCAAACCGTTCGCGCACATATTGGATGATGTCATCCCGTCCTACGTCCGAGAAGTCAATGTCGACATCCGGCGGAGACACCCGTTCCGGATTCAAAAACCGTTCAAAGAGCAAGCCATATTGCAGGGGGTCCAGTTGGGTGACCCCGAGGCTATAAAGAACCAGAGAGCCGACGGCAGACCCCCGGCCCGGTCCGACCGGGATACCCATCTCCTTGGCCTTACGGACGATATCCCAGATGATCAAAAAGTAGCCAGAGAACCCCAAGGTTTTGATGACCTGAAGTTCATGTTCCAATCGTTCTTTGTATTTGGCCGGAGGCGGGGACCCGACCCGCTGTTCCAGGCCCTGCCGGGCCAGATACGCCAAATAGGCATTGGCATCCTCAAACCCCTCCGGGATATCAAATCTTGGCAGGTGAAGCGTCTGCGTACCTAAATCCAGGTCGAGGTGAACACGTTCCGCAATCTCAACGGTATTCTTGAGGGCCTCGGGGTAGTCTTTGAACAACTCGGCCATTTCCTCGGGTGGACGGAGATAGAGGTCCATGTGCGCGATTTTCAAACGGTCTTCATCGGCGAGTTTCTTTCCCGTTTGGATACAGAGGAGGACATCTTGGACAATGCGGTCATCCGGGTTGAGATAGTGGACATCATTGGTGGCCACTATCTTCAAGTCCAGGGAGCGGGCAAGTTGGATCAATTTTGGGTTAATCCGACGGTTTTCGTCGACCCCCAGATCCATGAGTTCAATGTAAAAGCGGTCCTTGCCGAAGATATCGACCAGTTCATGCGCCATTCGGATCGCCTCTTCGTCGTTGCCTTCCTGGAGTTTGGAGGCGATGGGGCTCTTCAGGCAGCCGGAGAGGGCAATGAGACCTTCAGAATGCTCTCGAAGGAGATCAAAGTCGATCCGTGGCTTGTAGTAAAACCCTTTCAAGTAGGACTGGGTCGTAAGGTACATGAGGTTTTTGTAACCCTGGAGGGATTCGGCAAGGAGGGTGATGTGGTAGTAGTTAGGGGCGCCGGTTTTCGGCTTTTCTGTCATGCGGCCTGGGGTCAGGTAGGCTTCCATGCCGATGATCGGTTTGATGCCGTGTTTTTGGGCCTCGCTATAAAACTCGATGGCACCGAAGAGATTGCCATGGTCTGTGAGGGCAACCGCAGGGAGCCCCCAGTCTGCAACTTTCTGAATGAGATCCGGGATTTTGATGGCTCCGTCCAGGAGGCTGTATTCCGAGTGTACATGGAGATGGACAAAGTCGGGCATGGCTAAATTATATCGGGTCCCTTATGGGGAGGCCAAAATGGGGCGGGGTGAAGAGATCCACGAGCCTGTGGGGTTGTGGCTCCAAAACGCATTCAAAGGCCACAGGAAGGGTTACCAGAGAAGTGCCAGGAGGCACTCAACGGTGAAACGGAATGTCAAGCCCAGGAACAAAGCGAGGAAGGTCCGCCCCCAAGAGATCCGTAAATAGCCTGCAACGGCAATGAATTCCCGGAGAGGGATAGGAGTGAGGGCGGCGGTCAACGTTGCCCAAAACCCATACTTCTGAAGCCACTGTTCTGCCTTCGGAAAAGACTTCGGGAGCCAGCGCCGAACCGTCTGGGAAAGACTATAGACAAGGGCTAAGGCCACCAGATAAGCCAAAACGACACTCGCTACCGCTGTCCAAGGGAATCGACGGCTTGTGCGGGCAAGGGCCATGAGGAAGACATCCGGCCCCACTGGCATGTAGATCAGGAGCCCCACCAAGGAATAGATTCCTAACCCCCAGGGGCCATACGTCATCCAGAGATGCACCCACCGGTCCACCCGTATGTTGCTCGTTTTGGGCCTGGTTGCTACCGCCGAATGACGGCGTTGCGGAGTTCGTGATAGGCTTCCATTAAGTTGCCTTTATCCTGACGAAAGACGTCCTTGTCAAGGCTTCGCCCATCAAGGGTCCAAACCCGCATAATGTCCGGGCCTAACTCGTCCGCCAGGACGAGTCTCCCGTCCGGATCCCGCCCAAACTCAAATTTGATGTCAATCAACCGCAATCCGCGTTCTTGAAAATACCCCTTCAAGAGATGGTTGGCTTTCTCCGCCAACACCTCCACAGCGTCTAAAGTTCTTTCATCGCAAATCCCTAACAGAAATACGTGGTTGCGGCAAATTAAGGGGTCATGGAGTGCATCGTTTTTATAGAAGAACTCCATCAGTGGGGGATCCAGGACCTTGCCTTCCGGGATGCCTAAACGCCGGACCAGGCTCCCGGTCGCCACATTCCGAACCACCACTTCGAGGGGAATGATGTTGACTTTTTTGGCCACGAACGACGTAACATCATAGGGTCCCACATAGTGGGTGGGGACTCCCTGGCGCTCTAAGTACTGGAACAGATGCTCACTGATTTCACGGGAGACTCGACCTTTGCCGACAAATCGGGCACGTTTTTTCCCGTCCCCGGCGGTCACATCGTCCCGGAACCGAACCAAGACGGTCCCAGGCTCGGGGCCTTCCAGGATATCTTTTACTTTACCTTGATACAGGATCATCGTGATGCCTCCCCAGGATCAACTGGAGGGCCTCTGCGGCGCCACCCTCCGTATGATCCCTTTGGGTAATATAATCTGCCAACGCCTTTAACTCGGGGACCGCGTTGGCCACCGCCACACGGAACCCCGCCTCTTGAAACATCTCCACGTCGTTGTAAAAATCGCCGACCACCATTACTTCCTCTTTTCGAATCCCCAGGGCCTCTCTAAGGACGCGAACCCCCAGGGCCTTATTGGCCTGAGCGGGTCGTATGTCCAGATAATAATAGCCGTAAACTTCGGATGGGTAAATCCACGCCACAACATCCGAGGTTTGGGCCAAGATCTTCTCGCGGATCTCTTCCAAAACCTCCCGATCTGCCACAACAAAGCAGCGGAGAGGCCGGCCATGGAGGAGTTCCGTCCACGTCGCGGGCTCTGGCCGGGCACCCCACCGGGAAAGATCAATATCCTCCCGTGTGGAGAGAGGCACCAACGCCTCATCCGCCGTGTAAAAAACCACAAACATCGGTGCATCCACTGAGGTGACAGTCTCCTGGATCGCCTGAATGGCCGTTCTGGAAAGGGGCATTTCGAAGACAATGCGGTCCTCCCCTCGTACCAAAGTCCCATCCAGGGCGATGAGCGGGATCTTCACACCCAAGGACCGCGCATATTCAGCCGCCGAGGCATAGCCTCGTCCGGTGGCGATTGTGTAGGCGACGCCGATCCGTTGGAGGTGTTGAACGGTCCTCAAAACCGAAGGATGGATCCGTTTTTCATGGTCTAAGATGGTGCCATCCAAGTCCATGACTACGAGTCGGATCCCGTGGAGGACCTCAGGCTTGTTCATGGGCTTGCCTCCAATCCGTTTGTGCCTTGAAGAGCGCAATCGCGGCGGCCGAAGCCACATTTAGAGAATTCACCTGGCCCTGGATGGGAATGGTCACGACCCCATCTGCGTGTTTCAGGATGGATCGGCGGACCCCAAGATCTTCAGAGCCCAACACCAAGAAGACGGGAAACGGTAGGGTGAACTCTGTGATCATTTGGCCCCCGGTTTCGATGGCGACGACGTAGCCACCCGCCTTTTGGAACCGGGTCAGGAAGGCAATCGGGTTCGTAACCTTCGCGATCGGCAGATAGAAAGCCGCGCCGACCGAAGCCCTGACCATAGCCTCGGAAAGTGGGGCCGTCTTGTGTTCACTCACAACGACTCCGGTCGCCCCTAAGAGATACGCACTCCGAACAATATTCCCCACGTTCTGTGGGTCTTGCACCCGGTCCAAGAAAACCGCATACCCCTTCCGTTCCAGGGTCTTGTGGGCGATCTCCCATGGATCAGCCAAGGAGATCGCCGAGAGACGAAAGGCGATCCCCCCATGCCGTGCCTCACCTGCAAGATGGTCCAGTCGTCTCCGGGGAACCCGCTGGATCGGAATCCCCCGCTTTTGCAATACTTGAATCCACTCGGCAGGGAGTCGGGTACCCTCTGCCACCCAGACATTTTCGATCGGACGATTCGCTTTCAGGGCCTCCTCCAGGGGGCGCCGGCCAAAGACCCACATCTTCTACCGAGAGGATGTAAAAGCGGGGGAGGATGGTGTCCTCCCCCGCATGGTTCTGAATGTCCTAACCCATTCAGCCGAGCAGTGCATCCACCTGTTCCTGAAGTTTCTTCACGTGGTCAGCGGAGGTCCGCAACTTCGCCAGTTCGTCTTCTTTCAGGGGCAATTCGAGGATCCGTTTGACACCCCCGTGTCCGAGGACCACGGGGACCCCGACAAAAACATCCTGGATCCCGTATTCGCCCTCCAGATGGACGCTTGCTGGCACCACACGGTTCAAGTCTCGAACGATGGATTCCACCATAGCCGCCGTTGCCAGCCCAGGGGCATAATAGGCGCTTCCTGTCTTCAAGAGTTTCACGATCTCGGTCCCTGCGGTCCGGGTCCGATCCACAATGGCCTGGATCTTCTCCTCAGGCAGGAGTTCCGTAATCGGGATGCCTGCCACCGAGGCATAGCGAGGCAGGGGGACCATAAGATCGCCATGGGTTCCCAAGACCATTGCGGTCACATCGGCAGGCGAAACCCCGAGTTCCATGGCCAGGAACGCCCGAAATCGGGTTGAGTCCAGCGCTCCGGCCATTCCCATGACCCGGGTCCGCTCAAACCCCAGAACCTTGTAGGCTGTGTAGACCATCGCATCCAGGGGGTTGGTCACGATAATAACTACGGCATTGGGGGCCCGTTTTTTGACTTCTTCGCAGACGCCCTTGACGATTTCGAAATTCGTCTTGAGCAGGTCCTCGCGGGTCATGCCGGGCTTTCTTGGGAGTCCTGCGGTGATCACGACCACGTCTGAGCCTTCGATTTCATCGTAGGTGTTCGTACCTTGGACGGAAACGGAAGAACCCAGGAGGGGCATCGCCTCGTACATATCGAGGGCTTTGCCTTGAGGCATGCCCTCCTTGATATCCACCAGCACGATGTCACCGACGTCTTTGGTGACCAGACCCAGGGCGGCTTCCGCCCCGACATGTCCGGCTCCGATGATACTAATTTTTGGACGCATAAAGCCCTCCTTTCTTTAAAGGGATTTCACACCACAATCGGTTCGTGGTACACACCGTACACCACCTTGAGGGTCTCGACAATTTCCCCCTCGGTGGCGTATCGACGAACCGCTTCCAGGATATAAGGGATCAAGTTTTCGTTCCTTTCCGCCGCTTTACGGAGGCGGTCCAGTGCGTTTCGGACCGCAAGGTTGTCACGAGTTTCTCGAATCTTCTGCACGAATTTCTTCTGATCTTCCTCCAACGTGGGGTCTAAACGGAACGGTGGTACTTCAATGTGCTCCTCAGGATCCACATACCGATTCACGCCCACGAGGATGAGGTCGCCGCTTTCCAGGCGTTTTTGAAACTCATAGGCGGCATCGGCGATCTCCTGCTTAAAGAACCCCTTCTCCACGCCCTCCAAAACCCCGTCCAGGAAAGACCCATTCCCCATTTCCAGGATCCGATCAAAGTACCGGTAGGCTTCTTCTTCGATCTTGTTGGTTAGGGCCTCCACGAAGTAGGACCCGGCGAGGGGATCGATCGTATTGATCACACCGATCTCGTGGGCAATGACCTGTTGGGTTCGGACCGCCAGCGTGACGGCCTTTTCGGAGGGAAGTTGGAGTGCCTCGTCAAAGGAGTTGGTATGCAGCGACTGCGTTCCACCGAGGACAGCGGCCAACGCCTCAAAAGCGGTCCGGAAGTGGTTCACTTCGGGCTGCTGAGCGGTGAGGGAGCAACCTGCGGTCTGGGTATGGAACCGGAGCCGCCAGGAGGCGGGGTTTTTGGCTTTATACCGGTTCTTCATTTCCCGGGCCCAGATGCGCCGGGCCGCACGGAATTTCGCGATCTCCTCAAAGAAGTCCAGGTGGGAGTTGAAAAAGAAGGAAAGACGGGGCGCAAAGTCATCCACGTCCAGACCCGCCCGGATGCCCGCCTCGACATACGCAAAACCATCGGCCAATGTGAAGGCAAGTTCTTGAACCGCCGTAGACCCGGCCTCACGGATATGATACCCCGAAATCGAAATGGTGTTGAACTTCGGAGTGTGGTCTTTCGCAAACGCAAAGATATCGGTAATGATCTTGATGGAGGGCTTCGGGGGAAAGATCCACTCATTCTGTGCGTGGTATTCCTTCAGGATATCGTTCTGGATGGTCCCCCGGAGTTTGTGACTCGGGACCCCCTGTTTTTCCCCGACCGCGATATACATGGCGTAGATGATGGCCGCCGGTGCGTTGATCGTAAAAGAGGTGGATACCTGGTCCAAAGGGATGCCATCAAAGAGAATCTCGAAGTCGGCTAAGGTATCCACTGCAACCCCTTCCCGTCCGACTTCGCCCTCCGCCATCGGATGGTCGGAATCGTATCCCATGAGGGTGGGCATATCAAAAGCGGTCGAGAGCCCTGTTTGACCCTTTTCCAGAAGGAATTTGAAGCGCCGGTTCGTATCGGACGCCCGACCATAGCCTGCGAACTGGCGGATGGTCCAGATCTTCCCACGGTACATGTTGGGATAAACCCCCCGGGTGTATGGATACTGTCCGGGGAATCCCAAGTCTTCTAAGTAATCCAGCCCCTCCACGTCCAAAGGGGTATAGAGGTCTTTGATTTCCAGTCCTGAAATGGTGCGGTACACAGGCTTTTGATCTTTGAATGCCGCACGCTCCTGCCGCCAAGCCTGTAACCGCTCTTGAAGGTTCTTTCGATCCATCGAGGCACCTCCTTTCCTGGTGCTTTCTTCTAAAGGCTATTATAAACCTCACCGAACCTGTTGCGATGTCTTGTACAGGTTTCACAAGTTACTGGGGCTCATGTTGTATTCAGTCCTTCCGTTCGTTACAATTGGGCTATCTATGACTGCACAGAGAAGGGTGCATCAATTTTTACGGGTGTTTCAAACGGCAGTGGAGGAGGTGGCTTCATGAAGATCGAAAGAGTGCTCTTAGGGACAGCGGACCCGCCCCAGGAATCCGAGTTGGCCAAACATTTGCGAGCCCTCAAGATTCCTGACGTGCAGGTTGTTCCTTTAGACCAAGTACAAAACCTGCCGCAAGATGAAGTCGACCTGGTCATCTTAGATTTCTCAAGACAAACCCCACAGGATGTGAAAACTGCGGTCCGGGATGTCCAAGATCGTCTGCAGGCCCCTCTGCTCCTGGTTGTGGATGAACAAACGGTTCAGCATTTGCGGAAAGTTCATCTCCGGGGAGCCTGGGCCTGTTTGGTCCATCCTGTCACACGGCCTCAACTGGAACACATGATGCACCTGGTCCTCTCCCATGCTCAACTCCTTCGCCAACTCCAACGGATGGAGTTATTATTCCGTGCCATTCGGAACGTAGATCGGGTCATTGAAGAAGAACAATCGTTAGATTCCCTGTTAGAGAAAGTCTGTCTTACCCTCTCCAGGACCGCCCAATATCTCACGATGGGTATCTGGGTTCAGGAACCTGGACGTTCTGGACGATGGGCGGGATTCGAATTTTCTCCCCCAATCAAAATCACCACAGACCCTGAGGACCCCGCGCCATGGTCTGAGGTATATCGGACGTGGTCCCCTTCGATTCTTTCCGACTCCGATCTTGACGCTCTTGTCTATACCCAAGGGTGGGCAAAAGGACTTAAGGAGCAAGGGTATCGTTCAATTGCCGCCTTCCCTATCCTCCACAGAAGCCAACTGCTGGGAATCCTGACCGTTTTGTCCCAGGAGTCGGAATTTCTCCCGGCAGAGACCGAAGTTTTGAATGGCCTTGCGGAAAACCTGGGACATGTCCTCTACACCTTCACGGTGGAACGGGAACGCGAAGCCATCGAAGACGCCTACCAGTCTCTGGTTGAACAGTCCATCCAGGGGATCGCAATCCTACAAGACCAGCAGTTTGTCTATGTGAATCCGGCCACTGCTCGGATCCTGGGATACGACCCTGAAGAACTCCTCGTGATGAGCAAAGACCAAGGGATCACGCTGATTGAACCGGAGGACCGGGCTCGATTTGTTGAGGAATACCAGGCACTCATCACAAAACAGAAGTCCATGGTCCGCGGGGAAATCCGAGTTCGACACAAAAACGGTTCAACCCTTTGGCTGTTATATACGGCCCAAGCGATTGAGTATCGTGACCGACCGGCAATTCAAGTCTTTTTCGTAGACATTACCAAGCAAAAACGCATGGAAGACCGACTGCGTGATGCTTTGAATGAGTGGACGCAAACCTTCGAGGCCATTGGCGAAGGGATCTCTATCCACCGTCCAGATGGCACCATCATTCGTGCCAACGTTGCTCTTTCTAAGCTTCTGGGGCGTTCTCTCAGGGACATCATCGGCAAAAAGTGCTTTGAGGTCTTCCATAAAAAAAACCATTTCTTAGAGGACTGCCCACTCGTTCGTGCTTCAAAATCTAAAAACCCCGATACATTAGAACTTTATGAGCCCACCCTCCAAAGACACCTTCGGATCTCCTGCTATCCTGTTTTAGACGAAGAAGACCGGGTACAAACCATCGTCCATGTAGCACGAGACATTACACAAGAGAAAGAACTCCTCGCGTCCTTGGAAAAGAGCGAGCGTCGCTATCGGTATTTCGTGGAACAAACCGGAGAAGGGTTTTACCGGATGGCCAGCCGGGTCCCCATCCCCACAGACCTTCCCATAGAGAAGCAGATCCAAATGATGTATGAGCACATGTATGTCGCCGAATGTAATGATATTTTCGCGAAAATGTATGGGTACAGGAGTGCAGAGGAGATCATCGGCCAACCTTTCGTGACGCTCCATGGAAGTCCGGATGTCCCGGAGAATATCGAGGCACTGCGGTTTTTTATCGAAAATGGCTACCGGGTCCTGGACGTCGAAACCAAAGAGGTCGACAAAGATGGACGCACGGTTTACTTCCTCAATAACGCGGTCGGGATCATTGAAGATGGGTATTTGGTGGAAGTATGGGGGACCCAACGGAATATTACAGAGCGGAAGATTCTGGAAGAACGGATCCGAGAGGCAGAGCGCCGATTCCAGAGCATCTTCGAAAATGCCGTAGAAGGGATCTATCAGAGTACGCCCGATGGCCGTTTTCTGATGGTCAATCCCGCCTTAGCCCGAATCTTAGGCTATGACTCACCGGAAGACTTGATGGAAAGTGTCCAAGATATTCAGGCCCAGATTTACGTTGATCCCAAAGACCGCGATCGCTTCCAGAAAGAAATCCAGGAAAAGGGGATCGTCGAAAACTTCGTGTATGCGGCACGACGTAAAGATGGGAAGATCGTGTGGCTTTCCGAAAACACCCGCGTGGTCCGTGATCCAGAAGGAAATGTCCTCTACTATGAAGGAATGGTGGAAGATATCACTCGGCAGAAAGAACTCCAGGAGCAACTCCTTCAATCACAGAAAATGGAAGCGATCGGGCGCGTGGTGAGCGGCATCGTTCATGACTTCAATAACCTTTTGGTTCCCATTCTCGGCTATGCGGAAATCCTAGAAAAGACCCTCGGTCAGGATCCTACGGGCTCCCAAGCCATTCGTGTGATCAAAGACGCGGCACAGCAGGCGGCATCCTTAACGCGCCAACTCCTGGCGTTCACCCGCCGACAGCCTTCTCGCATGGAAGATGTCGAACTCAATAGTTTCTTGAAAGAAGTGATTCAGATCGTGAAACGCGTGATTGGGGAAGATATCCGCCTCAAAACCGTGTACGCCAAGGAACCGATCTGGTGTAAGGCGGATCGTGCACAACTCCAGCAAGTTGTGATGAACCTGGTTATCAATGCACGGGATGCGATGCCAAAGGGAGGTCATCTAACCATTGGCCTTGAGCCTGTGACCGTGAACGAAGAAGACCTCACAGGAGAAAATGAGATTCGGCCGGGCCCCTATGGCAAAATTTGGGTTCAGGACACAGGCGTCGGGATGGATGATGAAACCCTGGCTCGGATCTTTGAGCCGTTCTTCACAACGAAAAAGCCCGGGGAAGGGACGGGACTCGGACTCTCCGTGGTCTATGGGATCGTCAAACAACATGGGGGCTGGATCCGGGTTTCCAGCCGGCCCGGAGAAGGAACCACCTTCTGGGTATACCTGCCCCGAGAAGTCCGGAAACCCAAGAAATCCTCCGCCAAAAGACAACGAAAGGCCCAGAGGCCCCTCCAGGGAACAGGGGAATGGGTCTTGGTCGTGGAAGACGAACCTCAAGTCCGGGACCTGGCCGTAAAGGTCCTGAGCGAGAATGGATACCGTGTGTTGCAAGCCTCCACCGCCGGAGAAGCCGTGAAAGTATTCCAAAATGTCGGGGGAAAGATCCAGGTACTCTTCTCGGATGTTATCCTTCCAGATGGCACCGGATATGAGCTCGCCGAACAGTTGCGAACCCAGAACCCGAACTTGAAGATTATCCTGGCAAGCGGGTATACCGATGATCGGATCTCTTTGGACCGCATGGAGAAGGAAGGCTTTTACTTTGTCTCGAAGCCCTACACAGCCACCTTCTTGTTAGAAACCGTCAGGAAAGTCCTGGAAGAGAAAGAATAACCCCCCTCCTCTGCGGGGTCCTTTTCTCGTCTTGAAATGTCAAATCCGTTGGGATGCGGGAGAAAGGGTTAGACTCATTTTTCGAAGGATGGAACTCCCGCGCGTTTCAGTATGCGCCGTCGCCTTTTAAGATCACACTCAGGGTCTTGATGAGGATCACAAGGTCCAGCCAAAGGGACCAATTGCGTACATAGTATTCGTCCAAGATCGCTCGCTCACGGAACGTCAAATCGGATCGACCGGACACTTGCCAGAGCCCTGTGAGTCCGGGTTTGACCGACGTGATGATCTGAACATCCCGGGCCAGGTCCGGTAACTCCTCTTCCAGGTAGGGTCGAGGTCCGACCAGACTCATATCCCCCTTGAGGACATTGAGCAACTGAGGCAACTCATCCAGACTGAATCTCCGGAGGAACCGCCCCACCCGGGTGACCCGAGGATCACGAGGGAGTTTCCGATGCTCTTCCCACTGTTTTCTTGCCTCAGGATCGGCCTTTAACACCGCCTGAAGGCGGTCCTCCGCATCCACATACATGGTCCGGAATTTGTAACACGGGAATGTCCGGCCCTTGTACCCGACACGTCGCTGAACGAACAGAACCGGCCCTGGAGAATCCCACTTTATGGCGAGGGCTATGGCGAGCCAGATCGGGAGGGCAAGGATCAAAAGCAGGATCGAGGCGACTACATCAAAAACCCGTTTGAGGATCAGGTTTGGTCGCGTCAGAAGGGGACCTTTGAGTTTCATAACAACCCCGGTTCCGAGATGTTCGATGTCCATGTTGGCAATCCGGAGACCTTCTAAGTCAGGGAGATATAAGATCTCTTCGACCCGACCCACATAGCGCTCCATGAGTTCCTGGAGGATCCGGGTCGGCAACTGCTTTCCAGAGAGGAAGATCGCTCCAGGCCGGACGGCCTGGACCCGTTGATCCAGTTCTTGCAAGAACTTTTCCAGAGAGGTAGCCTCCTCCGGAGGCTCCATGACTCCTACAATCCGATACCCCATTTCTGGGTGATGGCTGAGATAACTCTGGAGACTTTGGGAGAGGTCATCCTGCCCGACCAGGAGTGCGCGGGTCGCCCAAAGGCCCAATGTCGTCAAGATCCGTTTTGTGAGAGACCGGCAGAGGGGGACCAGAATCGCGATGCCCAAAAGGCTCAAGAGCAAAATGAGTCGTGAAACCGCATACCCCCTGACATAGAAGAGCGCTGCGAAGGCTAACAAGCCCGCGATGAGGGTTCCCTTCCAGATCTGTAGAAGTTCGACCTCGGAGGGCAGTTTCCGGGTGTACAGTCCCTCATAAGCAAACACCAATGGCCAGATCAGGATTAAAAACCAGTAGTTGAGAATGGCTTTGACCGGGAGGACTTCGGGCAGGACATGGAACCATTGGGGGATCCATGTGGCCCGCAGCCAGAAGGCGATCAAGAAGGCCAGAATAATCGCCACCAGGTCACTGAGGAGCAATAGCAGGGGAACGCCAAGTTTCCGGATCCATCGGCGCATCAGTCTAACTCCCCCACAGACCAGGCGACCAAAAACCCTTCAAAACCCAGCACCAACGCCAGACCCAGAGAAAGAAACGGCCTCAGGACTTTTGGGGCCAGGCGATGTTTTTGAAGGAACATCCAGATCCCCTTCATGCGGTGGTAGTGGCTTCGGTAGGCATACCGAGGGTGTTTCCTCACTGCGCCATGGATGTGAATGATTTGTGCCTCAGGGAAGAGGATGACCCGCCAGCCATGGCGCCACAATCGGTAACAGAAATCCAGATCCTCAGCAAACAAGAAGAACCGCTCGTCGAAGGGGCCCACTTCCTGGAGGGCCTGCCTTCGGATCACCAAGAACGCCGCAGCCGCACCCTCGATGTCCACCGGGCCATCTGGCGAACGAGCGTCCCCGTGATATCCACGGAGGTACTCCCGAGTAATCGGGTTTCCCCGCCACGCTCGAGCCAGGGGACCGGTGCGGCCAAAGAGGAGGTACTTCAAACGAGGAAACCGTCGGCTCGATGGCTGTGTCCGGAGATCTGGATAAAGGTATTGAGGCACGGCTGCGCCAACATCCGGATGCTCATCCATATAGGCAATCAACCGTTCTAAGGAACGATCCATCAATTCGATGTCCGGGTTGGCGGCAATCAGGTAATCCCCTCGGGCTCTTTGAAATCCTTGATTCAATGCGTGGGCATACCCCCGGTTCTCACCCAGTGCCAATACCTGGACGCCGGGACGTGTGGCAAGGATGGACAAAGGGGCCAGATCCTTGGAGCCATTGTCCACGACGATCACTTCATAAGGGATCCCCTGGAGATGGGTTTCGAGACTTTGAATAGCTCGAAAGAGGAGCGTGTGGGAATTAAAATTGACGAAAACAATGGAAAGCCGAGGCGCCATACAGCGTTTATGTTAGTGGATGGGCTCGGACCGTGCAACGAATCCGACACCCTCAGGGAGCGGCTTTTGCTGGCTCCCGAACTGGCGGAAATGAAAGGCTTGGTCGGCCTTCCCAACTTTTAGGGATCGGGACGCCCAAGGCCTTGAGCGCCGTGGCTGCGGTGTCCATGGTCTTGACTGTTGCCCGTAGGGCTCCCTTGGAAGGGACCCGGCCTCCAACCGCAATCCACGGAATTTCTACATCCTCGGGATCCGCACTCCCATGAGTTCGGTCATACCCCCCATGATCGGCCGTGATGATCAAAACCGCATCGTCCCACCATCCCCAAGCTTTCAGGCTGTCCACCAAAAACCCAAGGGCCTGATCACACCGCTGCAAGGCCTTTAAGTATTCCTTAGAAGGCGGAATCCCCTTTTGATCATTGCCCCAGCCGTATTGATGGCCTGTCCGGTCGGGATCCGGCAAATGGATAAACACCAGATGAGGCCTTCGGACCCGCAGGACCTGGATCGCCGTTTTCATCACCTCCAACGCATTGCCTCGGACATAGACCGCGGTATCAACCGTTCCGGGGCGGACCAGGTGCTGGAACTTCGATTTGGCAAAGATCATAGCAGTTCGGTAGCCATGTTGTTTGGCAAGTTCGAAGACCGTGGGGACTTTTACCGGCCCTTTTTCAGGCTCGTAACGGTTCCAGAGGATGCCATGCACAGAAGGAGAAACACCGGTCAACATAGAGGTATGCGATGGCAAGGTCTTGCTTGGAACAATGGTGTGTGCCTGAAAGGTATAGGCTCCGTTGGGCAAAAGACGGCTAAGGGTCGGGAGGGTGCCCTGTTCTGTCATGTGTTTCACCACGCGGGCCTTGGCACCATCCCAGCTGATGATCGCCACAAAGGGACGCGGGGCAAGGGAATCTGGTTGAGCCAGCGCACTTACCCCTAGGGCACTGAGAAGTATCAGAAGATGGAAAAACCGATGAAACTTCCGCCCAGGCATAATCCACCTCCATTTCCCAAAATTGTACAGGTTTCCCCTTGACAAAAGCGGGAAATCGGTTACATTATGTTACGTCGGGTGTGGAGGTCCGGGTGGTCGCCTTCTCCGAACAATTCGGAGAGGGAGGAAAGTCCGAGCTCCAGAGGGCAGGGTGCCCCGTAACACGGGGGGTCTGGAGCCGAGAGGCTCCAGGCACGGATAGGGCCACAGAAACCAGACCGCCGATGGCCCCGACTCCGGTCGGGGATCAGGCAAGGGTGAAACGGTGGGGTAAGAGCCCACCAGGTCCAGGGGTAACCCTGGACGCTGGCAACCCCCACCCGGAGCAAGGCCAAACAGGGGGTGGCTGGCCCGGCCGTACTCCCCCGGGTAGGCCGCTCAGAGTCCTGCCGAAAGGCAGGACCAAGAGAGATGACCACCGTCCTGGGTGGGGTAACCTGCCCAGGAAACAGAACTCGGCTTATAGGGCCTTCACACCCGACCTTTTTATCCTAAATCGGGAGGTACTGGATGTCTGAAACCCATGAACTGGAAGGCCTGGTCGCTCTTGTCACCGGCAGTTCGCGGGGGATTGGACGCGCCACAGCACTGGAACTCGCCCGGCAGGGAGCCGACGTCATCCTCCACTATCACCAGGCACAGGAAGCCGCGGAAGAAGTCGCTTCCTTGATCCGGTCTCGCTATCAAAGACGGACCTTCATTGTCCAGGCAGACCTCGGCACCGTCGAAGGCTGTCAGCATGTCGTTCAACAGGCCCTGGAAGCCTTTGACCATGTCGATATTTTCGTAGCGAACGCGGGCTATTCCAGCCATGTGGATTTTGAACGCCTCTCGCCCGAAGAGTGGAACCGCTCCTTAGCGGTCAATCTCAGCCATGCCTTTTTTATTGCGCAGGGGCTGGCCCCTCCAATGAAGGACCGGAAGTTTGGCCGGTTGATCTTCATTTCCTCTCTGCGTGCCCGGTCCGGGAGTCCTCATGGGCCGCATTACGCGGCGGCCAAAGCAGGCCTCCTGGGACTCGCGAAGTCTTTGGCCTTGATCCTCGGCCCCTATGGCATCACGGTCAATACCATCGTGCCCGGCTACACCCTGACGGACATGACCCGCCAGGCCATCGAAGAGAAACGGGAAGCGATCCTTTCGCGAATTCCGGTCCGGAAGATCGCGATGCCGGAAGAAATTGCGCGGGCCGTCGCCTTCCTTGCCTCCCCGGCATCCGGATCCATCAACGGTGCGATCCTCGATATCAACGGTGGGATTTACTTCCCCTCTTGAGCGCCTCCAGGTCTCCTCAATATGATCTTAAACGTCCGTTCATGCGGCCCCATGGAAACCTTCAGGAAGTAGAGTCCATTCCGAACCGGCGGGTGGAGGGTCACCGGATGGCTCCCAGCGGGGAGGATGCCCAGATCCTTTGACCAGATCTTTCGGCCCGCAGGGTCGTACAGCCTAATCTTGACCGGGATTTTTCGCGGGATCTCCACATTGAAATGGATGCCAGAAGGCGTCGGGTTGGGATAGGGGGCCGAGATCATAAATGTGAGCGGAGGGCCGTGCTCGGATTCCTCGACCCCGACCACATAATTCAGGTAGAGCCGCACCATCCAATCATGCATCGTCCACTGGTTCCAGGACTGGCTGTAGGAAAACCAGTAACTTTGGAGATCAATGGGGTCATTGCGATCGGCGCCGATCCCGGGACTGGAAGGGCTATAAGGGAGCCACATCAACACCACCCATAGGGTCTCGGCTTCTGGAACCGTGGTGGCCCAAACGGCCTCGGCCCAACCCGGGGCTTCAGGGGCAAAGAGGGTGTCTACCGAAAGGAAAGGATGGGCGGTGTCCGGGAGCCCCAGGCGGTCCGGATAGAGACTCACAAGGATGGGATCCGAAGCGTTCACATAGGTACGAATGCGGATCCCCGTGTAAGGGCCAAGGATGTTGGGGAGAAACCGGACGGCAAACCGGTTCCCCTCCCAGGTACTGGAGACGATGTAGAACGCCTCAGCGGTGCCGTCATCGTAAAGGAGTTCCGGGGTCCCCAAGACCTCGATGGGCAATGTATCGTTCTCGGGACGGAAATCGTCTACCGTCTCCACCCACACCTTTACGGTGTATGAGCCGGAATCTGTAGGGGCCCAACTCTGTGGGAAGATCACCTCTTGAGACTGGTGGGGGAGGAGGAACACCGGGGTCTGGCTCTGGTACACCAGGCTGCCGGATGGATCGTAAATCTCACAAAAGGCCTGGAAATTCTCGACATAAGAGCCATGGTTCTTCACAAGGGCGCGGGGGACCGAGGCGTACCCCAGCGTGATTTCCGGGAAGGGATAAAGGATCGAGAGCGTCGAGACATCGTGGTAACAGATGGAAAGACGTTGAGCGGTGTTGTTGGAGGTATCTGCGTCGTTGTCTAAGAGGGCGGCAAAGTGGGTCTGATAGATCCCATAGGCTTCCGGGGTCCAGGCCCCGAAGGATGCCAGAAACGAAGCCCCGGGATCGAGGGCGTTGACCCAAACCGTCTCAGGCCCAAAGAGAAGGCTGTCGGAACCCAATGCCGTAATCCAGGCAATTGCTGGAAACGACGGTGTGGCCGCGGTGCCTATGTTGGTCAAGGTGGCGGCGATCGCTGTGGATTGGCCGACCTCCAGGTCGAATTGGGGGCCCTGGATCTCACTTACCGCGACATCCATACTATACGGATCAATAATTCGGAAGGCGTAGACGAACCCGCCGTTCCCAAACTCACGGGCATGGACCGCTTTCCCTCCGGCGGTCGCAAACCGACCGTCTGGCGAGATATCCACCACAAAACAGGACCCCGGCTCGTCAATGTCGTCTAAGACCGCATGGACCACCCCGCCTGTGGAGTCCAGGATGGTGACGACGTCGCCGTAGGTTCCCCCATAGGTTCCCCAGGAACCGGCGATCAGGACCCGTCCGTCATCACTCACCTCCACATCGGCCACATAATCGCCATAGTTGCTGTAGGTCCATCGCAAATCCAGAGAGGTCGGAGGCGGAGCAGAGGGCATCCGGAGGTAATACACGGAACCGCTGTAAGAGGGGCTATAACGGAACGTGCCTGCCAGGATGGTTTGTCCGTCAGGCGTAACGTCCACGGCGGTCACCCACACATTGCTTCCGATGGAATAGTAATACGCCAGGGAGTACTGGGCTCCGTCCCAGTGATAGACCTGGACGAGGCCGGAAAAGTTGCCAAAGACAATGTACTCGCCGTTATTGGATGCTTTGGTTTCGGTCTGGCTCGAATTAGGGAGTTGACCCCGGAGATTCCCCGTCTGGGCGTCAAAGATCCGGATTTTGGAGTATTGGGTCACCACGAGGACGGCGGCGTCTGGCGAAAATTGGAGGCCATAGATACCTCCGTCATCACCGGGGAGATCCGCAGACCAGAGCCACTGGGGCTGGGTCGGCGTGGACACATCATAGACCACCACCCGGAATGCATTGCCCGAGCCTTCCACAAAGGCCCACAAAGAGCCATCCCGGGAAATCGCTGGACGCCAGGCCACATACCCCGGGTCAGGGTCCACAGAGACAACCGGGGTGGGAGCACCGGTGCTCAGCAAATCCACAGGCTCTCCCGGGAAGGTCACCCCCAGATACGGCGCGGTACGAGCCATAGAGACCATGATATCGGCGGCCCAATAGATCTCGTTTTCTTTTGGATAATTCCAATCCGGTGTGCCATCGCCTGCGGTAAAGTAATGGGATACCCGGTTGTTATTGAGGCCCCAACCGGCCACCAGATCGGAACCGTCTGCATCCAACCCCAGGGAATACACAATCGCAAATTGGTGGTTGCGGTCCACCCAGAGGGTCTGGGCTAAGAGATGGGAGGGGAGTCGTGGAGATTCCTGAAGGAGATGAGACCCAGGTTGTCCGGGGGTTTGATATCGTTCGATCCGAAGGCCACCGGCCCCGGTTTGCACCTCATGGACCAGGGAATCTGCCCCAAAGACAGCACTCAAGACCCATACCCATATAAGTGCCATCACTGAACCTCCGTTTGCCGGATTATGATTGACGACACCACAAAAAACAAGCCCAACTTCATCCATTAAACTTAAAAGCCGGAGGTGTGAACCCGACACATGAGCATGAAAACGGCAAGACGTGTCCACATCTTGACCCTTGGGTGCCGCTCGAACCAATATGACTCCGAGTGGTTGCGACGGTATTTGCTGGGTTCGGGCTACCAGGAAACGGAGTCCCTGGCCGATGCGGACTATGTCATCATCAACTCCTGCGTGGTGACCCACAAAGCCGAACGGGACGTTCGGAAATTGGTATCGCGGGCACGACGGGAGGGGAAACCCGGGGCCCAGGTCATCCTGACCGGGTGTATGGTACCCCTCCATCGTTCCTTGCCCGTGGATTTCCAGGGTACCGTCCGGGAGGTCCGCGCGTACCTCAAGGCAGATCGACCCGCCCCGGTTTTTCAGCAACGTCGCACCCGAGCGGTGCTCCGAATCCAAGACGGGTGCAGTTTCCAGTGCACATACTGTATCGTTCCCAAAGTTCGAGGCCCCGCGGTGTCTAAGCCTCTCAAGGAAATCCTCCGGGAGGCTCAAGACTTAGTGGATGCAGGGTTCCAGGAGATTGTCATCACCGGAACACAAGTTGGGGGATGGGGACGAGACCTCGGATTTTCCCTTCGTTCGCTTTTTGAGGCGATTTTGGGACTCTCTCCCAGGTTGACGATCCGGGTCTCCTCGATGCTTCCACACTACCTGGATGCAGAACTCCTCGACTTTTGGGCCTCCGAACCCCGTTTACTCCCCCACTTCCATTTGCCCTTACAGTCCGGCTCTCCTCGAATCCTGCGGGTCATGAAACGGCCCTACACCCTGGAATTTTACGAACGCCTGGTGATGGCGATCCACGAGAGGCTCCCCCATGCGGGAATCGGAACCGACCTCATTGTGGGTTTCCCTGGCGAGACGGAGGAAGACTTCCAACAAACGGTTGAGATCCTTCAGCGGCTCCCGTTCACCTATGCCCACATTTTTGAGTTCTCCCCTCGGGAGGGGACCGAGGCGGCCACCTTGCCCGATCCGGTCCCGGCCCAGGTCCGGAAAGCCCGGGTCCGAACCCTGCTTTCCATCGTTGAGGAGAAAAAACGAGCCTTCCTTCGTCGCCACATCGGTCGAACCCTCCGGGTTCTGGTCGAGCGCGAAATCGGGCCCGGCCAATACCTTGGCACCTCTGAGAACTATCTCCGAGTCAAGATGACAGGCCGGGATCTCCCTATCGGAACTGTCGTATCCGTTCGAGTGACGGGGGTTGAAGACCTTCAAGCCGTCGGCGTTCCCGCCTCCCGAACGCCGACCACACTCCCCATGTCTTAAACACCCCGAATTTTTGGCCCCATTTCGTCCCCCCGCTTCTCAACTGACCTGATTTAGTCTCCGAATCAGAGTCATTGTCTCGACTTTCGGAAATATAGAAAATCGCTCCAAAATTGAAAACTTGAAAAATTCAAAAATGAATGAAATAATTTGAATGATTTTACCCTATCAAACGGGAGGCTTCATATGCAGTGGGTCAAACGTGTCCTGAGGGTTGGGGGTGCGGTCGGGCTTACCTTGACCCTCCTCGCGGTCTGGTCGTGTCAAAAGTCGGGAGGAGAAGGGCCGTCTCCGGAGGAGACGTTGCCCTCCTCCTTACACGGGACCTCCTATGGAATGCAGTACTGGTATCAGGATGCCAGTCCCACCGGCTTTTATGCGCTGACGCAGGTTCCGTACGAGGATCTCTCTTGCAAGAATTGCCACACCGAGACCTGCGATCAATGCCATGAACAACCGGGCGATCACCCGGCCATGGACAAATGCCTGGCATGCCATGGCCGCCAAAAGAAAGAGCAAATGCTCCTGTCAGATGTTCACTTCGACCAAAACAACCAAGACTGTGCGGACTGCCATACGCCCCGGGAGGCCCACGGCGACGGCCACGCCTATACCTCGTTTCTCGAGGAAGGGGCTATGGATGTCCGATGTGAACAATGTCATCCTGTGGATGCGCTCCCTTCGAACCCAGAACACAACATGCACCTGGATGAAATCGATTGTACCGCCTGCCACGATCAAGGTGTGGTCACGTGCTACAACTGTCACTTCGAATCCGAACTCCAGTCAGGTGTCAAGATCGCCCACAAGGCGATCAAAAACTGGGTCTTCCTGGTGAACTACCGAGGCAAAGTACACGCCGCCAACATCATGGCGATCACTTACAACGGACAATCCTTCATTGCCATTGCACCCTACACAGGCCATACGGTGACGCGCCAGGGCCGCACCTGTGACGACTGCCACCATTCGGAGGCTGTGGAACAGTACCGCGCCAATGGCACAATCAACGTAACCTGGTGGGATCCGGATTCCGCGAGTCTCTATAATCTGGGGGGTATCATCCCGGTTCCTCCCGATTACCAGAACGCTCTCCAGTTTGCCTTTGTCCAATGTGTTTCCGGCTGCGACAATCCGGAAACCGCGCAGTGGGACTTCCTGAAGAACGGGACCGACCGTTGGCAAATGCTCTTCGGAACCCCCCTGACTGCAACCCAGATGAGCAACCTCTTGAACCATCCATGATTTGAATCTGTGGGGGCTTTGAGGGGGCGGCTCGCCAGGCGAGTCGCCCCTTCTGTTTTGATCTCCTTGAACGGTTTTCCCCTCTTAGGCCTGGACGGAACCTCACCTCATGTTCCTCGCTTGAACTTCCTCTTGACTACGCTTATATTCGCTCTATGCTGTTTTGGGTCCTGTTGGCCCTCACCCTGATCCTGTTTGTAGGGTTCCTCTGGGGGCAACCGAAGAACCTCCGGCTGGCCCGACAGGCCATGGTCACCTTGGAGGAGATCTTCACCCCCCAGGATGTCGAGTACACGTGGCTTGGCGGCGTCCTCGGTTTCAAGGCCCTTTATCGACGGTCCGCCCCGATCCCGGAGTTCCTGGTCACCTTGCTCCTGCTTCCTCGCCACACCTGGCTGTACATGCCCTTTGCTTACCTCCGGGCCAAAGGAGACCGACTCCTCTTTGCCTTCCCCCGAACCTCGACCACAGAGCGCGTTCCTCCCGCGCTGCCCAACCTCCGCCAAAAGATTCTCCCGGACCGCGTCGTCCTCGAACTCCGGATCCGCTGGCCAACGCTCCGGTCTGATCTGCAGGAGATTGCACGGTGGTTGGCCTCTTCCTGAGCGCGACGCTCCTGAGCCAAACGGTCAGCGCCCAAAATGCCGAACAACCCTCCATCCGGTATCTTGAATACTTTGCGCGTCTGCATGACCGTCCCGTCTCGGACTCCCTTTACTTTGCATGGTGGCGATGGCTCTATCAATCATTTCCCGCTTATCGCCCGTGGCTCCTGGCTTTACGGCTGGAAAAAGAGATCGGATTGGGTCGGGAGGACAGTGCCCGGTTTTATTTGACAAAACTCTTGGACACGGATCCGCCCCCGGTGGCGGTCGAGAAGGTCGTCCGAGACTACTTTCTGGCCTTCCTCCCTACTGCCGATCCTCAGACCGTTCTTGCCCTTCTCGAACGCGCGCGCCCCTACGGATTTCAGTCCGCAACGGCCGCGTACCTGTGGATCGCCGCCCACGCCTGGCAACCGATGGATTCCCTCCGTGCAGATTCCCTTTTCCGCGCCCTGGTCCAGACTTATCCGTCCTCGCCCTATGCCGATCGTCTGGTCTCCGATCTCAAGGGGTTGGATTCCCTGACGGTGGGGAAAGTGGCCTTTGCCAATGGCCGCTATGAAGAGGCCTTACGGCTTCTCCCCCCAGAACAGTTCCCTAAGGAAGTCCTACTCAGCCTCTACTTCCTCCGTAAAAACCGTGAGTTCCTGGAACAAGAGCGCAAACTGAGATCCCGTTTGACGCCTCCCACACGTGCCCGGATGCAATTCCT
>WFXO01000095.1 GCA_015490555.1 Caldifarciminota bacterium | reverse complement strand
CCGGAGACCGTTCTAAGACACGGCGGATCACTGTGGTCTTGCCCGTCCCCGAGGCAGCGGAAATCACAATGAGAAATGGACGGTGCTTCATTCGACGTTCCTCAACTGTTCTTTGATTTTTTCGATCTCCTCACGAATCCGGATTGTTAGATCGATGATCTCTGGGGTAGTGCTCTTTTGAGAGATCGTAGTCGCTTCTCGATGCATCTCTTGAGCAAGGAATTCTAACCGTTTCCCGATCGGTGGTTGCACACGAAGGGTCTCTCGAAAACGCTGGATATGGCTTTCTAACCGCACCACTTCTTCGGTAATGTCCGATTTCATCACAACCGAGATAAGGTTTTGAGCCACGAGGTCGTTGTTCAAATCTTCCAATTCAGCCAGCGCTTCCTGGACTTTTTGTTTGCGGTCTTCGACTTCTTTTTCTTTCAGTTTCCGGATCTCTTTGAGGGCTTTCCGAATGAGGTTGATCCGTTTCCGGAGGTCCATTTCGATGCGTTTCCCCTCTTCTGTTCGACTTTGGACGAGTTGATCCAGGGCTTGACGGTAGACCTTTTCAAAACTCTTTTGGGGAATTTTAGGCGCTTCCCGGGGCGTCCGGAACTCAGGGACCGTAAACAAAACGGCAAGGTCTAAGGTTTTTGCAACTTTCGGGAATCCCTTGAGTTGCTTCAAGGTCTCCTGCAATGATTTCCGGACAACGGGATAGTCCAGATCGAGTTTTGTGGGCTTTTGTGTGACATGAATTTTGACCCGGAGTCGCCCACGGGAGATTTTCTTCGCTGTCCAGGATCGAATCAGGGGTTCGAGATACTCTAATCCCTCAGGAATAGAGGTGAAAATATCCAGGTAACGACTGTTGAGGGAAATAATTTCGACTTTGACCTCCGTGTCCCCTGCGGTGATCGAAGCCTCCCCATACCCGGTCATGCTGCGGACCATTTCACTCAACCGTTACGCTTTTCGCCAAATTCCGGGGTTTGTCCACATCGCAGCCTCTTAAAACTGCAATGTGGTACGCCAGCAGCTGGAGAGGGACAATCGAAAGGATGGGGGTAAAGGGCTCTAAGGTCTGCGGAATCGTGAGCACATCCTTCGCATAGGGCAGAGATTCTTCATCCCCTTCCGAGCGAAGGAGGATGATTTTGCCCCCGCGGGCGTGGACTTCACGAATATTGGATGCCGTTTTCTTGTGAACCGAGGTCTTCGAAGGATTGATCACGACGACCGGCAAATGTTCGTCAATCAAGGCAATGGGACCGTGTTTCATCTCGCCTGCCGCATACCCTACGGCGTGGATGTATGAGATCTCCTTGAGTTTGAGGGCCCCCTCCAATGCTGTGGGATAATTGATGCCACGACCCAAGAACATAAAGTTGTTGAAAGAGTGGTACTTTTGAGCGATTTTTTGAATTTCTGCCTCCTGCGCCAAGACCTTCTCAATCTTTGCTGGAAGGGCTTTCAGTTCCTCCAGATAGGTATGGATTTCGTTTTCCGTGATAAATCCTTTCAGGGCCCCCAATTCCAGGGCAAGCAGAGAAAGGATCAATAGTTGTGCCGTATAGGCCTTGGTGGAGGCCACACCGATCTCCGGCCCAGCATTGATGTAAATCACATAGTCCGATTCACGTGCAATGGAGGAATCGACAACATTGACGATGGAAAGAACTTCTAAACCTTCCTCCTTGGCCATCCGGACACCGGAGAGCGTATCCGCCGTCTCCCCGGATTGACTGATGGCAACCACCAACGTTTTGTGATCGATTACCGGCGATCGATAGAGAAATTCTGAGGAGAACTCGGCGTCTGCAGGCATCCGTGCCAGGTATTCCAGGAGATATTTGCCGACCATCCCCGCATGGAGGGAGGTTCCACATGCCTGAAAGAGGATCTTCGATTTATTGAGCAGAAGCCGACGGAGGTTAAAGTCTTTGAGAAGGGTGAATTCTCCCCATTTGATGTACTTTTCGAGATTGTTGCGGAGCACGGTAGGCTGCTCGTGGATCTCTTTGAGCATGAAGTGTGGGTAACCCTCTTTTTCGACCATGCGTGCATCCCATTCGATGGTTTTCGGCTGACGGGACAGGGGACGG
Organism: Caldifarciminota bacterium; assembly: GCA_015490555.1. Lineage (GTDB taxonomy): Bacteria > Hydrothermota > Hydrothermia > WGAB01 > WGAB01 > S141-55. The sequence continues at coordinate 8,595 of WFXO01000095.1, read as the reverse complement.
CCTTCAAAGTCTGTGATCTGCCATTCTTTGTCGGTGAGGACGGCCATCTCGCCATCTTCCAGGACAATCACGTCTTTTGTGTGGGAAAGAAGAGCAGGGATATCGGAGGCAAGGAGGTATTCGCCTTCCCCAATCCCGACAATCAGAGGGCTTCCTTTGCGCACCCCGATCAGGAGATTGGGCGCATATTGGGAGATAATAGCCAGCGCGAAGGATCCTTCGAGTCGCTGAAGCGCCTGCCGGACCGCCGCGAGGAAATTGTGGCCATCGTAGTATTTTTCGATGAGGTGGGGAATAATCTCGGTGTCGGTATCCGACGCAAAGGTATGGCCTTCGTTCTCCAGTTCTTGTTTGAGTTGGGCGTAGTTTTCAATGATGCCATTATGGACCACGGCGATCCGGTGGTTACAATCGACATGGGGATGAGCATTTTCATCGGTCACCTTGCCATGGGTCGCCCAGCGTGTGTGGCCGATGCCCAGGTTCCCGTCGATCCGGAAGCCGTTTAGGGCTTCATAGAGGGACTTAATCCGACCCGCCTTTTTCCGAACAAAGAGTTTTCCGCGATGGAGGGCAGCAATTCCTGCGGAATCATAGCCTCGATATTCCAACTTCTCGAGACCGACAAGGATGACGGAATCGACATCTTTGGGACCGATATACCCGACAATGCCACACATAAGGACCTCGAATGTTCTTGGGAAGTGCCGGAGGCGGGACTTGAACCCACACGGCCTTGCGGCCAGCGGATTTTGAATCCGCCGCGTCTGCCATTCCGCCACTCCGGCGCTTGTTTACTCCTGCTGTTCCCCTCCAACCCCTCCGGAACGGTGCGTGTTAATTATATTGGGCCGGTCAAGGAGTTTCATCTCTTTTCCGCTTGAGACCTTTTCTTCGCCTGTGAACTGCTGTTTTTCAGTTGACTCAAAATTCTGAGCAGTTTATATTTAGCCCCTGAATATGCCGATTATTGAACCCTCAGGTGAACAAAAGCCTGCCAAGCCTGGCCAGCGGATCCTGGACCTCATCGAGAGCCCAGAGGCCCTCGTAGCAGAGGTCAATGGCCGACTGGTCGATCTTTCTTATCGCTTACAAGATGATGAAGAGGTCCGTCTCTTAACCTTTGAAACCCCACAGGGTCGTGAAACCTTCTGGCATACGGCATCCCATATCTTGGCACAGGCCGTGAAGGAATTCTTTCCCCACGCTAAGTTGACCATTGGGCCTCCCATTGAACAGGGGTTTTATTACGACTTTTACTTAGGGGATCAAACCTTCTCGCCCGAAGATTTGGAGGCCATTGAAGCAAAAGCCAAGGAAATCATCCAGCGAGATTTAGAAATCGTTCGAGAAGAGTTGCCGAAAGAGGAAGCGATTCGGCTTTTTAAGGATTTGAATGAACCTTTCAAAGTCGAACTCCTGCAAGAAATGGATGAGGACGTTGTTTCGGTTTATCGGCAAGGGTCGTTTGTCGACCTCTGCCGGGGGCCGCATCTTCCGAGAACTGGATACGTTCGTGCCTTTAAAGTGCTATCCGCTTCCGCGGCTTATTGGCGGGGAGATGAACGGGGACCGGTTCTTCAGCGGATCTATGGAATCGCATTCCCTACGGAAGAGGCCCTGGAGGAGTATCTGCATCGGCTGGAAGAGGCCAAGCGTCGAGACCATCGAACCTTGGGCAAACAATTAGATCTCTTTTCCTTTACCCCTGAGGTTGGGCCGGGTCTTGTACTCTGGCATCCTCGAGGGGCTCTCATCCGCCGAATCATTGAAGATTTTCTTTTCCAGGAGCATTTGAAACGCGGTTACCAACCGGTGTACACTCCTCATGTGGGACGCGCGGTCCTCTGGCAGACCTCGGGGCATTTAGACTTTTATCGCGAGAACATGTACCCCTCTATGGAACTGGAGAATGAGGAGTACTTTGTGAAACCCATGAACTGCCCTTTCCATATCCAAATTTACAAGTCGAAGTTACGAAGTTACCGGGAGTTACCTATTCGATACATGGAGTTTGGGACCGTTTATCGTTTCGAGCGATCAGGTGTCTTGCATGGTCTGACACGCGTGCGTGGCTTTACCCAAGATGATGCCCATATCTTCGCAACTCCGGAACAGGTCGAAGATGAAATCATTGGGGTCATAGACTTAGCCTTGTTTGTTTTAAAGCGGTTCGGGTTGGAAAACTTTGAAGTCTTCATTTCAACGCGGCCCGAGAAATATGTGGGAACCCCAGAAATGTGGGATCTTGCAACACGGGCATTGATCCAGGCTGCGGAAAAATCGGGTCTTTCGTATGAAATTGAAGAAGGAGAAGGAGCGTTTTACGGTCCCAAAATTGACCTCACCATCCGTGACGCGTTAGGCCGGCCCTGGCAGTGCACCACCATCCAATTTGACTTCAATCTTCCCGAGAAATTCAACTTGGTCTTCCGTGATTCCGAGGGCAAAGACCGTCGCCCCATCATGATCCACCGGGCTCTGATTGGGGCCTTCGAACGATTTTTTGGGCTACTGATCGAACATTATGCGGGGAATTTTCCCCTTTGGTTGGCCCCGGAGCAGGTGGTTGTCATTCCGATTAGCGAGAAGTTTTTAACTTATGCAGAGAATGTGACCCAAAAACTTCAAGGTGCGGGATTTCGGGTCTTGTTGGACCGGCGGTCGGAAAAAATGGGCTATAAAATTAGAGAACACGAAATGCAAAAAGTTCCGTATATGTTGATTGTCGGCAAGCGCGAGCAAGAGAGTGGTACGGTCTCAGTGCGAAAGCATGGGGTCGGGGACATGGGTACCATGACCGTCGAGGAATTTCAATCCCATCTTCAGGAGGAGTTACAATCGTCATAACAATGAGACCCCGACGCCCAAACATCCATGGAGTCGTTCTTAATTTCCCTGTGAAGGTTTTGCTGCGAGCAAAAGCCGTCGATTCTAAAAAGGAGGTTTAAGATCAGAAGGCGATTTTTTGTAGGTGGCCCAAATCGAAAGCACGAACACCGGATCAACGAACGGATCCGGGTCCCTATGGTCCGGGTGATCGACCCGGACGGGAAACAGTTAGGCATTATGCCGACACGAAAGGCACTGGAACTGGCGTACTCCATGGGACTGGACCTCGTCGAAGTGGCCCCGAACGCGAATCCGCCGGTGGCACGGATTATGGACTATGGGAAGTTCATCTACCTGGAGCGAAAAAAGAAGCGGGAAGCGAAAAAAGAGGCCAAAAAGCGACCCTCTGGTGAAGTAAAAGAAATGGAAGTCCGGCCCAATATTAGTCCTCATGACTTAGCGGTGAAGACCCGCAAGATCCGTGAATTTTTGGAAGACGGGTACAAAGTCAAGATCCGAGTGTTCTTTAAAGGCCGAGAGATTGTACACCCCGAAAAGGGATATGAAGTCCTCCAAGCGGTGTTAGACCAGATCCAAGATCTCTCGGTGATTGAGGTACAACCGAAGTTGGATGGTCGGAACATCATTTGTTTGGTCCGGCCTGTCCGAAAAGACTGAGGAAAGGAGGCGAAATCATGCCAAAGATGAAGACAAAGCGCAGTGCCGCGAAGCGCTTTAAAGTGACAGGGACCGGGAAAATTCGACGCCAGCGGGCCTTTAAAAGCCACTTGTTGTCTAAAAAGACCCGGAAACGGAAACGGCATTTAAGAAAGCCCGCACTGGTGAGTTCTGCGGATGCCCAAAAGGTCCGTCGTCTTCTCCCCTACGCGTAAATGACCCCGTATACCTTGATTCTGGCGGGTGGTCGGGGGGAGCGACTGTGGCCGCTCTCCAGAGACCGGGCCCCGAAACAATTTATGCGGGTCGGGGAGAAGACCCTTTTGGAGGCGACACTCGAACGCATCCGTCCGCTCGTTCCTCCTGAAAATACCTGGATCGTCACACGCGCTGTTCTGAAGGATGCCATTGAAACCTTGGCTCCTGACTATCCTGTCCTGGCAGAACCAGAAGGAAAAAATACGGCCCCGGCGATTGCCCTGGGGTGCCAAGTGGCATATGAACACGCTGGAGAAGACGCCGTTTTGATTGTCTTGCCTGCGGACCACGTGATCACGCCCCTCGACGCATTTGTCTCCGCAATCCAAATCGCAATCCGGACCGCAGAACAGGGATGGCTGGTGACCTTTGGGATCCCCCCTACACGCCCGGAGACGGGATACGGCTATATCGAAGCCGGATCCCTTCTGTCCCAACAAGAGATCCCGGTCTACCGGGTGTTTGCCTTTCACGAAAAACCGGATCGGGAAACCGCTGAGTCTTATCTGGCGCAAGGGACTTTTTACTGGAACTCCGGCATGTTTGTTTTTCCTGTTCGTGTCTTGTTGGAGGAGTTCTCAAAATACCAACCAGAAATTTCCGCGGCTTTGCGGGAACTCAACTGGCAGGATTCGGAGAGCCTCCAACAGTTTTACCAGCGTGTCCCGGAAATCTCGATCGACTATGCAATTATGGAGAAGTCAGATCGGATTGCGATGGTCCAGGCCCCTTTCCAATGGGAAGATGTGGGGTCTCTGGCAGCCTTGGCCTCAATTCTTCCCCAGCAAGCGGGAAATGCGGTCCAAGGCCACGCGGTAGCCTTGAACGCCGAAGGCAATGTTTTAGTCGCAGAAGGGGAGGGTTTGATTGCGGTCTTTGGGGTGCGGGACCTGGTCGTCGTCCATACCCCTGACGTCACGCTGGTGATTCCCAAAAATGAAGCGCAACGCGTGAAAGACCTCTTGAAGATTCTTAAAGCCCAAACGGGCATGGAGCGATATTGGATCGACAAACCCAAAGGGCATTGATCCCGACGCCGGTTGGCACCATCCAGATCCACGCAACGGGTCACAAACTTCTTCGAGTGGAACTCATCGGACACATTTTGCCACCGACAGAACCCGAATCAGAAGGTTCCCCTCTGTTGGAGCGTATCGTCCATGCAATTCGTGCCTACCTGGACGGACAACAGGAGGACTTTCAGTGGGTTCCCTTAGAAACCGCCTTCCTTCCTCCGCTTCATCAAAAATTCTACCTCTGGCTCCGGGAACATGTTCCGTATGGGACAACCCGGACTTATGGGGACGTTGCAGCTGCTTTGGGTCTGCATCCCCGCTCCGTGGGTCGGATCCTGGCACAGAATCCCTTTCCGATCGTGGTTCCCTGCCATCGAATTGTCGCGAAGACGGGGTTGGGTGGATATTCTTCTGGTTTAAAGTGGAAGCGTTTTTTGTTGGAGGTGGAGGGGAGTTTCCCCGAAGACCTACGGCGTACGTGAGCGGATGGCTCTACTAAAAAATCGTTCGAAGAGGGCCCGATAGAACACATCCACCTTACGTCTCGTCCCCTTGTAGTGGTTCGTCATGAAGGAGAAAATTAAGGTTTCTCCTCGGTCTGTAAAGACATAACCACAGAGGTTTCGCACACCGGTCATGGTCCCTGATTTGGCGCGAATTCTTCCCGGAAAATCATACGTGAGGGATCGAAGTGTGCCGTCTTCCCCGGTAACCGGAAAGGCCACCACGTAGTCCCAGAACCATGGCTGTTGACTTGCGTAAAGGAGAAGATCCGTGAGAAAAGACGGGGTGACTTGATTGTATCTCGATAAACCGGAACCATCCGCCATACGGATCTGGCTGGTATCCAGGCCCCATGCCGTCAAGACTGATTCCGCGACTGCGACGCCCTTCGCCCAGGTACCGGGCGGGCCATACATCTCCAGTCCCAGGGTTTTTAGAAACACTTCTGCATACAGGTTGTCACTCACCTTGAGCAATCGGTAAAGGACTTCCCGCAACGGTGGAGAGGGATGGACCGCAAGCGTGTCGCGAAAAGTGAGCGAATCTGGAGACTTCCAAAGGACCTTGGGTGGAGGGACGGAGATGCCTTGGGAGTTTAGGCAGGACCAGAAGAGCCAGCCGGCCCATTGTTCAGGCCGTTGCACCACCGCAACGAATCTCTGAAGGTCCGTGGAGTCTTGGAGCATAGGAAGCCACAGGGTATCCGGAGGTCGAAAGATGGGGTAGGGTACTTCTCGGGTCTCCACATGAAGAAGAGAGACAGATGGCCACACGACAATACGGTGGGTTTTTGGACTCCGCATGCCACGGATGAGATTGTGATCGACATTGAGGCCGGACACCGGCGCGGAAAAAGCGTAAGGGGTGTCATCCCACATCCATCCAGGGCCCAGTTCTATGGAGTCAAAGACAGAAGGAACCACCCATAGTGCCGGGAGCGTTTCTTGGACCACTGTCATCGCGACCTCATCGGCGAGTCGAAACAAGTCTTCGGCCGTCAGAACCGGATCGCCGCCTCCTACGAGGTAAAGAGCACCTGAAGAGTCTTGAAATACGCGTGTGTACCATCGATAGGCGGGCCCCAAAACCTCGAGAGCCACCGCCGTGGTGACGACCTTCATATTGGAGGCGGGGGTAAAGAGTTTTTGACTGTTCAGGTCATAGAGGACCCGGCCGTGCTGGTCGAGGATCCGAATCCCGAACCAGGATCGTTCTAAGCCATAAGAATCCGCAAGAGTCTCGATTTCTTGGGGTGAGACCTGGGGTACCCAAACCCGAGGCGCGCAGCCCCAACTCCAAAGGAAGAAGATCCCCACGGCAAGGACTGCGAAGCCCCTAAAACTCCGTCGTTCCGGTAAACCTGAATTTCGGGAAGTAGACATAGGGCACCAACATCCCATGAGGGTTCCGGAACCCATAATATGTGGTAGGGGCAATGACTTCCCGTTCCTGAGAGTGTTCAAAGGCGGACTCCCAGAGACGAACCATGCTCTCGGTGAACCGGAGGTTTTTAATGGGCTTGACGATTTTGCCGTTGCGGATGAGGAAGGTCCCATCGCGTGTCATCCCCGTGAGGGTTAAGGTCATCGGATCCACGACATTGATATACCAAAGCCGTGTGATTAAGATGGCTTCGTCCAGGTCCGGAAGGATCTCCTCGATGGACCGGGCCCCCGGAGAGACATGGAGATGAAGAGGGAGAGGGAAATCTTGGAAGGGAAACATTGAGTGGCCAGTAGAAGAGACCCGGTCGTGCTGAGCGGTTCTCAGGTCGTAAGCAGGTTGAATCGGGACCCCGTTTTCGATCAAGGGGATCGGCCTCTTTGGCGTTCCCTCCCAGTCAAAGATCCGCGGGAAAGTCCGTGGATCGGAGGGATCATCCACAATCGTGAGTGAGGACTGAAAGGCTTGTTTCCCAAATTTGCCCACTAAGCAACTTCGCTTCTCTTGGACCAATTTTGCGGAGAAGGCCGCATAGGACACGTATACCAGGAGATCCCGATAGGCTAAGGGTTCTAAAAGGACTGGGAATTCTCCGGCCTGCCAGTCTTGAGGGTGTTCTGAGTCGATCGCCTTCTGTAGGGCACGTTCGGTGACTTGTGTGATGTTGAGTTGGGAGGCGCGAGGCGTAGAAAACTGAGCCCAACCCGAGCCCTGATTGGGTGTTTTGACATTGATCGTTGCGTGAACATCCGTGACGGCTTGATAGGCCTCGACTCCCTGGGTGTTGAGATACCCAAACTCAGCGACACCCGAAGAGATGGTGCCATAGACTTCTCCTTTATCTCCGACGATTTCGAAGGCCTGGCGGGCAAGTTCTGCTCTTTCCTTGGGGCCGAATGCCAGGGACTCTTCATAGACGCTGGGATGTTCGAGTTGGGGGAGAGAGGACGGTCCCTGGAGCGGAGGAAGGCTTGGATCCTCCGGAGCTTGGGCCAAGGCCTCTTGAGCCCGTCGAACCAGGGCCCGAATCCCGTCTTTGGAAGTGTCGCTACTCCAAGCAACGGCGGCTTTTTGGTTCTCCCGGATTCGGATGCCGACCAGGAGGCTTTGTAGCCCCGTATTTTGATGGATTTGAGAACGTGAAAAGCGTGTTAGATCCGTTTGTTCCGCAATGAGCACAACTTCCACGCCCTCTGCCTTTGCAACTCTTAAGATCTCATGTGCTAACGCCAACAAGTGTGCTTCGCCCTTCATGCCCGACTCCTTTTTGGTTCTAAGAGTATAAACCCCGCAGAGCCATGTCTCTTGACAACCTTACGGTGGACGTGTAAATTTTTGACACCTGCGGGAGTAGCTCAGGGGCAGAGCATCAGCTTCCCAAGCTGAGGGTCGCGGGTTCGAATCCCGTCTCCCGCTCCACTTTTTCTTTATCCCCTCCACAGACCCGTATAATTGTGGAATCCACTGCGTTTCACAAAGGGAGGAGAATCATGGGTCACGACCCCCAAAAGATGCTGGATCTCATCCGATTTCTTCCCCATGAAATCCGCGAGGCTGCAGAGTTTCCGATCCCCGAGCCTTGGCCCGAAAGGCCAAAGATGGTTGTTTTTTGTGGGATGGGAGGATCGGGTGTGGCAGGAGAGATATGTAAAATCCTGGGGGAAGATCAATCAGTTCCTTTCTGGATCCATAAAGACTACGGGATCCCATCTTTTGTCGATGAGCACACATGGGTGATTACAACGAGTTACTCCGGGAATACCGAAGAGACCCTTTCTTCCTATAAAGTGGCCTTAGAGAAAGGGGCCAAAGTCTTGGCCATTTCCTCCGGTGGAAAACTCGGGGAATGGGCAAAACGGGACGG
>WFXO01000094.1 GCA_015490555.1 Caldifarciminota bacterium | reverse complement strand
GGGTGGCAATTCTGTCGAAATCTGGACACCGAAGGGGACTGAATGAACGGGTGCCACAGAGTTTTATTTGTTTTTGTTGGCTGGCGGGCTCATCCCCAGCCGTTTTTGTGCGAGAATTTCGATCCCGCCTCGGGATTTGAGGAACTGCCGTCGTCGTTCCAATACCACCTTTTTGGCTTCCAAACGCGCGATTTCGACTTCTAAACGGTGTTCTTCTTGGTGTAATCGGTAAAGTTCGTAGAGGTTCGTCCCGGCTTGATAGAGGATCCACAGCGAGAAAAGGGCCAACCCGATTAGTTTGAGCCAGGTGCGAATCACCGTTGGAAGGCCTCTTTCCCGGGGAAGCGGGCGGCGCTCCCCAATTCCTCTTCGATCACGAGGAGCCGGTTGTACTTTGCGATGCGTTCAGATCGTGAAAGGGAGCCTGTTTTGATTTGGCCAGTCTTGGTCGCCACGGCCAGATCCGCAATGGTGGTATCTTCGGTCTCTCCAGAGCGGTGAGAGACCACGGTCCGATAGCCCGCTCGGTGGGAAAGGGAAATCGCCTCCAGGGTTTCCGTAACCGTCCCGATCTGGTTGAGTTTGATGAGTACGGCGTTGGCGATGCCTTCCTCGATCCCCCTGCGGATGATGGAGGGATTGGTGACAAAAACGTCATCCCCAACGATTTGGACTTTGGTCCCTAATCGTTGGGTCACGAGTTTCCAGCCTTCCCAATCATCTTCTGCACACGGATCCTCAATGGAGATCAAGGGATATTGAGAAACCAAGGTTTCGTAAAAGTCCACGAGTGCTTCGCGCGAGTACCGCTGCTGGTCGATCTGGTATTGGTCTTCGTGATAGAGTTCTGAGGCTGCGACGTCCAGGGCCAGAGCCACATCTTCTCCAGGGCGGTACCCGGCCTTTTCAATCGCTTGAACCAGGAGATCCAAGGCTTCTTTCGCGGAGGTCAGTTGGGGTGCGAACCCTCCTTCATCCCCGACACTGGTGACCTCCCCCCGGTCTTTTAAAACGGATTTAAGGGTGTGAAAGATTTCTGAGCCTGCACGCAGGGCCTCGTGGAAAGTCGAGAACCCCCAGGGCACGATCATGAATTCTTGAATTGAAAGCGGATTATCTGCATGGACCCCACCGTTGATCACGTTCATCAGGGGGACAGGGAGGAGATCGGCGTCTGCGCCTCCTAAGTAGCGATACAGAGGGAGTCCTAAGAACCGAGCGGCGGCATGTGCCACCGCCATAGAGACTCCCAAAATTGCGTTTGCCCCGAGGTTCGTCTTGTTCGGGGTCCCGTCCAGTTCTAAGAGCAATTGGTCGATCGCCCTTTGTTGGAGGGGGTCTTGGCCGAGGAGGTGAGGCCGGATCCGCTCATGGACGTTTTGGACCGCTCGAAGGACCCCTTTACCGTGAAAACGTTTAGGGTCACCGTCCCGAAGTTCGAGGGCCTCTCGGCTTCCAGTCGATGCCCCAGACGGGACCGTAGCCCGCCCCAGCCATTGCCCATCAATGGCACAGTCTACTTGGATGGTCGGGTTCCCGCGGGAGTCTAAGACCTCGCGGGCCCTCAAATCGGTAATCTTTGGCATGGTTCTCCCCCTCGTCAGTACAACAAGTACCGCCGGTAGTCTTTGATGCCCTGTTCTTTCTTCATCTCGTTGTTCCAGTCCTGCCACAGGGCATTCACATACCGGAATTTGAGATTATTCAGGATCGAGGCTTGCTGTTGCGCAAAGGCCTCTGGGGAGGGCTCTTCCTTGTCAAGGACCTGGAAAATAAAGTAATTCCGGGAGATCTTCATAGGAGGCAGCAAGGTCCCCGGTGAGGCTGCGGCCAGCGCACCATAGGCAGGCGTCCGCATAGGAACCCCAGGAATGACCTGGGACAGTTTGACATCAAAGGTGTCAGACAGGGAAACAAAAGATCCATACGACTTCTGGATAGACCGAGGATCCTCTCCTTGTAGCCAACGTTGATAAATCTCTTGTGCGATGGAGTCCGCAATGGCTTCCTTGCGAGACCGTTTGTAATCCATTTCCACGCTTTCCTTCGCGTCCTTGAACGGAATCACATGTTCTGGGTCGACGTCTTTGACGTACGCCACGATGTAGTCTTGTGGACGTCGAATGAGGGGTGACAGTTCACCTTTTTTCGCAGTTTTCACAAATTCGAGGAGGGATTCAACCCGCCCCAACGTGGGAATGAAGGGAAGATCTCGAGGGAAGAAATCCGTTTCGCGGACCTCTAAGCCCATGGCCTTTGCGGCCTCTTCAAACCCCACCTCCTGGGCCTGTGCATAGAACTCCTCGGCCTCCTGACGGATCCGATCCCGGGTATCTGAACTCGTTCGAATGGTCACCAGGATGTGCCAGACGGTTACAGAGTCCGGGGTGCGACGGTCCACTTTGACCACTTCCCAGCCATACGGCGAAAGAAACGGGTCCGAGACCTTTTGAAGGGGGAGGGTGTCCAGAACCGCCTTGACCTGTGGAGGCACTCGGTCCCTGGCGATCGTTCCGATAAAGCCCCCTTGATCCCGAGTTTGGTCATCATCCGTATAGTATTTTGCAACTTCTTCAAACGATGTGCCAGCCTTCAGTTCTTCCAGTGCGGATTTGATCCGATCCAGGGCCGTCATTGTGTCTTCGGAACTGGGGACTTTTCGGAAAATGACAAAAGCCAAATTGACGCGCTCCTTCTGGGTATAGTCCTGTTTGTGGGTCTGATAATACCGTTGGAGGTCTTCTTCAGTATACTGAATCAGGCTATCCGGGATCAGGGGGATTGCGACTTTCATGTAGAGGCCTTTCACCCGGGTGTTTTGGAACCGGTACCGTTCCCACGCTTCACGGAGTGAAGCGGAGGGCCCCAGGAGGATGTCGGCACGAGCGATTTCTTTGGGGATTTCCTCTCGGAGTTGTCGCTCATAGTTGACGAAATAGGGCAAATTTCTGGGGTCCCGAAGGAGTTGACGATATTTCCGAATATCGAAGTTGCCGGCGGAATCTTTGAGTTCTTCTCGATTGAGAAGGTCCCGTGGGGGTGAATTTTCGATGATCTGGACTACCGCTGCATCCGAGAGGTTCAGATTTCGTTTCTGGATGATTTCTGCCCAGCGAGCGTCTTCGATGACTTTTTCCCAAGCGGCGCGTTCTAACGCAGCCTCTTCCTGATCGGTCAGGTCCCGTCCGCCCTTCTTCTTCACGGAGTCTTGATACATCTGGTTGAAGACGGCGTTGTAGGTTTGGAAGGTGATGGCGTGTCCGTCAATTTCCGCAATGATACCGCGCTCCCAGGGCTTGGCGAACCGACGCCCGACGATGTCGGCCCCGAGTTCAAAGAAAATCCAAGCAATGAAGCCAAAGACAACGATCCAGAGGACGACTTTGACCCGCTTTCTCAAACGATACATGAACATGGGCGTTAGTATATTCCAGTGCTCAAAAGGTTTCAAGGAAACGGGTTTTCCAGCATTTCCAGTTCCGATTCTGAGGTCTCGGGTGTATAATCCCGTCATTGTGGAACTGCTCAAACACGGAGGTGGTCAACGATGAAAATCTTCGCAGATACAGCCAATCTCCAAGACTTAGAGGAACTGATGTCCTGGGGAGCGATTGATGGTGTGACAACGAACCCGACCCTGTTGAGTCGCGAACCTGGAGACCCGTTGGAGACGCTCAAAAAGATCTGTGAGTTGGTGCAAGGCCCGGTCTCTGCAGAAGTGGTCTCTACGGATTGGCAGGGCATGGTGAAGGAGGGGAAGAAATTAGCACAGTTGGATGATCACATCGTCGTAAAGATCCCGATGACCGTGGATGGTCTCAAGGCCACTCGGATCCTCACGGCCGAGGGCATCCGGGTGAACATGACCCTTATCTTTACCCCGACCCAAGCCCTCTTGGCGGCGAAGGCGGGAGCCACGTACCTCTCCCCCTTTATCGGACGTCTTGATGACATTTCTTCTTATGGCATGGATCTCATTGCGGATATCATGACCATTCTGGACAACTACGATTACGACGTGGAGGTCTTGGTCGCTTCGGTTCGGCACCCTATGCACGTGCTGGAGGCGGCCAAAATCGGTGCCCCCATTGTTACGGTCCCTCCGAAGGTGCTCCGACAACTCATCCATCATCCCCTGACGGACATTGGCCTGAAGAAGTTCTTGGAAGACTGGAAGAAGGTGGGGAAAGAGATCCGGTGATGTGGGGACAACGCCTCGAATGAAGGAGGTGACACCTTCTGTGGCCAGGAAGAAGAAAAGGATTTTGATCCCTTGTGTACCTAAAGGAAACATACGTTTATCACCAGGGATCGTGAGAAGGATCCTCCCTCTTGTTTTGGTGGGGTCTACGTTATGGGCCAGTCCGGAAAGCGCAAAGAAGTCTCAAGAGATTACCTTTCAGCGGCGGACTGCCATTGTGCAGGCGGCCGAGCGGGTTTCTCCCTCGGTCGTATCGATCTCTGTTCTCTCACGGGTTGTGACGCAGGCTCCGCTGTTTGAGGATCCTTTTTTCGGCGAATTTTGGCGGCAATTTTTCCCACCGAGATACCTGGAGCGTGAAGTCCAATCTTTGGGGTCGGGCATCATTCTCTCGTCGGACGGATACATTGTGACCAATGCCCATGTCGTGAAAGGGGCTAGCCAGATTCAGGTGACGTTGACCGATGGGCGCACCTTTGATGCGACCCTGGTGGGCATGGCTGACAAACTGGACATCGCCTTGTTGAAGGTCGATGCCGAGGACCTACCCGCGGCACCTTTGGGAAATTCCGATAGTTTGATGATTGGAGAATGGGTGATTGCGGTGGGAAATCCCTTTGGATTTCTCTTGGAAGACTTAGAACCCACAGTGACGGTAGGAGTGATTTCCGCACTCCACCGGACCATGAAGGGGTCTTCGGAGCGGATTTATCGAGACATGATCCAGACCGATGCAGCGATTAACCCGGGGAACTCCGGCGGGCCCCTGGTGAACGCCCTGGGAGAAGTCATCGGCATGAATACGTTTATTATCACCAAAAGCGGAGGGTCAGAAGGGATCGGCTTCGCGATTCCTATTAACACCGTGAGAAAAATCGTTCGTGAATTGAAACAATATGGGGAGGTCCGGGAGGGCTACTTGGGGTTTCGTGTACAGGGGCTGAGTCCGGAACTTCGAGAAGCCATGGAATATCCGTACCTCTTTGGAGTCCTGGTGAACGGTGTGGATCCGGACGGACCTGCGTCTGGGAAAATCCAGGAAGGGGATATCATCATGGCGATTAACCATCGGAAACTCTATAACGTTGGGGATTTTGAAGACATTACGTATGCCTTGGTCCCAGGAGAAGTCCTCCGATTGACCCTATGGAGGGAGGGGATGGTCAAAACTCTGAACCTCCGATCTGAGGAGTTTCATGTCCCGGAGGTCGACATTGGCTTTGGCTTGATCGTGGCTCCCGTGACCCCTGCGATTGTGGATCGGTTCGGATTGACGGTCACACAAGGGGTCATGATCGTCCGGTTACTCCCGAGAAGCCCATTCCGTGCATTGGGGTTGGACCAGGGAGACGTGATCCTTGCGGTGAACGATCACCCGGTTCGGAGTCCCAAGGACCTCAAGGCCCTTTTAGAGGCGAGTACCCCGGGCTATGTAAAACTCATCATTGACCGAAAAGGACAAAGGTTTTGGATTACCGGAGTTTTAAGAGGTCGTCATGAGTGATCGTTGGACTACAATACGGATCGGGATTGCCGTGACGGGGATTTTGATTGCCCTCGTCGCTGGATACCTCTGGCTCTCGAAATTCCAATTTGCGAAAGAACGCTATTACTACAAGGTTCGACTCACAGAAGCCTCTTGGCTCAACAAAGGAGATCCTGTCACCATTCTGGGGGTTCCAAAGGGTCGAATCGATGATATTCGCCTGTATCCGGATTCGGTGATCGTTGTCGTATGGCTGGAGGACTATCCCCTCCGTGAAGGAGCACTGGCACGCGTGGAAAGCCAGGGGATTATCGGCCAGATGCGACTTTCGCTGACCTTAGGGGAGGGCGATACCCTTCCCCAGTGGAGTACAATCCCCGGGTACACCCAACGGGATATCGGGCGGGTCATCTCGGATGTGGGGGCCTTCGTGACCCGGTCGGATTCTCTCCTGTTAACGGCTGGTCAGTTGTTGATTGAACTTCAGGGTTTGCTGACCGGGGCGCAGAGCGAGTTCGGCCAAACCCTTAAAGAACTCCAGTTGACTCTAAAACAGACTCGTGAAAGCCTCCAGTCTTTGCAGACATTTGTGGCCCAGGAAGTTTCTGGCTTAGATTCCACCCGTCGGGTTCTCCACTCCGCCATTGCAGAACTGGATACAATGCTTCATTTGGCTACGACCGGCGAAGGCACCGTGGGAAAATTGATCAACGATCCCACCCTTTACCATCGGCTTGATTCGACCCTCCGTGCACTGGAAGAACTCTTGAAAGACGTTCGTGCCCATCCCGAGCGTTATATCACGATTCGCTTGTTCTGATGCCAATGAAATTTGTTTGTACCCAGTGTGGATATGAGAGCGCGAAGTGGCTGGGACGGTGCCCCTCTTGTGGCGAGTGGAATACGTTCCGGGAAATGAAGTCTACCGAAAAATCGAAGACATGGGTATCGCCGACCCTCAAGAGTTCCCCTGTTCAGATTCGCAAAGTCAAGGAACTCGTTTCCAAGGAGCAAAGACGACACGAGAGCGGACTTTCCGAATGGGATCGCGTTTTGGGTGGGGGCCTCGTTGCGGGTTCGTTGGTCTTGATGGGAGGAGATCCTGGAATTGGAAAATCTACCTTGGCTTTACAGATTGCCGCTCGGATCGCTCAGAAAGGAGTTTCTGTCCTCTACGCATCGGGAGAAGAGTCTGTGGATCAGATCCTCGCGAGGGCCCAGAGACTCCAGATCGAGACAGAACACCTATGGATCGTTTCCCTTTCGGCAATCTCGGATATCTTAGAGGTTGCAAAGGATCTCCACCCCGCAGTGCTCTTCGTGGATTCAATTCAAACCGTGATTCGAGAAGAAAATCCATCGCCTCCTGGCAGTGTCTCACAAGTTCGGGACTGTGGCGTTACATTCCTCCAATTTGCGAAACAAACTCAGACGACGGTGGTGATGATCGGACATGTCACGAAGGACGGCACCCTTGCGGGTCCAAGAACGTTGGAGCATATGGTTGATGTGGTCCTGTATTTGGAGGGGCATCCGACAGGGTTGAGGATCCTACGCGCGACAAAAAATCGGTTTGGGAGTGTAGATGAGGTGGGATTATTTGAAATGAGCGAGCGCGGCCTCCAAGAAATTCAAGATCCATCCGGCCTCTTTTTGGTCCAGCGCAAAAAACCACAGCCGGGCGTCGTGGTCATCCCTGTTATGGAGGGAATTCGACCTTTGTTGTTGGAAGTAGAGGCTCTCGTCGCGCATACACCTTTTTCGATGCCACAGCGAAATGTGACCGGTTTTGAAATGCGCCGCTTGGCTATGATTTTAGCCTTGATTGAGAATCGAGTGGGCGTGAGTCTGCGCGCCTACGATGTGTTCGTCAATGTTACTCGGGGAATGCGGATTACAGAGTCAGCCGCAGATCTCGGGGTTGCATTGGCCATTCTTTCGTCATATTTTAAAAAACCCCTGCCGACGAAAACGGTCGTGTTAGGGGAGTTAGGTTTAACCGGTGAAGTTCGGCCTATACGAGAAATGAAACGACGGCTTACAGAAGCAAAACGACTGGGCTTTCGAAAAGTGATCCTCCCCGCGGGTGTGGATCTCAATGCTCAGAAAGGCATAGAGGTTATTCCAGTATCTACGATTCAGGAGGCTGTTGAATCATGTTTTTCATAGTGTTCTATCGGCTTTTCTTTTTTATTACGACCATTCTCGTGGGTCGTATCATTTTGCTCCAACTCGGAATGCCCAACCTGTGGGCATCCATTACGGCTTTAGGGGTTAGCCTGTTTTTTGGAGCGATTGAGCATTTTATTGCTCGCAAAAAACCTCGGGAAGTCCTGACGGCCCTCACCGGCCTTGCTACCGCCCTGTTGGTTTCCAATGGCTTGGCCTTCCTCGTGACAAGAGCCGAGATTTTGAAACCTGTTCAATTCTGGGTATACATCTTTGCCAATCTTGTGGGGCTTTATGTCATCGGGGGGTACATCTACCGCCGGAGAGACAAGTTGACCTTTTTGGATATCTTTATGCGAACTTCGCCAGCAGAGACCCTTGTGAAAGTAGTCGATACCTCCGCTCTAATTGACGCTCGAATCCTGGATGTCGCCAAAACGGGATTTTTAGAAGGGACATTGGTAGTTCCCCGGTTTGTACTTCGTGAATTACAGCGCATCGCTGACTCCCGAGAACACGCTCGACGCGTGAAAGGACGCCGTGGGCTGGATGTTCTCAGGGAACTGCAAAAGATCAAAGGGATCCAGGTCACCATCCATCCCGAAGATTTTCCTGACCTGAAATCCGTGGACCACAAACTCTTGGAACTCTGTCGAACCATGGGGGCCAAACTACTGACTGTCGACTTTAACTTAAAGAAATTAGCAGAAGTTCAGGGCATTCAAGTCCTCAATGTGAATCAATTGGCCACGGTCTTGAAACCTCCTATCACTCAAGGGGAAGAGATCCAGGTGAAGATTACCAAGCCCGGGAAAGAAGAAGGGCAAGGGGTTGGGTACCTGGAAGATGGCACTATGGTCGTAGTGGAGAATGCAGAATCTATGATCGGAGAAACGATCCAATGCACGGTCCAGGCCTTTCTCCAGACGGAGGCGGGCCGGATCGTCTTTGCACGTCCGAAAAAGACCACATCGGTGTGACACGCCGCTGGATCCCCATTGTCACTTTGGTCATCCTGGCAGGGATTGCCATTTGGGTGATCGCATTTGCCCGGATCCTTCCCCAATGGATTTTACGAGCGCAAGTCCGCGAGGGGCGCGCGGTGATGCGCCTTCTTCTCACGTCCTTGGAAAACTCTCGAGCCGCAGAACAACAGATGGATATACTCCTGGCCGAACGGATCCTCTCTTCGACCCGTTTGATTGCTCAACTCCCTCATCTGGACCGGAATACCCTTTTAACCGCTGCCCACCTCAATGGATGGCTGGAGGCGGAACTGGTCTCCTCCGATTTTCGGGTAATTCTTTCCTCTCGGGGTTACTCCCGGTCTCCGATTCCTGTGGACTCCCTTCGGATTTTCTGGCGATCCGAACGACCGGAGGCGGTAATGCTCCTGGGAGAAGACACCCTTGCGGTCTTGGTCCGGAGAGATCGGGAATCCTTTTTGGCTGTCTTATCCAGTCTTGCATCTATCCGGAATTTGAAAGTCCGCCTTGGAGTTGCTACGACCATCCGGAAATTGGGGGAAGCAAAAGGCGTGCGGTATGTAGCGTATCAGACACCAGAAGGGATTCTTTATGCGTATCCTGAAGAAGTGACCTTGACGGCAATCGAAAGCGATTCCTTCCTCCTGGATCACCTGCGTCGTCATGCACAGGGATACCGTGTGATCAAGGCCTTGGGAACCCACATCTTGGAATTTGTGGCACCCTACGCAGAAGAGGAAGGAGAGTTCGGTCTTCTTCGCCTCGGCTGGGACCTGAGAGATTACCGGGAAACCGTGACCCGGATTCGCCTTATGAGCCTGTTGTTGATTCTGGTTTCACTGGTCATTGTCTTTCTGCTTTACCGCCTCATGGAATCCCAGCGACGCATCCAAAGACAGCGAGAGCGTTTGCACTTCCAGGAGGCCATCCGTCAGAGGACGTTGAATTCTTTACCGGTCGGGGTCTTGGAAGTGGATTTTTCTAGCCGCATACGCTTTGCGAACTCGATGTGCCAGATGCTCTTGGGGGATCAACCTGTTGCGTTCCTCACGCGGGAAAACGATCCATTCCAGGTGTGGGAAGTGATCGAGGAGCGAACCTTGCGACAGGGCGAGGTCTGGGTCAACCAGCGTTGGATTTCCTACACGACGGTGGCTATGGAAGACCGTGTCATCGTCATCCTGGAGGATCGAACAGAACACCGTGCCTTACAAAATCGCTTACAAGAAGCCAAGGAGAGGGAGGTAGTTACACAACTGGTGGCCGGGATTGCCCATGAGATTCGAAGCCCCCTGAACGCCCTTTCCATTCGGATCCAGTCCTTGTTGATGGATGAGGCCCTTTCCGGTGAGCAGAGACGTACGCTGGAAGAAGCCCTTCGCCAAATCCAGCGTTTGGAAGATGCCATTCGACGGATTCTGGATCTTTCCAGGCCCATCCAACCATCGAAGGAGCCCGTGGACCTTCAACCATGGCTGATGTCTATCCTCTCGAACTTTCAGATTCGGGCAGAACAGCAAGGCAAAACTATACGGGTTGAGTGGGAAGCACCGGAGGCCCTCAGGGTTGAAATGGATCCAAAGGGTATGCAGGAGGCGCTCGAAAACTTATTGGAAAACGCCCTGGAGGCCACAGATTTCGGAGACCAAATCATTGTTCGTTTGAAGGCCTCTGAGGATTTCACCGTGTTGGAGGTAGAGGACACGGGTGCAGGAATCCCTTCTGAGATTCGAGACAAACTCTTTGAACCCCACGTTTCCACAAAGCCGGGGGGTCTGGGACTGGGGCTTTATCAAGTGAAACGGATGGTAGAAGCCCACGGTGGCTCCGTTCAAGTCGACTCTCGACCTGGACAAGGCACAAGGTTTACGCTATATATTCCCCATGAGAGTTCTCATCGTTGAAGACGATCCGGGACAACGGTCTGCGCTGGTGGAGTTTTTAAAGAAGCGCGGACATACCCTCGTGGAGGCAGGGAGTGTGACAGAGGCTCAGCAGGAGTGGGGACCCTTAGATGTTGCGTTGGTAGACCAACGCCTCCCGGATGGGAGCGGCCTGCAGGTCCTGAAATTCTTGAGATCCAAAGATCCCGACCTGCCCGTGATCTTGATGACCGCTTATGCATCCGTAGAGACCGCGGTGGAAGCCATGAAAGCGGGGGCCTACGACTATTTGGTGAAACCGGTGGACCTGGCACGTCTTCTGATGCTTCTCCGTCGCGCAGCGGAACGCAGGGAAATGCAGGAAGAGATTCGGACACTGCGTCATGAACTCCAAAAGACCCAGGAGACAGCAGTCCCGGAAATCCAGGCAGAGAGTCCCGCAATGAAAGAGGTGCTCTCGATGGTCCATCGTGTGGCTCCAACGGATGCCACGGTTTTGATTACAGGGGAGAGTGGTACCGGGAAGGAAGTGATTGCACGGCTCATCCACCAACTTTCAGGTCGATCGGGTCAGTTTGTTGCCGTAAGCCTGGCCGCTTTACCTGAGACCTTGATTGAGTCGGAACTTTTTGGCTACGAAAAGGGGGCCTTTACCGGCGCAACCACGTCGAAACCGGGGCACTTTGAGCGGGCCCATCAGGGGACCCTCTTCCTGGACGAAATTGGTGAACTTCCCCCATCGGTTCAAGTCAAACTCCTTCGGGTTCTTCAGGAGAAAGAGGTGGTCCGATTGGGAGGTGAGAGCCCTCGTCCTGTGGATGTAAGGATCATTGCAGCCACCCATCGCGATCTCAAGGCCTTGGTCCAAGAGGGGAAGTTTCGAGAAGACCTGTATTACCGCTTGAACGTCGTTCACCTCCATCTGCCCCCTCTTCGGGAGCGAAAGGAAGATATTCTGCCTCTGGCGCTGTATTTTGTCCGGAAGTTCTCCAAAGAACTCCACAAACCTGTCCAGGGGTTGGCC
Organism: Caldifarciminota bacterium; assembly: GCA_015490555.1. Classification (GTDB taxonomy): domain Bacteria; phylum Hydrothermota; class Hydrothermia; order WGAB01; family WGAB01; genus S141-55. The sequence goes on along the minus strand of WFXO01000094.1, from coordinate 19,990 downwards.
ACGGAAACCCGATATCTTCTGCTCCAATATCCTTGGCCTGGCAATATTCGGGAACTGGAAAATGTGATCGAACGAGCGGTTGTGTTAACCCGCCATACACACATTCTCCCCGAAGATCTGCCTCGAGAGATTGTTCAACCTCAAGTCTCCGAAGATGAGCCTCCTTCGATCCCCACACTGGAAGACTTAGAACGTCAGCACATTCAACATGTTTTGTTACTGACCCAGGGGAATCTCTCGGAAGCCGCACGGATCTTGGGCATCCATCGGAACACGTTGCGCTTAAAGATTCGAAAATACGGGATTCCTTTGCCATGAGAGTCGTCGGTGTCGTCCCGGCAAGATTCGGCTCTCAACGATTCCCAGGGAAACCCCTGGCGAAGATTTTAGGGAAACCCATGATCCAGTGGGTCCTGGAAGGAGCCCGAGAGAGCAAAAAATTGGATGCCCTGTATCTCGCCACAGATCATGAAGAGATTGCAAAAGTTGCCAGACATATGGGAATTCGCGTGGTCTTTACCGCGTCAGATCTCCCCAGTGGCACGGATCGAGTGTATCATGCCCTTTCCCCTCAACCCCCGGATGTGGTGATCAATATCCAGGGCGACGAGCCGATGATTCGTGGGAAGCACATCGACGCATTGATAGAGGTCTTTGAGAAAGATGCGGAGGTCCAGGTTGCGACGTTGGCTTACAAAAGTCCCGATCCGGAGGGTCCTGACCGCGTGAAGATCGTCACAGACTTGCAGGGGTTTGCCCTCTACTTTTCCCGTTCCCCAATCCCTTATTATCGCTTCGAAGACACACAGAGGATCTATTGGATCCATGTGGGTGTCTACGGCTACCGCTGGCCTGCCTTAGAGACTTGGGTTCAACATCCGCCCACTCCCTTGGAACGTGTCGAGGGACTGGAGCAACTCCGGGCCCTTCAACTCCAGATGAAAATTAAAGTAGTCTCCATCCCAGACCCCTGCATCCCCGTGGATCGTCCCGAAGACCTTGAAAAAGTTGCAGCACTTCTTCAGCGACAAACTTCATGATCTCGACTTGGTCCTTGTTCTTTTTGTTCTCCACTTTTGTACCGGATTCACTTGTTCTCCAAAGGGTTCAACTCACAGGAAGTTATGTCCTCGCGTTACAAAGTCTCGAAGATTCTTTGTCACGTCGGGTCCAGGGTCACCGACTTTCTAATGCGCTGATCGATTCGATTTTTCAGGATCTACGCCAGTATTTTGCGGAACGGGGATATCACTTTGCTCGGTTTCGTGTTGTCCGGTTCGACGGCCCCCCTTCACGTTTGATCATGATCACAGAGGTCAGGCCGGGGCCGTTGGTTCTGATCCAACGGCTTCAATTCAGGGGGTTGCACACCACCCGACCCAACATCTTTCAGAAGCGCCTTGCTTTCTGGATTGGCAAACCCTTTTTGCCGAAACAGTTTCGGACAGCCTTGCAAAAAGTTCTCCAGCAATTTCCCTTTGTTGAATTCCGGGAATGGACCTTCGATTCATCGGGCAATCTGATTCTTTCCTTCCATGAAGGGTCGGCGAATTTTTTGCAGTTGGGACTGGCAGTCGATCCCACGAATTCCCTTGTAGGGTTTGCAGAATTGCAAGCCATTAATTTGTTTGGAACCGGACGAAGACTCCATGTATCCTGGCACCGACTCTCTCTCAATGAACAGACCTGGCGTTTTCGATATCGTGAACCGTGGCTCTTTGGATCCCGATTCTTTGGGGAAGTCCTGGCCTCCATGGAATTTCAGGAAGGCCAGTTTTTTCGACGGGAATACGGGGTGGATCTGGGATGGGTAGGACCGTTCGTGGATCTACGATGGGGAGTACGTTGGGCCCTTCGAAATGATTATGTCCAACAAACCAGTGTTCGCGAAGGGTTGAGCACGGTCGCTTTTCAAGTTCGTGAATCCCACGGCTGGACGGCCTCTGGAGCCCTTAAGGTCTCGAAAACGTTCCGCGAGTGGGCCGGCACGGTAGAGTTCATTCCCTCGATCCTCTGGATGAATGAAACTGATCGCTTTAAGGGGATTCTTTTCGCCCAAGGCCATCAAGTGAGACGGGATCAAGGGGTGAGCCGTGCGGATTTATTTCGGGCAGGAGGCATCGAAGGACCGATTGGAGTTCCGGAGGGAAGCCTGCTCCTGAAAGATTTATGGATTGTTGGTATGAAATTCAAAACCGTATTGGGCCGCTCGAAACCTTGGATTCAGTTTGAATGGTCCCGTTATCGTGGACTGGGCGCCTGGAGTGTGCTTCGTGAATGGGGTGTCGGATGGGAACTGGTCTGGGAAAATCCCAGGGTTTTCATCCTCTACGCGGTTCCCTGGGGGGTTCCGTGGCTTGAGGGCTGGCTGAGCCTCCGCATAGGAACTCGCTTCTAAAGAGAGGACAGGGATGCTGAAGGGTCCGCCCCCAGGGTCAAAGGGGATGTGTGACCTGCTTGAAAGTGCGCCAGAGCTGCAGCCCCAATCATGGCTGCATTGTCCGTGCAGTAAGTCAGAGGAGGCATCAAGATTTCTACATCCGTGAACTCCTCTTGAAGACGTTTTCGAAGCCGCGTATTCCTGGAAACCCCACCGACGATAGCCACCCTTCGGGCTTCCACTGCTTCAATAGCCTGGCGAAGTTTATGGAGGAGCATGTCTAAGAGGGCTTCCTGATACGAGGCTGCGATGTCCGACAGGTGCTGTTGGACCCAGGACTCCGATCGGTCCCGAAGGAAATACAAGAGGGCCGTCTTGATCCCTGAGAAACTAAAGTTCAGCCCAGGAACACGGGCACGAGGGAACTGGTGGAACTGGGGATCGCCTTTCTGAGCCAATCGGTCGATGGCGGGTCCTCCTGGGTAGGGAAGGCCCAAGAGTTTCGCTCCTTTGTCGAAGGCTTCTCCACAGGCATCGTCGAGCGTACTCCCCAGGATGCGGTATTGAAAGAGGTCTTCCATCCAGATGAGTTCCGTGTGACCTCCAGAAACCAAGAGGAAAAGAATCGGGGTCAGAACTTCCGGGGCGTGGAGAAAAACAGAGAACAGGTGACCTTCCAGGTGGTTGACCCCGAGAAACGGTTTGGACAAAACCTGTGCTAAGGTTTTCCCGAACACCAGTCCTACAAGAAGTGCCCCAATGAGACCCGGGCCATAGGTGGCCGAGATGCCGTCAATGTCGTTTAGGGAGATCTGGGCTTGTTCTAACGCCGCAAGGGTGACAGGGAGGATGTAGCGTGTATGCTCACGACTGGCAATCTCCGGAACGACCCCACCGAATTTGCTGTGAGTAACCTGGGAACGGGTGATATTGGACAGGACCCGGTAGCCATCTTCGACAACAGCCACCGATGTCTCATCGCATGAGGTCTCAATCGCGAGGACCCTCATGGAATCTCAACCCTCCCCGTCCCCCCTCCTTGATGGGCGGGGTTTAGTGTGCGTGTCCTTCAGGACCGTGGACATGTCCGTGGGCCAGTTCCTCCGGTGTGGCGTCACGGATTCCCAGGACCTTCAACTTGAACGTCAATGTCTCTCCTGCAAGGGGATGATTAAAGTCTGCAACCACGTCCTCATCGGTTACTTCTAAGATCATAAAGGGGATCGTATCCCCGGCTTCCGTTCTTGCGTAGAGCGTCATGCCAGGCTCTAATTCCATCTCATCTCCAAATGCTGAACGGGGAATCCGCTGGACCTGATCTTCTCGATACTCACCGAACCCCTCTTCGGGGGTGAGGGTGACTTCTTTGGTGTCTCCTGTACTCAGGCCTTCAACCGCGGCCTCCAAGGCGGGCAAGAGTTGCCCAATCCCGTGGATATAAACCAACGGTTGATCCCCAGTCTTCTCCAGGAGTTCCCCTGAAGCATTGTAGAGTTCGTACTCCAGGGTGACGACTTTATGCTTTGCAACTGTATCCATCTGTGTGTACCTCCAAAGATTTTGTGAATTGCGGAAACTATACACGCCCGAACTCGAGAAGTCAATGGAGGGAGGGCATGTGAAGAGACACAAGCCATTCTGAACTGTGTTTGCTACCTATGGGTGGGCGATTTCGACCTGGGGGATCTCGTTCAATGTGTCTTCCAACTCAACATAAAGGAGGGCCACTTTCCGGGCCATCTTTCGAACGCGGGCAATATACGCATTGCGTAACGATACAGAGAGTGCCCCTCGGGCATCCAAAAGGTTGAAGACATGGGATGCCTTGATGACAAAGTCATAAGCGGGGAAAAGGAGTTTCTTTTCTAAGAGTCGGTAGGCTTCTTGTTCGTAGAAGTCAAAAAGTTTTTGGTGAAACGCCACATCGACTTCTTCGTAGTTGTACACGGAGAATTCCCATTCAAATCTCCGATAGATCTCTCCCCAGGTGACCCCATCGCCCCATTCGATGTCGAAAATGGAGCGGACTCCCTGGACATACATGGCGATCCGTTCTAACCCATAGGTAATCTCAACAGGAATCACTTCCAGGTCGATCCCACCCGCTTGTTGGAAGTAGGTAAACTGGGTGATCTCCAGACCATCGAGCCAGACCTCCCAGCCCAGTCCCCAGGCGCCCAGGGTGGGAGACTCCCAGTCGTCTTCCACAAACCGGATATCATGGTCTTCAATAGGGATCTCTAACGCCCGGAGGGAATCGAGATAGAGATCCTGGACATTGGGAGGAGAGGGTTTCAAGATGACCTGGAATTGGTGATACTGTTGAACACGGTTTGGGTTTTGGGCATAGCGTCCGTCTTTTGGACGCCTTGTGGGCTCCACATAGGCCACCCGCCAAGGCTTTTTCCCCAGAACCCGAAGGAAAGTCATGGGGTTGAACGTTCCGGCCCCGACCTCGGAGTTATACGGTTGGGTGATCAGACACCCCTGATCCGCCCAAAATCGTTGCAACCGAAGGATGATTTCCTGGAAGGTCAGCATCGCGCTACCTTGTCAGGCTCCGAATGGTGACAAAGGCAAGGATGGCCTGATACACAATGGTTGCGACATCTCGAAGCACAATGCGGAGCGGGGTTCGAGGCTCGTAGCGTTCGGGCACAAGGATGGTATCTCCTGGGTCGATTTTCTTCGGTGGTCGCTCCGCCCGGCCAGAGGCTTTGATCACATAAATGTGTTTCTTGTCGGCGTATTCCCGGAGTCCACCGGCCATCTCCAGGTAATAGGAAAGGTCGGCCCCTTCCCGATAGGCGACCGTCACCGGATTCATCACCGCCCCCACGATTTGTACCGTAGAAAGACGCGGCGGGATGTAAAGAGAATCTCCCGGCTCTAACGGCAACTTCCACATCAGGGAGTCTGTTAGATCGATGACCACCCGCTCCTTTTCCATCTCGGGGAAGAGAACCTGGACAGGAACGGAGTCTGAAAGGACCAGGGTGGTATCCGGACGTTGGGTAAGATAGATCAGAAACTTCTTACGCCGTTGAATGTAGTCCAGTTTGTAGGTTCGTTCCTCGGTGGGGAGATCCATTTGGGAAACCCGAGCCTCTTCTTTCAGGAGATCCGTGTACAGTTGAGTAATGAAGCGGCGGGTCGCTTCGGTCATCAGTTCTTTGGCACTTTTCCGGAAGAAGAACACACCCCGAGGATCGGCGTTGGCAGTGAGTCCGCCTGCCCGTCGAATGAGGTCTCCGATCGTTTCCCCCTCTGTGATCGGATAAGAACCCGGGATTTGAACTTCTCCGGTGATCATCACCGTCGCTTCACGGAGACGGTCACGGACCTCTTTGACCACGATCCAATCTCCGGGACGTAGGGGTGTTTTCCAGCCCTCCTCCTTTGTGAAGTCAATGGTGAGGATCTCTCTTGGTTTCCCCGGCTGAGAGCGATAGACTTCAATGGATTGCCAATAGGCGGTTGGACGGGTTCCCCCGGCTTTAAAGAGCGCATCTCCCAAGGTCATCCCGTCATAATACCGATATTTCCCCGGGCGATAAACGGCCCCTTCCACCTGGATCGAGTCATAGACAACGGCTTCTTCGGTGGTGAAGATCCAAAGAGTATCCCACTCTTGAAGGGCTAAGTTTGCGTCTTCATCTCCAGACAGGACGGCCCGCAAATTCACAGAAATCAGTTGCGGGATTCCGCCCTTTTGAACCCGATGAAGTTCGGCACGATCCAGATAAGTCCCAGGTTTAATCCCCGAAGCGGCTTGGATTAAGTCTCGTACCGTCGGTGCTTCTTTGAGTGCATAGTCTCCCGGTCGAAAGACATTGCCTTGAATGGTCACGATCCCTCGACGTTCCGGTAGCACTGGTAGGACCAGGACGAGATCGCCGTCCTGAATCTTGACCTGAGCGGCAGCCTTTTGGAACTCTCGAAGGCTCGTGAAAGTTTGGTCCCAGACGATTTTCCGTTCCTGATCCACCATTCGTTCGATTTGAATGTGCTGCCCTGCATCCTCAAAGAGCAGCCCCCCTGCTAACGCAATGACATCTTTAAGCGTTTTTTCATCTTTTAGTTCATAAATTGCGGGGCGTTTGACCGCACCCGCAACCCCAACGACCGGCCCGATGGAAGGCACAAAGACCATATCCCCAGGGTTGAGATATAAGGCCTCTGGCCGTTTCCCATGGATCAACAGATCGTAGAGATCCACAATTTCGGTGTTCCCCGTGGTTCGGAGAACTTTTACCCTCCGTAACGAACCGGATTTCTTGACCCCCGAGGCTCGGAAAAGCACTTGGAGAGGAGTTACAAGAGGCTGAAACGCGTAAACTCCGGGAGCCCGGACTTCTCCCAATACAAAGATGGGGACCGATCGAAGACGACCCAAAGAAACAGAAAAGTTGACACCGCTGAAGGCCTGATGGAGCCGCTCTCGAATCAGCCTCTGCGCTTCCCCTAAGGTCTTTCCCCATAGATAGAGAGGGCCGGTCTTGGGCAACGTGATTTTCCCATCCCGGTCAAGGGTATAGGTAAAGGTTTCATCTAACTTCCCCCATGCGGTGACCACAATCTCGTCTCCGGGCCCCAGAACGTATTCGGGCCCAACTTTTAAGGGGCCGATCGCCTGCCAGGGTTGGGTAGCCAGGATCAAGGTGTCTGAAAAGACTTCATACCCGAATTGTGAGAGTTTCCGATCCACAGTCAGGAGAGTCTCTGGCTCGAAGGCACGCTCAATGGGGGATCGGACGGGTGCTCGCGGGAGTGTTTCTGGTGGGGCTGTCGGGACCTGAATTTGGGGGGTCACTTGCGGGAGTTGCTCGGCCTGTTTCGCCTTAATCAGAGAGTCCAAAATGGCTTGGCCTTCCTCGGTCCCAAGCATCTGGAGGAGATTCTTGGGGATCTCTTGGGGAGTTGCAGTCGACACAGCGATCCCAATGATGCCAACCGTGAGGATGAAAAATCGGACGACCTTACCCCGCATCTCTCCCTTCCATTTTTTCACTCTAAATGTTGAACCCAAACGCCCGAAGTGCTTCTTTCCCTTCTTCCGTCATCATGTTGACATTCCATCGAGGTTCCCAGACCACCTCTACGTGTGCCTCGGAAACCCCTTCCAGTTCCTCAATCCGCCGCTTGACTTCTTCCTGGAGATATCCTGCAAGCGGGCACCCCGGGGCGGTTAACGTCATGCGGATGTAAACTTTATCGTCCTGGATCTCCAACGCGTAAATGAGTCCAAGATCGTAAATGTTTACCGGAATCTCCGGGTCATAAATTTCCTTCAGCACTTTGATGATGTCCTCTTTTTTCACCATTGGAACAACCTCCTTTGACTTAGGGTCAACGTGTTATTATAAGGGTGATCATCCCCCTGGCCATCCTTGGTTCTGCCGTCATTGACTCGCTTCGTGCGTTGAATTACCCTTTTCCTTATGCCTCAGAAGTACAAAGTCTATGTTACCTCTCCTCGGATTCCGAAACAGGCTCTTGAACGTCTCGGCCGGTTCGCCGAGATCACCGTTCATCCGGACCGTCCCATCACCAAGAATGAACTTATCTCCGTCGTTCAAAACTTTGATGGTGTTCTAGCACTCCTGCGGGACCGATTCGATGCCGAAGTTCTTTCCCATGCTACGCGTCTGAGGGTGATTTCAAATTATGCCGTAGGGTACGATAACATTGACATTCAGAAGGCAACGGGAAAAGGGATCTGGGTCACCAATACTCCGGATGTACTGTCCAATGCGACCGCGGAATTGGCAATCGCCTTAATGTTTTCTGTGGCCCGGAGACTTTTAGAAGCGGATCAGTTTCTCCGGCAGGGAAAGTTTCGAGGCTGGGAACCGGATCTCTTCTTGGGCATCGAACTCGCCGGTCGAACATTTGGACTCCTCGGAGCGGGCAGGATTGGAACACTCACAGCCCTCAAGGCCTATGGCCTGGGGATGAGAGTCGTTTATTTCTCAAGGAAAAGGAATCTGTTACTGGAGGCCCAAACGGGCGCAAAAAAATTGGATCTGGAAAGCCTTCTGGAAACGGCTGACGTGGTCTCCATTCACTTGCCGTTGACTCCTGAAACCCATCATCTTCTGGATCTCACCCGTCTGCAAAAAATGAAACCTGGAGCCCTTCTGATCAACACCGGTCGAGGCCCGATCATCGATGAAAAGGCCCTCGTTCAGGTCCTCCGTGAAGGGAGATTGGCCGGTGCGGGATTGGACGTCTACGAGTTTGAACCAGAGGTGACGCCCGAACTCTTGGAGTTCCCCAATGTGGTTCTCCTGCCCCATATCGGAAGTGCAACCCACCGGGCCAGAAATGCGATGGCAGAAGTGGCCGTTGAGAACTTGATTCATGCGCTCCAGGGGCAACGTCCGCCTTCCCTGGTCAACCCGGAAGTCTTGGGAACCCCATGAAATCTCATAGTTTTTTTATCGTCTCCTGGATTGCATGGGTTCTTTTTGGAGTTTCTTTTCAGAATCTGCTCGATGAAGGACAGTCACAGGGTCCTTTCACCGTCCGGGTTCTTTTAGATCCTCAAATCGAAGATCCACAGACCTGGCTTCAACTGCTGCCCTATCTTCCAGGAAGTATAACATCCGAAGTTATCGACAAAGATCAAATGTACCAGAAAATACAGAAGGCAGACCCGCGACTGGCGGAATCAATTCAACTTGTCGGCCCTGAAATTTTGCCTACAGAGGTCGTTCTTCGATTCAATTCTTTTTGGCCTGATGACGAACTCCCCTATTTCTTGTCTGTGGTTTCACAACTCCCCGGGGTGATTCGGGTGACCTCCAATCTGCCAAAGGAGCGTCCTCTCAGAGAGCAGATTTTGCAACTTGTGATGATGTTGATGCTCCTGGGCATTGCGATTCTCGGTGAAGTTGAGGCGATTGCGCCGCTGGGATGGTCTGGGCGATGGGGTGGAGGACTGGTCCTTGCCCTTGCGACCGTTGGGACTCTTAGGGTTTATCACCTTATTGCAACCCCTTCCCTTCCCCTCCCAAGAACGATTTGGCTCCTGGGGGCTGGAATTCTGATCCTGGCTTGGATCACGCCTCCAGAATCTCGGAAAGACCGGGAACCCGCTGAAGAGCCTCCTGGCCGATCGGCGGAGGAGTAAGAGGCGGGATCACAAAGAGAGGGATCTCGGGGAAGTCCCGAAAGACTTCCCGGATCGTCCCTTCATCCACCACACGGTTTGCGATGATCTTTTTCCGAGACTGCCCCCCGATAGATCGAAGGGCAATGAGAATATCCCGCGCCTCTGCGATCGAGAAAGGGTCCTCCTGGGCGACGATCCACATTTCTGTATCTTCGGAGCGCAGCCAGTCGATCAGGCGTTCGAGTTCTTGGTGATATGTGATGAGTTCGTGGATCACAGGGTCTTCGGGCGCAGGGGTCTTGCGAATTCTCGCAATTGTCTCGCGTAACTCCAGAATTTCTTTTCGAAGACCCAGGAGTCTTTCTGCCCAATGCCGCGACCGGATGGGCAAAGAAAGAATTCTCAAAGCCAAACCCGTGGGAGGGAAGTCATAAACCATAAAAGCATGTGAGGATTCTCGGAGTGTATCCAAGAGGATCTGGAGGTAAATGAACTCTTCGCTCCCGGGGGCTTCTTTCAAAAGATTCAAGATGCGATCGAGCCCGAGAGGTTGGAGATAGCGATATTCGCGTTGGAGCGCCTTTGCCATTTCCGAGAAGTGTTTTTGGAATGCCTGCTCGAGGTCGACTTCTTCGACGATGAGTGTTTCTGTGAGTTGAACGCGGGGATTTTGAGAAGGCGGAAGGGTCAGGATGTCAAATAGGTTATGGGCTGGATCCAAGGAGAGGACACGCGTATTCCCTTGTTGAGAGAGGGCAAGGCCCAGGGCCGCCGAAAGTGTGGTTTTCCCGACGCCGCCTTTTCCGAGAAGCAGGTAACTTTTCATCCTAAGTCAAAACGCCCCAGGGTTTCACCGAACTGGTCTTCCAGGCGTTGGATACGGTCAATCAGGATTTGGAGTTCTTCAGAGAGGTAAGGCAAAAGCCGCAGACTCAAATCGCTGGTGACCAACGGATATCCCAGGAGTGGGGAAAGGACCAACAGTCCGAAGATTTCTTCACGAAGACGGAGTTCGTCGACCAAATAATCCACGCTTCGGTCCCGGAAGAATTGGCGCAGAAAATTAAGCACGGGCGGGAGGGATCACCCACACTTCGGTGGGCTCTGGTAAAGGGGTTTGAAGTTCCACGGAAGAGGTTTCAAGGCGACGATAGTTCGGAAAGAATTTCAAAAATTCGTCCACCGGATCAATCGGAAACTGAACCCCCGCCACCTTGTAGTGCATTGGGATTGCGATATTCGGACGAAAAAGATGCACGAGATCTTTCGCGATCTTGGCCGAGATCGTGTACGTACCGCCGACAGGCACCAACAGAATGTCTACCCGTCCGATCCGGGCCTGGTCTTCTTCAGTCAGTGGATGCCCCAGATCTCCACAGTGGAGAACACGGATCTGATCTGACTGGATCAAAAACATGAGATTAGAGCCCCGTTCCCTTCCTTGACTGCGATCGTGATAGGAGGGGTACCCCGTGATGTGAAATCCGGCCACCTGATGGTCTCCCTCCGTCGAGATCACTTGAGGGGTCCCACCCACGCCTTGGACATAATTGTGGTCGAGGTGTTGATGAGAGACGGTCACGACATCAGCATCCACATCCACGGGTTTTAAGTGGAGAGCTCCGAAGGCACCAGGTTGGTAAGGGTCCGTAACCAAGGTGCCTCCTGCTCCGTTTTGGATCCAAAACGATGCATGACCCAAATATAGGAGCCTCATGGTCCACCTCCCATTTGACACAATTTTACAGCACGTCGGGAAGTATTCAGGGGGCCTCAAAATGCTTGCAATTCCTTTAAAATTGAGGTATGAAGATACGGATCGGCATTGTCTATGAGGAACCTGAGGTTCGAGTGACGTCTCATCGGGGGATGCGTCTCAGCGCCAAGGGAACCTCCCCCATCACGGTCCCTCCGGAGCATCCGGTGATGATCCGTGTTGAGCGCCCCCCGATTACGACCTACTTGGTCTGTACAGAACAACCTCCCGCGTCGCTTCCCCCCAGAAACTGGACCCAAATGACCGTGGGAGTGGTCATTCGCGATGGTACTCAGCAATTTGACCAGCGAGAGAATTGGTCTTGTCTGGAGTTTGCCACGCTTGAGGATGCGCAGAAGACCCAAAGGGACCTGGGCGAACAAGAGGTCTATACGGTGCTTCGCCGCAAACTTCACCCTGGAGGCTCCCTCGAGGTCTGGGTGAATGGGAAATCCTACCGCTTTCCCTCTCCGCTGACTCTGGACTCGGAAGATGGTCGACTCCAGTTCTTGGAAGTCCCTTATGGCAAAGGATTCCATTGGGAGCGGAGAGAACAGCAAGAATATTCTGGGTCTTTTGAAGTCTATGCCTATCCACGGGGCGTGGTGGTGGTCAATGAAACGGAAATGGAACCCTATCTCATGGTGGTCAATTCGTCTGAAATGCACCCGGAGGCACCCTTTGAAGTTTTGAAAGCCCAGACCGTTGCAGCACGCGCCACCGTGCTGGCCACCATGGGCAAGCACCATTATGGGGAGCCTTTTGATCTGTGTAACACGGATCATTGCCAGGTTTATCGTGGACTCCAGCGTGTCCAGGAGGTAAGCAAGCGGGCCGTGGAGGAAACGGAGGGGGAGGTGCTGGTCTTTGAGAAGGAGATTGTAGACGCTCGCTATGCAAAAACGTGTGGTGGGATCACCGAAGACAAGGTTTATGTCTGGGGAGGTCGGCCCGTTCCCTATCTACGATCTATTGTGGACACCCACGAAGAGCCGCCGTTTCATCCACCGCTGGAAGACGAACAAAGTGCTCGGGTGTTCATCGATGCTCGACCTCCCGCCTATTGTGATCTGCCGGAATCTGAAGTGCCCTATCTGGGAGAAATCCTTTATCGGTGGGAGATCCGTGTTGCTTCAGAGGAGTTACGGGGAATCCTGCGCGAAAAACTTGGAGAAGACCCCGGAGAGGTGATCGAAATTCAGCCCCTAAAACGCGGGCATTCAGGTAGGATTTATAAACTTCGGATCCGTGGGTCGCGCGGGGAATGGGTGATTTTCACGGAATTGGAGATCCGTCGGGTCCTGTCCAGGAGCCATTTGCCTTCCTCCCTCTTTTATGTGGAACGCACAGGAGAGGAATGGGTTTTTCGTGGTGCCGGGTGGGGCCATGGCGTAGGGATGTGCCAGGTGGGGAGTGTGGGCTTAGCAAGGGCGGGCTTCTCCTATGACCGGATTTTGACGCATTATTACCGGGGGACCCGGCTGGTTAAACTTCTGAATCCGGAGGTAGAGCGATAGGGGAGAGAGTCAGTATCGGAAACTACTCCCTCCAATAAACTCTCGAAGAATTGAAGTCGGGGGGACCTCGTCTGGGAAGAGAGGGAGAAAGTGTGCCAAAAGCCGGAGAAGCCGGACAGCATCGGCGTATTCCGGCACCGATGGTGAAACGTTTTCCAGAAGAGGCTCCGCATAGACCTTTAACACGGCTAATTCATAAACCAATGCAGAGTTGAACATCACATCGGCCTGTTCTTGATAAGGAAAAATGAATCGCTCTTCTCCGCGCCGGACATTTTTCCACATCCGAAGGGTCGTCTCTGCAGTGTGTCCTCGGAAGAGGCGATCCCGTACGATCCGGCGGATGAGCCGAGTATCGGACGTGGAAATCCGGTTGTGGGCATCGATGCGAATTTGCGTGAGTGCACTCACATAAATTCGATAGACTTGCCCTTTGGGAATCCGCTCCGCAATGGCGGGGTGAAGGGCATGGAGCCCTTCAAGGATCAAAATTTGATCTTCTTCTAATCGAAGTTTCCGACCACTGGGAACACGTTTTCCCTTCTTAAAACTGAACTTTGGGACCTCGATCTCTTGCCCTGAAAGAAGCGCCTCGAGGTGCTGATTTAACAATGAAAGGTCCAGCGCCTCAATCGAATCAAAGTCATATTGACCCTCTTCATCTCGCGGGGTGAGTTCCCGATCTACGAAGTAATTGTCCAGAGAGAGGGCCACGGGACGCCGCTCATTCACCCGCAACTGGATGGCCAGTCGTTTGGCGAATGTGGTTTTCCCCGAAGCAGAGGGGCCCGCGATCAACACCAATTTGACCGGCGGATCTGAGTGGGTGATCTCGTCTGCAATTTGCGCGATCCGTTTTTCATGGAGGGCTTCCGCAATTTTGACGAAATCGGAGATATCTGCGGTCGAAATGACTTTATTCAGGGAACCCGCGTCCTGGACCCCAAGGATACGGGCCCACCGACTGGAAAGTTCAAAGGTTGAAAAGAGTTTTGGCTGAGGAAGCAACCGAGAGACTTGGAACGGGGGAAGTCGTTCAGGGAGAAGGACCACGAACCCGGGAGGGTAAGGGACCAGATCGAATCGGTCCAAAAGCCCTGTTCGAGGGACCAATGGGATGTCAGAGTAATCAAAGTAATCCCCACATCGATAAATAGTTACGCGCTGATGTTCGGGAAAGCGTCGGAATAAGCGGACTGCATCTTCTCGTTTCGGAATTTCTGAAAACATCCGCATGGCAGTATCTTCGTCTAAATCTTCTGGAAGCACGGGAAGATCTGAAGCAACCAGCCTTCGCATCTGTTGGGAAATCTCTTGCACCATTCCTGGGGTGATTTCCCTCTGGTCCGAGGCCTCGCAATAGATCCCGCGTTGGTAGGGGTGAAGGACCCAGATCCGGAGATCAGGGTAGAGAAGGTGCACCGCATAGGTCATCAAGAAGGTGACACTCCGTTCATACACGCGGTGTCCGTCGGGGTGTTCCAGTGTAATCGCTTCGACTTCGGCATCATGCATCAAGGGGTAATGAAGGGAGACGAGTTTGTGGTTGACATGAGCGGCAAGAGGTGGCCAGGGATGTTCATCATGGAATCCGGGAATGTCCAGGACCTTTGTCCCCCTGGGAACGCGATAGGTTTTGCCCTTGAAGTGAACGTGAATCTCGCTGTGCATGACCCTCACCGGAAGGCCAATTTTAGAGGCTCCTCCTCGACGAGGCAATGGAATGAGCCGTTTTAAGATTCTGAAGAAGACCTCTCAGAAGGTGAAGGTTCTTCCTCACGGAGTACGCGCCTTAGGACCTTCCCTACAAAGGTCTTGGGCAATTCCTTACGGAATTCAATAATCTCCGGAACCTTAAACTTTGCTAAGTGTTGCTTGCAGAACTCTTTGATCTCTTCTTCCGTGACCTCCATCCCGTCTATGGGGACGATAAATGCTTTCACCGTCTCTCCTCGATAAGGATGGGGAACCCCCACCACTGCGGCCTCTTTCACCTTGGGGTGTTGGTAAAGAACTTCTTCGACCTCTCGGGGGTAGATGTTGAAACCTGAGGCGATGATCATATCTTTCTTGCGATCCACGATGTAGAAGTAGCCTTCTTCATCCATTTTTGCGATATCGCCTGTGTAGAGCCAGCCATTTCTCAGGACCTGTGCGGTTTCTTCGGGTCGATTCCAGTAGCCTTTCATCACTTGAGGACCCCGGACCACCAACTCACCAATTTCCCCAGGGGGTAATTCCTTCTCTCCAGTTTCCAGGTCTACAATTTTTGCATCGGTATCCGGGAAAGGGATTCCAATACTTCCGGCCTTGTTTTGTCCAAAGAGAGGGTTACAATGGGTCACAGGCGAAGCCTCGGAAAGCCCATATCCCTCTACTAACTTTGCACCCGTCATTCGCTCAAATTCTTCTTTGACCTTCACCGGAAGGGGCGCTGACCCTGAGATACATGCCCGAATCGATCGCAAATTGTACTTTTCGATCCCCTTCATGTGGATGACCGCAATGTACATCGTCGGGGCTCCAGGGAACAGCGTAACTTTGTGTTTTTCTAAGAGTTTTACAACTTGTTTGACATCGAACTTCGGAACCAGAACCAGTTTCCCACCCACAAACATCGCGTAGTTCATCGCTACCGTCATTCCATAGACGTGGAAAAAAGGTAACGCGCCCATGACGACTTCTTTCCCTTCCTCCACCTGGGGGTTCCAGTGGACCGTTTGAATGGTGTTCACCACCAGGTTGTAATGGGTGAGCATGGCCGCTTTGGGCGTTCCCGTCGTCCCTCCGGTGTACTGGAACAACGCCACATCTTCTTTGGGGTGAGTTTCTACCGTCGGCGGTTCTGCGGGGGATTGGGAAAGGAGGTCTGAAAGCATATAAGTATCCGAGGTTTTCTTCAGTCGTGGGAGACGTCGCTGGAAAAAGAGCCTCATCGGATACAGGATTTTAAGAATTGGAGGGAAATAGTCCTGAAGACGTGTGTAAATCACCCGTTTGAGAGGTGTGGAATCCCGAATGTAATCGACCCGCTGGTGAAGTACATCCAGGGTCACAATGGTTTCAGCACCGGAGTCTTGGAGAAGATGTTCCAACTCCCGTTCCACGTACAACGGGTTAGTCTGGACTACAATAGCCCCGGCTCGGAGTGCACCATAGAAGGCGATCAAGAATTGGGGACAGTTGGGTAACATCAAGGCCACGCGATCTCCTTTCTGTACGCCGAGATCGGAAAGAGCACGAGCAAACCGATGCATCGCGTCCACCAATTGTGCGTATGTCAGTTCCACACCGAAGAAGGAGATCGCCGGGTGTTGAGGGAACTTCTTGGCAGAGGCTTCTACAATCTCATAAAGGGGGATCTCTGGATACTCTAAATGCGGGGATACCCCTTCATCATAATATGCATACCAAGGCCTTTGCATGACCTCACCTCTCCTTTTATGAATTTTGCCCAATAAAGCCGTGAATAGGACTTAGGTTCCGAAGGGGTATCCACCTTTCTCAATGACTTTCTTGGCCAAAGAACGTTGAAGTTGAATTCGGTCGGGAAGAACAGAAAGTTTGGCTAATTTTCGGACGGTGGAAAGCAGGGTCCGGAGTTCATCCCCCGCTGCCAGATAGGGGAGGACATGGTAGGCTTGCTCTTCCATCGATCGAAGGGCCGCCGGTGCATAGAGACGGACGGCGTCTTCCATGAGGGGACTCTTTGTCTTGAGAGCCCGCAGCAAAGCACTTTCAAAGGCATAGACCTCCATCACCATATTGGCAAGTGCCGCAAGCACCTCTTGTTCCTCACGAAGTTGTTCTTTGAAACGGTTGGCTGCCACGGCCGAAAGCACTAAGGTTAGCCTCTTTGCCATCGAGAGCATATGGATTTCTTCCCCCAACGGTCCTTCAGGACGGGATAACCTGGAAGGCATCAGTGTCAGACTCTCCTTCAGAGTCGCTGCTGCTTTTGGAATCAGAGGGAGTTTACCTTTTAACGCCCACCGCATCAACATGCCAGGAATCAAAAGACGGTTGATTTCGTTGGTTCCCTCAAAAATTCGATTGATTCGGGAGTCTCGATAGATCTGCTCCGCGGGATACTCGGATGTGTAGCCGTAACCTCCGAAAATCTGAACCGTTTCGTCTGCGACAAAATCTAAAGTTTCGGACCCGTAAACCTTCAGGATAGAGCACTCCACCGCATATTCTGCGATCCCCTTCCAAATTTGTTGGGGATAAGAAGGATCTTGAGGGTTCAGGGGCTGGAGGATTTCGTCGAACAGACCCGCAAGACGATAGGCCATACTTTCTGTCACGAAAGTTCTGAGGGCCATCCATGCCAACTTCTCTTGGATCAGACCAAACTCCGCAATGGGCTTCCCAAACTGCACCCGTTCCTTGGCGTATTGTGTTGCGATTTTGAGGGCCTCTTTGGAGGCACCGATAGCACCGACACCCAGTTTATATCGCCCGATGTTGAGGATCCCGAAGGCGATTCGATGCCCTTTCCCAATTTCTCCAAGAACCTGATCTTGGGATACCTTGACCCCATCGAACGTCACAGAACAGGTACTTGATCCCTTAATGCCTAATTTATGTTCTTCAGGCCCGATACTGAGTCCAGGGGTGTCTCGTTCCACGATAAAGGCCGTGAAATGCTCCCCCTCGACCTTTGCAAAGACGATGAACAAATCTGCAATTCCTGCGTTGGTGATGAATTGCTTATTGCCTGTTAGAACAAAGGAGGAGCCATCCGGTGTAGGAACCGCTTTGGTCTGGATGTTCATGGCATCCGAACCAGCTCCAGGCTCCGTCAGTGCATACGCGCCAATCAAGTCTCCTGATGCAAGCCCCGGCAAATATCGTTGGCGTTGGTCCTCCGTACCAAAGAATACGATGGGGAGGGTTCCGATCCCGGTATGAGCCCCCCATGTCACACTGAAGGAGCCCTGTTTCGCCAGTTTTTCGGCGATGATCATGGAAGAGACCTTATCCAGTCCCAATCCACCATAAGCCTCTGGGATATCGACGGATAGTAGGCCCAGATCCCCGGCCTTTTTCATGAGGGTCTTCAGTATGTGAAAATCCTGTTGTTCGATTTTTTCCGCGTTAGGGAGCACCTCCCGATCCATAAATTCTTCGGCGGTTTGTCCGAACATCCTTTGTTCTTCTGTAAAGTCTTCTGGGGTGAAGATCTCTGAGGGCTGGAGATCCTCCAGTAGAAATCCACCACCTTGTTTCTTGAGCTCCCTCATTTGAAGCCTCCCTTTCCTTTTTATATATTATAGGGGGCTTGTGGAGGCAGTCACAGGTGAGAGGACCTAAGTCTCCTTCTAAATGAAAAGATTCCATTACCAAGGATTCGATCCCGCTCAAAATCAAAGATTTAACGTTTTTTACCAGAATTTTACAAGCAAAAATCCGCAGACCTCAATTCCGGAGTGGAGGACGGAAAATTTCCCCTCTCCGGCCCTTGACAAGGTCTAAAAAAAATGCTTAAAATAATTACAACTTTTCGTCCAAGGCAGAGAATGAGTATTGAAAAGGGGTTGAAGATGAGTGGAAGAGGATTGACAGCGAAGAAGAAGGACTGTAATATTCTGCGGATATCGTGGAGTCCGTTTGGGAATGAAGGGGTAGTTTAACCATTTGAAAGTGCATAAAAAGGAGGTTTTTTATGTGGTCTGATTTGAGAGAATTTGACATGTGGGGGAAAGTGAAATTATTTTTATCGTTTCCAAAGGCGTTCCTTCCTTTTGCTATTTCCTTCCCTTCTGGGCAATTCGAAAAAAAGGAGGTTTCTTGGATGTCGTCCGTTCAACGTTCCCGTAATATGGTGTGGAACATTTTGAAGGTAGGGGCCCTGGTTGTGGGCCTGACACTCGTCTCCAACGTGTCGGTTTGGGCTGCGGGACAGTTCGATCGCCCGGATGTCAATCAGAATGGAATCCCTGATGATAAAGACATGATGATGGGCATCTTTAGCCCGACCCCCAATGCTGATTTTGACGGCGATGGTGTCCCAGATTCCCTTGAAGATGCCAACAAGAATGGAATCTTTGAGCCCAATTTAGATGAATCCGATCCCCGGAATCCAGATACCGATGGGGATGGTCTGTCGGATGGATATGAGCGGTATACACCTTCCTCATTCGATGTTGATGGTGATGGTGTCCCGAACTGGCTGGATATGGACTCCGATAATGACGGTTTACTGGATGGACCCAATGTAATCGTTGGTCAAAATGATATTCTGAGCTTTAATTCCTTTGGATCTTCGTATGCATATGAAGGGACGGGAGGCACAGGTACAGATCCCTATAACGACGATACCGATGGGGATGGGATCAAAGATGGTGAGGAAGTTTACACCTATGCGCAGTGGGGGTTGGATCCCAACAAGAGTGACACTGACGGGGACGGGTTGAATGACTCCCTGGAAGTGGCCTGGGGACTCGACCCGAGCAACTCGGATAGTGATGGCGACGGGATTGACGATGAGACCGAGTGGGGCACGGGCTCCAGCCCCGCAGATCACGATGGCGACGGCCTCGTGGATGCGTTAGATCCCGATTCGGATAATGACGGCTTGTATGATGGTCAGGCCTATGGGACAGGAATTGAAAACGCCACGGATACCGATGGCGATGGAAAGCCGAATTACCTCGATCAAGATTCGGATGATGACGGTCTGGCGGATGGCACGGAGCATTGGTTCTTCGGAACGGATCCTTATGGGTATACGGATGGGGACAGCGATGGTGTGGCAGACGAATTAGAGGTACGAATTGGGATGAACCCAGGGAATGCGGATACCGACGGTGACGGAATTCCTGATTTGACAGAAGCCAGACCGGACGTAACAGATAATGATGCCGATGGTCTATACGAATCTGGAACCCCTACGGATACCGACGGCGATGGGATGGTCGACGCCATGGATCTCGATTCAGACAATGATGGATTGTTTGATGGAACGTACAATCCTGGATGGACCTATGCGGACGGTACGCAGCCCAATGAAAATGCGTTTGGGACGGATTGGAGGAATGATGATACGGATGGCGATGGCTTATCGGACGGATGGGAGGCTGGGAATGATTTGAATTTGACGAACGGTTCTGGAGCGGGGAATTTTGAGCGGACGGATCCGACGAGTTTTGACAGTGATGGGGATGGGTTAGAGGACGAGTTTGAGTTGGTGAACGGGTTGAATCCGTTGATGACGG
>WFXO01000093.1 GCA_015490555.1 Caldifarciminota bacterium | reverse complement strand
GTTTCTGAAGATCTCGCGTAATTCTAACAAGAACCGAGTTTTCCCCATCCCCATGGCGCCTCGAATCATGACGAAGGGGGCTCCCTGGCGGATGGCCATCTCGACCTCTTGGACCTGTTCCGCCCTCCCTACCATCGGTGGAAAGGTTTCGGGACTGTCCCAGCGCCCCAAATATTCCGTTCGATTTTTCCCTCGCTGTTTGGCTTGATGTAAAGCACGCTCCGCACGGGCTAAGAGGTAATCCACCGTTTGACCATCTTCGGGTGCCACCGCAAACCCAACACTTGCCCTCAAATGGAGTGGGTGACCTTTAGCGAAGAATCTGTGTTCTAAAATACCCATTCGAAGCCTTTCCGCGACAATACGGGAATCGGCAGGAGAGAGAACCTGTGCGAGGGCCCCAAAGCGGTCCCCGGCAATCCTTACAACAAAGTCTCCTTTTCGAAGGGTGGTCCGGAGCACATCTTCCACTTGAATCAGGAGTTGTGCAATGTGATCTTCCTCTAAGTCACGGATTTGGTCGAAGAAGTCATCCAGGTCGATTAGAAATACCCCAATGGAGTGCCCATAGCGGATCGCCCGATGGATTTCACTATAAAGACGGTGTCGAAATATCCAACGCCCTGATGTGGGTGTCCTGAGGCTCATTTCTTCTCCCTCACTTCATTGGGGCAGACAAAATCATAGGCAATTATAAGCCGTATATCCATTCCTGTCAGAGTTATTGGCTGGACTTGAGCAGAATATCGTGTAAATATCGAAGTTCTTCTTGGAGACTTGTCAGGCGACCTTTGAGTTTTTCTACAAATAAGCGATCGAGGATTTCCCCGACTTTTTGACCTTCAATCCCTAAATCTCGGAGGTACTGGCCGGTAATCGACAGACGTGTCTGTTCTCGTTTCTCTGCATACTCTTGAAGAAGGGGGTGTCGTTTATATAAAGCCGCAAAACGGAGGGCCCGCGTGTCTGTGGACTTCCATCGGCGGTGAATCTCTTCAAAGGTTGCGCCCAAGTCCTGGGCGTGGAGAAGGGCATGGAGGTCTTGGAAAAACTTCCGTTCCTCACGAGTCAGGGACAATTCAAAGATTTTGGGGGTGTGGAGACAAAACGGTGCAAACAAAAGGACCCAATCACTTTCGTCTGTCCGAGGAATGTGAGGGAGGATTTTCAGGGCTTCTGGCTGGGCACGAAATTCGGGATGGTAGGACTCCAACAGTTGGAGTCGGTGAATTTCCTGGACCATCCCCACAGCCTGACTTTCTAAGGTCATGCGTTTGAACTCATTTTTGATGCGTTCAAAAGAAATCTCCGGGAGAACAGCCCGAGCGTGGTCCCATTCTTGTTCTGTTTCGGGAGCATAATGGAACCCGAAACGGACCGCATAACGAATCGCTCGGAACGCACGCGTTGGATCATCCTGAAAACTTCCTTGATGGAGGACCCGGATCCAGCCTGCAGAGAGATCGGTTCGGCCCCCAAACGGATCATGAAAACGGCCAGCGTCCGGATAAATCTCGATGGCCATTGCATTGATTGTAAAATCACGTCGCCCCAAATCTTCGTGGAGTTGGTCGGTGGGTTTGACTTCAGGAAGGGCTCCTGGATGGGGATATCTTTCTTTTCGGGCTCGCGCCAGGTCGATGTGTCCACCGCTGGGGAGCACGACCCGGTAGGTCAAAAACGGAGAAGCCTCGCTGAGATGCAGGGACATTTGTCGGCGGATACATTCCACGAAGGCGGGAGGCCAGTCCATTACGACGATATCCAAATCCCAGGTCCGCTCTCCCAGGAGCCAATCACGAACGGCACCACCGACAAAGTAACTCCGAACTTGAGCCTGTTTCAAGCAATGCAGAACCTCTCGGATTCCTGGTTTGTCTTGATAAGCCTGGATGAACTCGATCAAGGGTTACAGGGGCTCAATCCAAAACAGAACCTGGCCGTATTCCACCGGTTGTGCATCTTCGACGGGAATTTCTACAATTCGACCCCGGATGTCGGATGGGATCTCATTCATAACCTTCATCGCCTCCACGATGCATAGAACCTGGCCAGGTTCTACAATGTCTCCCACCTCTACGTACGGAGGCTGATCCGGGGCAGGGCGCCGATAGAAGGTTCCGACGATGGGAGACTTAATTGCGTGGAGCCCAACACGTTCTTCCTTTGCCACCGGATTCGGTGCTTTTTCCGAAGTCTCGGGATGGGAAGGAGAGGCAGCTGCCTGGGGAGCAGGGGAGGGAACGACGGAGACCGGCAGCATTTCCATACGACCCGATTGTGTTTCTCGAACAATCCGGATGTGGGTCTCCCCATCCCGAATTTCCAGTTCTACCAGTCCCTTTTCCTCCGCCAATTCAATGAGTTGTTTGATTTTCTCTAAGTCCACTATTTCACCCTCTCGATGTATTTATCGGTCCGAGTGTCTACCCGGACGATATCCCCAACTTGAATGAAGAGCGGGACCTGGATGACCTTACCGGTTTCTAACTTGGCAGGTTTTGAGCCCCCAGAAGCCGTATCCCCTCGTAACCCGGGATCCGTTTCGACGACCTCTAACTCCACGTGAAAGGGAAGTTCCAGACCCACGGGAACATTGTCTGCGTAAAGGATCGTGACTTCTGTCCCTTCCTTCAAATATTCGAGTTCTTTTTCAATTTGCTGACGCTCAAAGACGATTTCCTCATAGGTCTCGGTATCGTAAAAGTGGTAGTGGTCTCCCGTGGAATAAGAATATGTCGCAGGGCGACGTTCCAGCCGAACTTCTTCGAATTCGTCCGATTCCCGTAAAGTGGTCTCTTTGACTGCTCCGGTGGCCACATTTTTGAGGCGGACCCGGGTTGTTGCGCTACCACGGCCCATATGCTGGTGTTGGAAGTCCAACACGATGTAAAGTTCCCCTTGGAGCCGAATCGCCATTCCTGTTCTCAATTCCGGCATACGAACCTCCTTGTTTTCTGTGTTGGTTCTTTATTTTACTCAATACGAAGGAGTTCTGTTGAGAAATTCGTGAGAACGGTTGCCGGCTGTTGGACAAGAACCAAATCCTCGATCCTCACCCCTCCCAGTTCTGGCAAGTAAATTCCCGGTTCGATGGTGATCACATGGCCGGTTTCCAAGGTCTCTTTCGAGCGGTAGGAGACGACCGGTCGTTCGTGGACCTCTAAGCCTACGCCATGGCCCAACCCGTGGCCAAAATACTCACCATAGCCGTGATCCTTGATCCATTGGCGAGCGATGGTATCGATCTCCTTGGCAGGAACGCCTGGACGGATGGCCTCGATCGCACGTTGTCTCGCTTCGTTTACAATGTCGTAAATTTGGAGAAATTGAGGATCCGGATGGCTCCCGACCCAAAACGTTCGGGTCATATCCGAAGCATAGCCGTCCACAACACATCCCATGTCAAACAGCAAAGGGGCGTTGGGTTCGATGGGATGATTCCGGGGTCTGGCATGGGGGAGAGCGGAGTGGCGGCCGGTCGCCACGATGGTTGGAAAAGAGGGGCCTTGTGCTCCCAGGCGCTTCATGCGATACTCAATTTCTGCCGCCAAGTCCATCTCCGTCGTTCGACCCGGCTGGATGAAAGAGAGGACCTCCTGGAGAACTTGCTCGGCAATTCTTTGGGCCTGGAGGATTTTCTTTACTTCTTGGTCGTCTTTGACCGCTCGATGGGTTCGGATGATGTCCTTGACGCCCCGGAGGGATTTTCCGCGGAGTCGGGATCTCAAGTAAAGATAAAAGTGGTATCGGAGGTGAAACCGCTCAAAGCCGATCGGGCCCGTCGTCTCTTTCAGAAGCGTTACAGCCGCTTCGTAAACGTCCGGGGCATCCGAGTGGATGTGGTACAATGAAGAAGGCACCTCCTGGGCGGATTGTTCTTGATAGCGAAAATCCGTGAAGAAATCCGCTCGATCTTTTTGAATGACCAAAAGGGCATTGGAGCCTGAGAAATTTGTGAGATATCGGATGTTGGAGAGATCACTCACCAGGAAGGCGGAAAGTCCTTGTTCAGCCATCCATTCACGGACCTTTGCCAAACGTTGTGAAAATGGTTGAGCCATCGTTCAAAACTCCTTTTCGTAGCCTAAAATTATAAACGTCTGATCGGAAAAGACTGGCCGGAAGGGGCTATTGAGGCTGGTATTGCTGGGAAATTTGCAGTGCCAGGTTCTGAACCGCGACGGAGAGTTCTGTCTCCCGATCAGCGGGGGCCGTCGTCTCCTGTTCGACCAGCATTTTTCGATCCAGAAGGGAGTAGAGTTGAACTTTAATCCGGGCCTGTTCTCCCGTAACTTCCACGGTCCCGTAGACAAAGAGTTCAGCCTGCATGTCCTGAGCCAAGGGATAGCATTGGTCGGGGGTCAGGGTCTGGAGATTGAGTCCTCGGCGTTCAACCAGGCTCCGAGCCTGGCCCGTGGGGAGAACATCGAATTTAGGGGAATTCTGGAAGCCAAACTGAAGGTAGTTCGCGATTTTGTTGCCCAAATCCCTGACACTTGCCTCCTGGTTCAGTTCCCGAAGGGGGAAAATGGCCAGTTTGGGCTTGATCCCCAGTTGTGTTCCCGCCGCCGCATATCCTTTATTGAGTTCCTCTAAGACGTCCTGTGTGATATCGTTCTCACCAGAGGCATAAAGAATGACGTCCTGGGAAATGTCCAGAACCAGATCGTACCCCATCTCTTCCGCGATTTTGTAAATCGTTTCGTGGACTTTTCGGATCAGGGGGTCAATCAACTCTTTCGTCTTTTGGTCGAGTTTCCCGCCCTTTCCCCAAATGGATTTCCAGTAGGATTGATATTGCTGCTCGTATTCCTGAATCTCTCGTTCTTTCAAGATCTTTTGTTCGTCGGTCATCATGACGCGTTCCCGTTCATATTCTGCCTTCACGGAATCAAGGATGGCGCGGAGGCTATCCCTCGTCTGTTCCCACTGTTGAAGAGCCCGTTGGAGTTCTCGTTTCGCATCTCGGAGATCCATGTATTCATTCAAAATCCGCTCCATATGGACATACGCAATTTGCGTCCCGTAAATAGGGGCCGCTTTTCCCAGCAGAACCAATGAGACGATGATCAAACTCTTCCGGAGCATAGGCCACAATTCTACATCGGAACGGCGTCCGAGTATAGGGCCCGCCGATTTGCTTCAAGAAGCCTTTCTAGATGACCGAGAAATTCTGCAGCGGAGACCATCCGGGAAGTACCGGTAAGCCGGTGAAAGTAAGACCTCCAATTGGCTACACGAAGAGGGTGATGGTCTAAAATCACTGTATCCACCGTGGCCAATATCTCTTGGAGATTTTCCAAAACTTTTTCAAAGATCGTGGTAGAGTAGTGTTGACCCAGCAAATACAATGGAGGTCCATCCAGGTAAACGCATTGCGGGGCATGTGCGAGAATAAACGCCAACTGGTCATCGCGAAAAGGCCCCTGGATGTCGGATGTGTATACGAAGGATCTTCCACGGGACTCAATGGCCACCTGAATAACCGTTCCCAAGCGGCCTCCGGGTCCGTGGGGGGTAGGCTCGCTGAAGTGGATATGCGTATGGCCGATATGAAAAGTGTGTCCGTCTGCCCAGGTCCATGTGGCCTTCACGTTCTTGAGGCGATCGAGAAATGCCCTGGCACGCATCCTCTGCGACCGATTGGTCCGGGTCGGGTCCTTCAGCCAGAGCAGTTTGCCTTGGAATAGGTCTACCTGGTCGGGATTCAGATGATCATAATGATAGTGGGTAATGATGAGTACCTCGGCCTTCAGCGCCCTATCTCGGATTTTCCTCCATGCAGATTCCAGGGCCAAAATTTCTTGTTGATGAGGCGAAAGCCCTTGGCGGAGAGGGGCAAGCGCGGCACCCGGGTCGATCAGAATCCGGACATCCGGCGTTTCGACCCAGGTCGCCATGGACCGAACTCCCAGACTTTCTGCCGCCAAGGGGACGATACGGAGAGGATTTGCCCCTTCGGTCGGTGACCGTTTCACAGGCCGACCGCCTTGCATCGTGAATCACGCCGATTGGTCTAAAAGATGCCGGATGAGGAACTCCGTGATGGCTTTATAGGCTTTGACCATGTTCCGACGTTTAGAAAATCCGTGTCCTTCGTCATCGAAGACCAGATATTCTACTGGGATCTTTCGCGCCCTTAAGGCTTCGACCAGTTGGTCTGATTCCTGTTTCACGACCCGGGGATCGTTAGCCCCCTGGACAACCAGGAGCGGGACTTGAATTCGGTCGATATGGGTCAGGGGAGACCGCTCAAGAAGGAACTCACGGTCCTCCTCAGGATCCCCCAAGAGTTCTTTCATCAGAGGGCGCCAGTGGGGTGGGACACTCTTGGTGAAAGTCACCAGGTTGGAGGGCCCGAAGAGATCCACGCCGCAGCAGAAGTACTGAGGGATCTGTGTCAGACACGCGAGCGTAGCGAAGCCCCCAAAACTCCCTCCCATCACAGCGATTCGTTTCGGATCCACCCAGTCTTGTTTCAGTAGCCATTTCACGCCTTCTTCCAGATCCCGGATTTCTGCCCCTCCCCAATCCCGGTGAATTTTCTTCATAAAGGACTTTCCGAAGCCTGTTGATCCACGGAAATTTGGAGCAAAAACTGCAATGCCATGGGCCAAAAGGTATTGGATCACGCCGGAATACGTGGGGCGATGTTGCCAGTTTGGGCCACCATGAGGGTTGAGAACGACCGGTGTAGGTCCTGAAGTCCGAGGTCGATAGACCCAGGCTTGAATCGGGAGCCCATCAAAGGAGGTGTATGTGATCGACTCGGGTTCGATGAGTTCCTCACTGGGAATCTCCGTGTGGAGTCCTCCCAGCCACAGGTGAGCCTCCTTTTGAACCAGGTCAATCAACCAAATGGAAGGAGGGTATTGGGCGCCGGTAAAAACGGCAGCCAGGCGTTGCCCATCCAGGAAAAACCGGAGGTCCAGGAGTTGCCCCTTGGGGAGAGGAATCTCCTCTGTGGGACCTTCCGGCCACTGGCGAACAAAAAGTCGGTGATGGCCGCCGTCGTTGAGAGTCCACACCACCCGATCTCCGGTGGGGCTCAAATCCACGGTCTCGATGTCGTGGTCTTCTTCCACCAGGATCTCGATCTGCTGTGAATCCAAGCGGTATTGTGCAAGAGCGAAGAACTCTCGTTGCTGGTTTGTTAAAACAAAAAAGCCAGAACTATCGGGAAGCCATGGGCCAGGGATGACTTGGGAACCGGGCTCCGCAGGCACCACACATCGGTGTTCCCCCGTTTGGAGATCCACGAGATGGATGGCTGTGGTATTGATATCTAACACTTCGACGGCCAGAAGCATTTGGGCATTGGGCGAAAAAGATCCCGGCTCGAGCCACCTTCCTAAGGACAGGACCTTACGAAATTCAAGTGTGGAACGATCAAGTACAAAGAGATCTTGGACTTGTGGGTTTTCTCGGGTGGATGAAAAGGCGATCCACCGGCCATCCCGCGAGATACTGCCGGCGTGATATTGATGTCTGGCGTCTGGCTTCTGGGTGAGGTCCTTGGGCCATTGTCGCCGCGCATGCAAAACATAGAGTTGGTGATTTTCCTTCCCTTGCTCGTCGACCATCAAGATCAGTGGATACCCCTTCCAGGGTGGAGCGACTTGGCTTACGTGTCTCTCTTCAAAAAAGGTCCACTGTTCCGGACACCCACCGCGTAAATCCTGGTACCATAGGTTGAATTGTCCAGAGGCATCCACAATATAGAAGAGCCCGCGGCCATTCTCATTCGGGACGGCTACAAGGTAGCGAAAATACGCGAGGTATTCCTCCAGGTCATGCATGTCAAACCTCCTGGTTTGGTGGATTTTCGATCTCTTGGAGGATCTGATCTACGAGGTCGCGGACCACCGCTTCTCGAGTCCGCTCTTCCAAGACCTCATAGAATTTTGGGGCGATTTTCTTTGAAAGTTGTCGTTCGGGGACAGACAGAACTCTCAATTTGCGATAAAAAAGAGGGAAATCCAATTCAAGAAGATCACCCGGGCGCACCCAGGACGCCGGTTTCGCAGGCTTCCCATTGATTCGGATATACCCCTTCTCACAGGCCTCTTTGGCCAGATTGCGAGACTTCAGAAGGCAGACAAATTTCAGGAATCGATCGATCCGTTGAGTGTTCATGGAAATGGGGTACGAATTCGAGGGTTATACCAACGGTTCCAGAATTCCTGATTTTCCTTCCACAAGGTTTGCCACCAAGAGGTGTGGTCTTGGTACCATTGAACCGTCCTTTCCAGGCCTTCATCAAACCGGGTCTTCGGTTGCCATCCGAGAGCCTCGATCTTGTGGGTTTGCATGGCATACCTTCGGTCGTGCCCGGGTCGGTCTTCGACGAATTGGATCAAATCCTTGGATCGTTTGAGGAGCGTAAGGACCTTCTCGGCCACCGTGAGATTGGGGAGTTCATCGGGTCCTGCAAGATTATAGGCTTCTCCGTCCACCCCATGCTCCCAGAGGAAGAGCAACGCATCTACAGCGTCCTCCACATAAAGCCATGTGCGACGTTGCAGCCCATCTCCGTAAATCGGAAGAGGTTGATGCTGAAGTGCCCGGATGATGATTTGGGGGATGAACTTTTCGGGATGCTGATAGGGACCGAAGATGTTGCTGGGACGAACAATGAGGGCCGGAAGTCCGTAGGTTCGAACGTAGGTCGTGACCAAACGGTCTGCAGCGGCCTTGGCGGCCGCGTATGGGCTCGATGGATGGAAGGGGGCATCCTCTGTGACCGCTCCCTCCAGGACTTCTCCGTAGACTTCGTCCGTGGAGACATGAAGAAGCCGCGGTACCTTTTTGGAAGCGTTTGCTACCCGTCGGAGGGATTCCAGGAGGGTGAGGGTGCCCCAGAGGTCCGTACGCCAAAAAGGTTCGGGTGACAGAATCGAGCGGTCAACATGGGTCTCTGCGGCAAGATGGAATATCCCGTCAACCTCCGCGACTAAGGTCGTTAGAATCGTCTGGGAAAGGATATCCGCCCAGACAAACGCCAAGCCGTTTGTCGAGAGGACGCTTCGGATTTGGTCTCCCAAAGCATCGGGGGTCTGGATGCGTTCAACCCGATGGCTGCCGACTTTATGCCAAGGCCAGGGGAGAAACACAGGAGAAACCTGCCAGGTCGAGTCATCCAGCACGATCGGCACTCTCCGGATCGTCTCCCCAAAAGTCGGGAGAAATAGGGGAGTTGGATCGATCCATGGACGAAGGTTCTCTAAGTGCCCGGCATAGGTGAGGGCATCCAGAACGATAACCCGTGCATTTGCTTTACGGAGACGATGGACCAACCTGGAGCCAATGAAACCCGCGCCTCCTGTCACCAGAAACGTGGAGCCTTTCATCGGAGTATGTTTTGGGAACGGCTTGGGGCGTGTTTCATTGTGGGATGACAATGGCCTGTAGAGTACGTGGATGTTGAAGCGGTCCCTCGAATCTAAAGAAATAGAGACCTGGCGGAAGGTGTAAGGGAAGGCCATTGCGTGGGTCCCTCACCCGAAAGATCCGCCGTCCGTCGGGTGCATAGACGGTCAGGAGTGTTCCTTTCGGGACTTTGCCGATCCACCTCAGATGTCGCGAGAGCGGTTGGACCAGGCGGAGTTGACTCAGGTTTTCATGGAACTGTCCTCGTTCAAAAATCGGGGTCTGCTGAGCCTCTCGCATGATCCATGGATAAGGGTCAAATTGGACCAGAAGGGGCTGGGCATTTAGTGGGATCGTAAATTCCTGGAAATCCAGACTATCCCATACAACCACTGTGGTATCTCCCGTCGTGGTTTGGACGACTAAGTCAATGGGCATCTTGAAGGTCGGCACTCCGTATGCGTGGCTCTGAACCTGTTGGATGACGACATAGATTGCGTAGGAGTTGCCACTGGAGATATCTGCCCATCCCCATTGGTACTTTGGATGACCGGGCTCAAAGACCCATTCCGTAAAGAACCAGCCCAGGTCCTGACCGGAGACTGCTTCGGCCACGGCCTGGAAATCTGTGGTCACTGCATTCCCATAACCATAGGTCTGCCCATAGGTTCGAAGGATTTCAAAAAAGATAGAGTCTCCCACGACATGACGGAGCATGTGCAACACAGAAGCCCCCTTCCGGTAGACCACTCCCCAGGAGAAGAGGTTCTCGGGATCATACATCGGATAGGGAGGGAAGGGCTCGTAATTAATCGCGGCCTCTATGACCTGTTGCATGTAAGATCGGTATGCATCCGGGCCCTCTCGATGGCCGTACCAGAGGGCTTCGCAGTAAGAAGCAAAGCCTTCGTTCAGCCAGATATCCCGCCAATCTCCCAATGTGACCCAATCCCCCCACCATTGGTGCCCCAACTCGTGGGAAATCACCCAATCCCAGTCTCCGCCCCATCCAGCAGTGACGTTGATAAACGTATTTGTTTGGTTTTCCATGGCGCCCCCGATCGGAGCATGGACGTGGCCGTATTTCTCCTGAATGAACGGATAGGTTCCGAAGGTGTTTGAAAAGTAGGTGATCATGTCTGGAAGATTCATAGTTCGTTGGCTGACCATGCTCGAATCCCAGGTATACACGGCCGTGAGCAGGGGCATCGTATCGGCCTCATAGACAAAGGGCTCCTCCCAGACCGCATAATTCGGAGAGCCGGCGAGAACGATGAGGTAAGGTGAAATAGGGTATGATTCGGCCCAATGATAGGTCCACCAGGGGCCAGAGAGGGAAGAATCCATCAGGGTCCCATTGGCCACAACTTTGAACCCGCTGGGCACCGTGATCCAGAAGTCTACCGTCGCCTTTTCTGAAGGATCGTCTAAGATCGGGAGCCATCTTTTGATCCCGAAGGGTTCATTATCGGCATAGATCAGATTGGATCCGATGGAGAGCCCGCCTCCGAACACGCCCCCTCCTTGAAGGGGGTGACCATGATAAAAAATCTCAACGATAAAGGTGTCACCTTGTGCAATGGGGCTTCCTAAATCGACGAGAAGGGTGGAATCGGGACGGCTAAATGGCCGGAGTTGGCCATTTACTCTCACGGAGTCTACGGTAAGACCTACGAGATGTACAAGGTAGGTGGATAAGGTATCTGCAAGACTCACACATTTCTCTTCTGCCCGTGCAATGATGGAATCTCCCGCGACATCGACTTGGATATCAAACCGATAATGGAGCGCGTCATAGGCATGAGGGACTTGCGGGAGTGAGAGAATCGTGTAAATTTTTGATTCCCCCTTTGCCAGACGGATTTGCTGTTCCGGAGAAGGAAGTCCTGCGATGGAACTCCATAACGTCAAGGCCATGAGAATATGCATAAGTACCTCCATTTTGAAAATTATAAGGCGGTCAAAATTCAGGACGGAATGGGTCTCGACATGAATCCAAAAGTGCACAAAGGTTTCCCTTAAAATAATTGCAGGTTGCTATGGGTAAGTCAAGAAACCAAGGCGCATTCTCGCAGATCGGGTCTCTCGGCTCAATCCTTTCCGAGATTCTTCAGACTCCGATCGCTTTTCGCACTTACGTAATCCCAGAGAATTCTCTCGAAAAACTTCCGAAACCCGCTGCAGAGACTCGGTTTACTGTTCCCGTGGAAGGGGGATTTACCCTGGTGATTGAACCAGAGGCCCCCATTTCAGACGAGACCCGTAAACAAATTGAAGATTGGCTTCGGCTCCATCTGGTCTTTCCGCGGACATTGGGGCTTCTCCTTTCAAAATTTGCTTCCATGGTTCCTCCCCATGAAGATCCATCTCGTTTCTTGGACGCAATCTCTACCCTCTTTTTAGGGAATTTACCATTCCATGGGTTCATTCTTTACGAAAAGGTCTTAGAGGTCCTGAAGGTTCGAGGGATTCGGTATCTCCATCGTAGGAAGATTCAGGATTTCCATGGATTTCCCGTTCAACTCGATACGATTCCCCTAAGAAATCTCCCTACGGATCACCCGTTGCAAGAGGTACTCCAGGGCCAGATTTGGTATGGGAAAACTCCGCTTCATGATCTCTTTGCTCCTTGGGTATCTCCCGAAGAGGTGAAAGAATTCGAACAGATCCTCAAGTGGAAGTCGATCGTTGCCGTGCCCTTGTTCTATGAAGGTCAAGTATTAGGGGTGGTGATTCTGGGGTTCAAAACGATTCCAGAAGACCCGCTATGGGAACCTTTACTCCAATCTCTTCGTTGGTTTATCGGTTTCCTCTGGTGGCGCGTGAAAGTGTTTCAACACCTGGAGCGCACTCGTCGCTTAGAGCAGGGGCTCAGGGAATCGATTGAGATGGCCATCGAGAAGCGGCCCAAAGAAGAGATCGCGCTCCATATGCTGAAGACGCTTTTGGAAACCTCCGGTGCGTTTAAGGCCGCCTTCTTTGAAGTCAAAGATCAAACACTGTTGCAAAGGGCTCATATCGGATTTTCTTCCTATTACCCTCAATTTTACGCGGAGGTCCCATGGGGGCAGGGTTTGGCCGGGAAAGTCGCCGAAGCACTCCAAACCATTGTCGTCCAAGATGTACAGGAAGACCCCCAAGGACCGACCGATCTTGTACAACGCGAGGGGTTTCGATCCTATATTGGGTTTCCAGTGATGCGCTCTGGGACCCTTTATGGGGTCGTAGAACTCTTTTTTTCTAAACCCTATGAAGTGACCCCGGAAGTCCTGGAATTCACCGAGCGAGCAGGCGAAGTCTTTGGGATTACCTTAGAGCAGTACCAGGAGCGGAAACAAGAAATCCAACGCTTACGTGTTTTAGAACGGGTCCAGGAGGTACAGAGAAGAATCTTTTCGACACTTCGCCTTGAAGGCATCGTCAATTCCGTAAAAGAGGCGTTGATCCAGTTGCCTGATGTACGGAAGGTTCGGTTCTTTCTTGTTCATCAGGATGAAAACGCACGACTTCATTTGGAGGAACTCCCTGAACATCAGACATTAGATCCCTTTTCAGAGAAGGCTCTGTCCAATCCATTGGCACAGTGTATTCGGACCGGGAGGTGGGTTCAACATGCCCGTGCGTCTGGACGTAAAAGAGGGACGAAGCCAGTCCAGGACCTTTATATCCCCCTTCGCATCGACCAGCATGTACGTGCGGTTATTCACTTAGAAGCAAGTGATCCAGCCTTCCCTTCCGATGAGGACCGTCAATTCTTAGAAGTGGTTGTGGATTCTATGGCCTTAGCACTGAGGAACGTCGAAGTGTATGAACGCTCCCTGAAAGTCACCCAAGACTTAGACTTCATGTACAGCCTCCTACATCGATCGGTCACACTCAATTTTGAAGAGTTCTTGGAGGGTTTAACGGATTCGATTCTTTCTGTGTTTCACCCCGATGCGTTTCTCTTTGCTCATGTAGAGGAAAACGAAGTAGTGTTCGATGTCCTCTGGGAAGAGGGAGAACACTTAAAAGCTGAGCCCATGAATCTCAACGAGGTTTACGGACTCACCGGCTATATCCTTCAAAAACGGAAAGCCCTACTTCTGCGCAATGCCGAAGTGGATTCCCCCGTGGAGTATTCCGTGGTGGGGAAGGTCATGCGGTCGTATCTTGGGGTGCCCATCGTCGCAGATGGGGAAGTGATTGGGGTCATTTCTGTTCAAAGTCAACAGCCGGAAGCCTTTACAACCGAGGACCTCCATCTGCTGGAAATGATTGCAAACACCCTGGCAAACGTGATCCGGAACATCATCATTCACAAACGAGAACAAGCCTCACGATACTTTCTCGATACCGTTTTGAGCCACACGCCAGACTGGATCGTCGCTTTAGATCGTGAAGGGGTTGTCATCTATTCGAATCCCCAGTCAGAACGGATTATCGGGATGTCGCCTAGATTTGTGATTGGACAACCTTTGAGCGAGTTATTACCCGAAGTCGATCTGGATTCACTCCTTGTTTCGATCCGATCAAAAGGAGAATGGGGCCCTGTCGAATTTCGTTTTCAACGACGTCCAGAGGATCGGGAAACGCTTTATCTCAGTGTTTCTGGCTCATTGGATCCCGAGGGAAAAATCATTTTGGTGATTCGGGATGTCACCAAAGAGCATGATTTGGAGATCCAACTACGGAAGGCCGGGTACCTGAGTGCTGTTGGGGAATTGGCCGCAGGAGTCGCCCATGAAATTAATAACCCGCTGACTGCGGTCATTGGTCTCTTAGACCTTTGGCTTGAACGGGGGCAGGTACCCCCAGAGTTGGCGAGTGATTTGAGAAAAGTCCGGGAATTGGCTTCAAAAGCCGCGGTCATCGCGAAAGACTTACTGTCTATCGCTGGGGCACACCGCATGGATCGAAGCGAACCCTTCGAACTGAACCATGCCGTCGATAAGGTTCTGGACCTCTTCCGCTCCGAATTGGGCAAATATAGCATCGAGGTTAAGCGAAAAGCCAAACACACCCCAATTTACCTAATCGGCAGAGAGGGCGAGATCCAACAAGTGCTCATTAACTTCCTCCTGAATGCCAAAGATGCTATGGTCAGTTCACGGAAAGGAAACGAAGTGATCGTTTTGACAGATCTGCAAGATAGAATGGCTATCCTGGAGGTCCGTGACAACGGCCCGGGAATCCCCCAGGAACATCTGCGTCGTATCTTTGATCCGTTTTTTACAACCAAGCCTCCTGGGAAAGGGACAGGGTTGGGATTGGCGCTCTCTCTTAAGATTGCGCAAGAACATGGGGGGACCATCGAAGTCAAAAGCGAAGAGGGGAAAGGGGCAACCTTCCGACTTTTGCTCCCTGTTCGGGAAGTTCCGTCCGATCAGGTGCCGAAACCGGTGCCACGGATCCTTTTTGCGGAAAAAGACCAAACCATGGTCCGATCCATGGAATCGTTCTTTAACCGCAACCATGTATACTTCCGAATCTTTACCACGGGAGAAGAGTTTTTTGAGTACCTTGCAGCGATGGACTTTGACCTCGTGATTGTCGCCGAGGATCTCCCCAAACTCTCCTTCCGGGATCAGTTTATGTGGCTTAAACAACGCCGCCCCGATATGGTCTCGAAGATGATGGTCTTGGTTCGTCCCTTGCCCCCTCCCAATTTGTTTGTTTTTCTCCAAGAGCAAGATCTAAGAATCCTTTTGAAACCTATTTCTCCAGAACTTCTGCAGGAGATCATTCGAGAAATCTTCGAAGATACGTACAAGATGGTGGTATAACCCATGGCAAGGAGGGGAGAGGTCCGATCCCGTTTACCATACCCAACACTGCACTCTTCCGCTTGGGAAGTCAGCCTGTATCTTCTCTATCAGACCTTAGAGAAGGGGAAATGGGTCAACCGGATCTTGCCCGGGGTGTTACGGCATGTCTCGGATCCCCGGGTTCGGAAACAGGCCACGGAGTGGACGTATGGAACCCTGAAATGGCTGTTGTACTTAGATTGGGTGGGGAAGCAGTTTCTCCATGGCTATCGAATCCAAGACTTGGACCCAGAAGTTCGGACCAGCCTCCGCTTGGGCCTCTACCACTTGCTGAAAATCTCCTCTCCCCCTTATGCGGTCGTAAATACCTCAGTAGAATGGGTGAAACGACGAAATCCGGGAGGGGCTGCACTGTTGAATGCGGTACTCCGACGGGTCGCGGAACACGAGGCACCAGAACCTCCCCACCCATGGATTGCATGGAGTATCCCAAAATGGCTCTATCGGAGGTGGGAGCAAAGACTGGGCCCAAAACGCCTGGAAACCTGGATCCGACATTACCACTCACCCCCGCCCCTCTATGTCCGATATAACCCGTTGAGAATCGAACGAAGCGATTTCGAAGGACTCCTGCGAAGCCTCGAGGTCCCGTATGAACGCTATGAATTTCCCCCCGAAGCCTATCGACTCGAACGACACCCTTGGGAGGTGGACTTACTGGAGGAGACGTATTACGTCCAAGACCTTTCCACACAGGCGTTAGTCTCTTTGATCCAACCAGAAGCCGCCGAATTGATCGTAGATGCAGCGGCGGCACCCGGGGGAAAAGCCTCTCACATGGCGGCACGGATGCAAAATCGAGGCAGGATTTTGTGTGTGGACCTCCACCTGGGGCGATGTCGAATTATGCGGGGTGTCTTCCAAAGACTCGGGGTGGAAAATGCATGGATTGTCAATGCCGATGCACGCACACTGAGGCTTCAAAAACAAGTCGATGGGGTCCTGATCGATGTTCCGTGCTCGGGCCTGGGAACCATCCGGCGGAAACCGGAGATTTTGCTACGGATGACCCCCCAAAAGATCCTTCAGATGTCAAAACTTCAGCGCCAAATCCTGGACAATGTGGCCCGGTGGATCCGGCCCGGAGGCTTCCTGGTGTACGCCACATGTACCACCGAGCCGGAAGAGAACGAAGGCCAAATCCAGGCCTTCCTGGAACGGCATCCTGAGTTTGAGAAAGTTCCGGCAGAGGAGTATATCTCGGCCTGGGGGTGGACAGAGGATGGGAATTTGTGGGTCGAAGGGCCTCAGTGGGATTGTGACTTCGCCTTCGCCGTTCGTCTCCAGAAAAGACACCGATAGTTCTATTTTTACGCGCCTTAGAAATCCCCTATAATCACGCATTATGAAGAGACTCGGGGTTTTAGTGGCTGGACCTTTGATCTTTCTCATCAGCCTCGGCATCCCCCTGGGTTCTCTTTCATTCTCCGGCCATGTGGTCCTCGGCTTAGCCCTTTGGATGGCCCTTTGGTGGATGACCGAGGTCGTGCCGATCCCCGCAACCTCTCTGTTGCCCCTCGTGATTCTGCCACTGTTCCAGGTCCTGGACTCGAGAGAGGTCGCCGCTCCCTACGCAGATCGCAACATCTTCCTGTTTCTTGGAGGCTTTTTCATCGCTCGTGCTATGGAACGCCACGGGCTCCATAAACGCATTGCACTGAAAATCACCCTTTGGATCCGATGGGGCGGGGATCGCGTGTTGATCCTGGGTTTCATGTTGGCTACCGCCTTCCTCTCCCTCTGGATTAGTAATACCGCTACCACCATGATGATGTTGCCCATGGCTCTGGCGATTCTGGCTGTTCGAAAGGATGCTCAACCGGGGTTCGACAAGGCCCTGCTTTTAGGCATTGCGTATGCCGCTTCGATTGGTGGGATTGGCACCCTGGTTGGAACCCCGCCAAATATCGTCTTCGCTGGCCTTTCAAAAGAACTCTTAGGGAAGGAGGTGACCTTTGCTCGCTGGCTTCTGGTCGGCTTGCCCGTGGTCTTCCTGTTTTTACCCTTTACGTGGTGGTTTTTGACCCATCTTCGGTTTCCGGTGTCCAACGAACGGGAACCCGAAGCCCGGGCACTTCTACGTCGGGAATTGGAGGCCCTGGGCCCAATGAAACACGAAGAAAAGGCGGTTTTGGCAATATTCGTCCTGGTGGCCCTTTTATGGATCTTTCGGCGGACCCTCCACTTCGGCATCTTCACCATTCCCGGATGGGCGGATCTGCTGGGCATTACGAAATATGTCCATGACTCCACGGTTGCAATTTTTGGAGCCATGCTCCTTTTCGCTTTGCCCATTGGCCGAGGACGAGACACATTCCTCCTCGATTGGAAAACCGCCGTCGCGATCCCGTGGGGCGTGGTCCTGCTCTTTGGGGGCGGGTTTGCCCTGGCTCTCGCCTTTAAAACCTCCGGCCTTTCTCAGTGGTTTGGTGAAAATCTCCGGATCCTCAAGGATGTCCCGACCCCGGTCCTGGTTGCCGCCATTGCATTGATGGTGACCTTCTTGACGGAATTGACCTCGAACACCGCGACGGCTACGCTCCTCCTTCCGGTCGTCGCATCTCTCGCGACGGCCATTCAGGTGAACCCCACCCTCCTCATGGTCCCCACCGTGGTCTCGGCCTCCTGTGCCTTTATGTTGCCTGTCGCCACCCCACCCAATGC
>WFXO01000092.1 GCA_015490555.1 Caldifarciminota bacterium | reverse complement strand
CGTTGTAGGAGCAGCTTTAGCCGCGCTCTAAACTCACACACACCACATACCACTCACCACAAGCCACAAACTAATCACTTCGCTGCTTAAGCAGCTCCAATAGCAAAACGAAAACAGAAGCCTCAACCTGAAAAATCACTGTAGGAGCGGCTTCAGCCGCGATGGCCATTTTCTATAGTCGGAGAGGGAACGACGAAAGCCCCAATCCTTTGTGTGGACAAGGGTGGTGGCACACAGGTTGGAGAGTGGTGTCAGGGCTGGACTTTGGGAGGATGGAGTGCATAAATAAAGAAACCAAGGGCGGAGGTTGCACCCCCCAACAGAAAGGGCCACGTGGGATGCCTTTGCCAGAGGAAGCCACCGATTAAGGGGGCCGGAATTACGACCAGGCCGCGGATCAGGTAATAGAAGCCGATGACCTTTCCTCGATGTGCACGGTCCGACAGGTCCACAATCCGGGCCTTTCGAGCCGGTTCCCCGATCTCTCGGAGCCCTGCAATGACAAAAGCGAGCGCCAAGGCTTTCGACGGCAACAGGACAAGGCTCCATGGAAAGAGGGAGAAGAACGCAAAGGTTGCCAGAATGAGCGGCTGGCGTCCCCATCGGTCTGACAGATAGGCGGCGGGCAAGTATACCAGGATCGCGGTCAGCATTTGAAGCGACGTCAGGGCTCCAAACTCGACCGGACTTCCTCGGTGAACATTCAGGACCCAAAGAACCACGAAGAGTGTCGAGAGGTTTGACCCGAATCGGACCAAACAATCGGCTAAGAGGAGACGTTTTAGGGCAGGGGGCATCAGGTACCACACGTGGGGCATCGCAGCGTTCGAAGGTTGCTTCGGGGGAGGGGGAACCCGGTAAAGCCGGGATTGGATGACCAGGGCGAGGAACGCCAACATCAAAGAGATGGCAAAGCCCACCTTCATGCCGGAAACCAGTCCCAACCGGGACAGCATCCAGCCGCCGAGAGGCGGTGCGACCACGATGGGAACACGTTTCCAGATCGATTGGACACTGAATCCCATGGCACGTTGGGCCTGGCCCAAGGTATCTCCAATCAACGCAAAGATGGCAGGCTGGGACATGCTACTCCAGGCCAGGACCAGCAGGGTCCCCGCAATCACCATCTCCCATCGGTTTGTCAAGAGGTACACGAGATAGCCGAAAATTGCGATGAAGTTGAACAGGGCCAGCGCCCATTTTCGTCCTAAGCGATCCGCCAGCCACCCGCCCGGATACTGATAGAGGGTATCCACGATACGCTTGAAGGACCCATAGGCACCGATCGCTGCCGCGCTTGCTCCCAGGGCCTCCAGGTATTTGGGCATGAACCGAGTCCAGAGTTCTTCCCCCATCCCGATGACGAAAAGGGCACTGAGGAGAACCACGATATTGTGTTCCAGTGCCAGGATCTCCCGGACCCGAACCTTCCAGGACCGTTCCACAGGTCTTCCTTTGCCGTGGACGGGCAGATTACGACCCCGAGACATGGGGAGAGGAAGGAGAGAATGAAGCCGAGGGGATCAGCGTTGTAGATCCTCGATCCAGCGTGTTGCTTCCTTGGCTTTCAGGAGGTGTTCTGACCCATCACAGGCCTTGAGATGGACAAGAACCGGGACCGCTTTTCGGATTGGAACAGAAAACAACACATAGGGTTGTGTGAGCACCTGAAGGACCATGGCACCTTCTGAGGGACAGGACTCATGGGCCCAAATCCGCAGGGTGTCGTCCTTTAAAAGGACCTGGTCAATGCTGACCGTATACCCGGAGGTGGGTCGTTCTCCGATGCTGAGCAAAATGACCTGTTGCTCTTCAAAGGAGAGGGACGGGACCTCGGGGGCAGGGATCTGCTGGGCGTGGAGGTACGAATACCCCATGATCCATGCGTCGGCGTCCCGGAACACGGCCGCCACCGGGGTCCGAACCGGGGACCGAGTACCGGCTTCAATGATCTGGTAGGGGACAGGCTGTCCTCCTGGGTTACCCGCTAAGGTCCATAAAATCCATGAGGTCCAAAGCATTCAAAGCCTCCTTCCCTACATTTCTGATCTCAAGTATACACCGTCACCCGTCCCAGGCGGCAAACTGGGGATTTCGAACAAAGAATTTCCCGGGCAACTGTTGGATGACACCCTTCAGTTCCAACGCCAGGAGGATCCCCAGCAGTTCAAAGGGGGGCATCTGGAGCGTTTCGGCGAGGGTGTCCAAGTG
Organism: Caldifarciminota bacterium; assembly: GCA_015490555.1. Lineage (GTDB taxonomy): Bacteria > Hydrothermota > Hydrothermia > WGAB01 > WGAB01 > S141-55. The sequence continues at coordinate 9,125 of WFXO01000092.1, read as the reverse complement.
GGTCGGATCCGGGCCCAGGGCCGCAAAGACCTTTTTCTCCTGGGCCGAGAGAAGGGGAAGTTCAGGCTCCGGCTTTTCTGTGGGCAGCCCGAGTTCCTGGAAGATGTCTTCAGGTTCGGCGACCAGATGGGCCCCCATCTGGATCAACCGATGGGTCCCGCGAGACATCGGGGAATCCATAGGGCCTGGCACTGCGAAGACTTCTTTCCCCTGGTCAGCCGCCCATCGGGCTGTAATGAGGGCGCCGGAAGTTTCTCCAGCTTCCACGACAATCACTCCCATCGCCAGCCCGCTGATGATCCGGTTCCGTTGCGGAAAGTGATCGGCGTGGGGTTTGGTTCCGAAGGGGAATTCCGTGACCACACAGCCGCCCCGTTCTGCGACCTCTTGGAAGAGTTTGCGATTTTCTGCGGGATACGGCCGGTCTAAGCCGCTTCCCAAGACCACCACGGTGGTCCCTTGTGTGGCCAACGCGGCCCGGTGGGCGACGGTGTCGATGCCCCGGGCCCCTCCCGAGATCACCGAAAGCCCACGCTGGGCAATTTCGGTCGCCAGGAACCGGGCGATCCTTTTGCCGTAAGCGGTGGCACGTCTGGATCCGACGATGGCCAAACCTGGCTGGGAAAGTGCCTCTCGATTTCCCCACACGTAAAGGATGGGTGGGGAGGACTCGTAGGGGCGCAGGGCATCTGGGTACTCGGGCAACGGATAAGCAAGGATTTGGGCACCCCAGGATTGGGCCTTCTCCAGTTCCTCGTCTGCCCGTTGCCAAAGGGTGTTCACATTTCGGAGGGGGCGATGGGTCACCCGCTCAATCTGTTCCGGATGTTCCTGGAGCAGGGTCACCGGGTCCCAGCCCTGGTCCACAAGATGCCGGTATCGGATGGGGCCGATCCCGTCAACAAAACTCAGGGCGAGGTAGCCGCGAAGGGGTGTGGTCACGGTTCCTCCCCAGGGAACGATTGGGATGAGGGGGTTCTCGCAATCGAGAGTTGGAGGGCTTGCTGGAGTTCTTTCACCCGCTGGCGGGAGAGGTGGTCTGCGTGCCGGATCGGTTCGGGAATCCGATATCTGGGAGAGACCTTGAGCACGATCTTGAGGGCATCTTCCAGGGAGACTCGATGGCCCGGGGAGACAAAGATCGGGCGGACACAGGCCCGGGTCCGGACGACCCAGCCGACTTGACGGCCCTGGTGGACCAGAGGGGAGGCGCAACCGCGGTCCGGACAAACGGGCTCGTATTCACCAACCAACCGGCTTTTGGCACAGCCGATGGTGGGAAGATCCAGTTCAACCCCCAGATGTGCTGCAATGCCCAGCCCCCTCGGGTGCGCTATCCCCTGGCCATCCACGAGGAGGAGATCGGGTTTGTGAACCAATTGGTCGTAGGCAGCCAACATCCCGGGTAATTCTCGGAACGAAAGGAACGTGGGAATGTAGGGGAATGTCACCGGACCCTCCCATATCACCCGTTCAATCGGCCGCAGCGTTTCTATCTCCAGCACCACCATCGCAACCACGATCTTCTTTTGCCGTCGGAGGTAGGAGGCATCTACCCCGCCCACCGTGTGGAGAGGGCCAAAGTCGGATTCGATTCGAACCCGGCTACGCAGTTTCTCCTGGACCTGCCGGAGGGTTTCGAGATCCCACCCTGCCACTTAGAATTTCTCCCGCTTCAGGGCCCGTTGGATCTCTCGCTCAATGAGTCGTCGCTTGATTTGTTCCCGTTTTTCGTACTTCTTTTTGCCCTTGACAAGGGCCAGTTCGACCTTGATTAAGCCGTGCTTCTCGTAAATTCGCAAAGGGATTAACGTCAGTCCCCGTTCTTTAATTTTTCCATAAAGCCGTTTGATCTCGTATTTGTGCAAGAGCAACTTGCGGGGGCGGAGCGGATCGGGCGTAAACTTACTGGCATGACTGTAAGGCGTCACATGCATGTCGTACAGGTAGACCTCCCCGTCTTCGATGTCGGCATAGGCGTCCTGGATCGAGACCCTCCCCGCTTTGATGGATTTCACCTCGCTGCCCTCGAGGACGATACCGGCCTCAAAAGTCTCCAAAATCTCATAGTCAAACCGGGCTCGGCGATTGACAACGATGTTTCGCATGGAAGGGAAATCAGAACGGGGTGAGTTCTAAGGAGATCCGGTGGATGTCCCCGAGTTCCCCCAGGGGGGTATAGGCATACCCGAAGACGAGTTTTCTGTGGTGAAGTTTGAATCCGGCGCTCCATCCATTCAGGAAATCCCGCTCCCGACCGACATTGGCTTCCAGGCCCTTGGAAGAGAAACCCAGTCCCACCGTGAGCAAAGACGAGACCTGCCAGAGGGTCCCGAGGGTGAAGGTCGCGTTCCCGGGGGTCCATGCAATGCCTGCCGCGAGTTGGACGGTAGGGAACCGCCACGCGCCCATGAGATTGAGTTCCGGGCCAGGGTTCGACCGCTGTTGTGCCATGGACTTGAGTTCGATTCCTACATGTCGAATCGCCGCGCCAAAGGTGACGGGTTTCTCCGCCAGGGGATAGAGCACCCCGATATCCATCCCTGCAGCCACCGCATTGTATTCCGCAATGCCTTGATAGTAGAGCGACAGGGCGATCCCCAAGGTTCCGCGGCCCAGGAAGGGGCGGTGATAGTATCCGGAGAGGGCAGAATGGGTAGTGGAGAAGTCGCCAAGTTCTCGGCCAAGGGTGTCCGTTCGCGTCATCCGGCCCGAGTTCCAGCCATAAAGGCTGAGGGCCCAGTCTTGGGAGGGCACATAGAAGACGCCGAGGCCCTGGATACCCGCAAGATAGGAGATGCCCTGGAGAGAGGCTGTGCGTGCGGTCGGCCAGGCGGCCGGATTCACCCGGAGACTCGTTGGACCCGGCAGGGCACCTAAGCCGATCCCCAAGAGGGCTTCATCAACACTGACCGGGATCTGGAGGTACGTGTAGCCCACCGTCCCGCCGGCTTCCAGGGTTCCAAGGAGGACGAAGCAAAGGATCCATATCCGCATAACGGCATTATAGAACGTTGGGGCGGGCCGGGTCAACCCGGCCCGCCCCTTCCACACAAGTCCCTGTCCTCGGGTTACCGGTATTTCTCCGAGACGGATTTGCCTTGCAAGAAGAGCAAGAGATAGTCCCTGCCTCCGGCCTTGGAGTCGGTTCCCGACATGTTGAATCCGCCAAAGGGATGGACGTCCACCAGGGCGCCCGTGCATTTCCGGTTGATGTAGAGGTTCCCCACATGGAACTCCCGTTTGGCCTTCTCGATCTTCATCGGATCCTTGGTGAAGACGGAGCCTGTGAGACCGTACTCCGTGTTGTTGGCAATCCGAAGGGCATCATCGAAGTCTTTGGCTTTGATCACGGCCAGGACCGGGCCGAAGATCTCTTCTTGAGCGATCCGGGCGTTCTCGTCGACATCTTTGAAGATGGTCGGCCGAATGTAATAGCCGTTCCCTTCGGCCTTCTCGCCACCGGTCACGAGTTGCCCTTCCCCTTTGCCGATCTCGATATAGGAGAGGATTTTGACCTCTGCACCGGCGTTGATGACGGGGCCTACCGGATGGTCCTCTTTGGCCGGCCCGATGCTGAGGGCCTCGGTCCGGGCCTTGATCGCTTCGATGAAATCGTCGTAAATCGGCTCGGTAAGGATGAGTCGAGAGGCGGCGGAACACTTCTGGCCCTGGAAGCCGAAGGCCGAGGCAACGACCGCCTTGGCCGCATCTTCCAGATCCGCATCGGCGTCCACGATGATGGCGTCCTTCCCGCCCATCTCCGCGATGACCCGCTTGAGCCACTTCTGGCCGGGTTGGACCTTGGCAGCCAGTTCGTAGATGTGGATCCCTACTTCCTTTGAGCCCGTAAAGGCAATCATCCGGGTCTTCGGATGGGCTACTAGGTAGTCCCCAACCGTGGAGCCGGGACCCGTGACCAGGTTCAAGACACCGGGCGGCAGGCCCGCCTCTTCCATCAGTTCGACGAATTTGTACCCGATCACCGCGGAATCTGAAGAGGGCTTGAGGACGACTGTATTCCCAGTCACCAGCGCTGCGGTTGTCATCCCCAGCATGATGGCCAGGGGGAAGTTCCAGGGCGGGATCACCACCACCGGGCCCAAGGGGATGTAGAAGTACTCATTCCGCTCGGTAGCGATCGGGGTCAGCGGCTGCGGCTGGGCATACCGGATCATCTCCCGTGCATAGAACTCCAGGTAGTCAATGGCTTCTGCAACATCGGCATCGGCCTCCAGCCAGTTTTTGCCAACTTCGAAGATTTGCCAGGCCGCAAACTCATGTTTCCGGTTCCGGAGAAGTGTGGCCGCTCGGAGCAGAATCATGGCCCGTTCCTCCGGGGGCACCCGCTTCCAGTATTCGAACCGCTCGGTGGCTACCTGGATTGCCTGTTCTGCGTGATCGGTATTTGCCTTTTGGAGGATCCCGACGACCTGGTCCTTCTCGGAGGGGTTCATCGACTGGAACTTCTCCTCGCTGTAGATCCGTTCCCCGTTGATCACCAGCGGATACTCTTGGCCCAGTTGGGCCTCGACCTTTGCGATGGCCTCGAGCATCCGTTTCCGATTGGACTCCACCGAAAAGTCCGTGATGGGTTCATTTTGAAAGGGAGTCAACATCTCTGATGCCTCCTTGGTTTTTAAATGTAAGCCACTCTTGTTGAGGTCACCGAACCACGGCAAAGGTTCGGCGATCCCGAACCACGCCGTTTAACAACACCTGCAAAATGTAGATCCCCGTGTTCCAATCCGGTTGTGTCCAGGTCAGGGTCTGGACTTCTTGACCGGGGACGTCCGGGTACCGTTGGGCATACACCCGTTGCCCCTGGTCGTTAAAAATCTCCACCAACACATCGGCGCTTTCGGTAATTTCCAACGTGAGCCGGACTTCATCCCCGGGGCGAAATACCTTCTGGTTCAACAGGAGTTGACGGAATTTCAAAGGGCGGTGTTCATAGGTGACAACCTCGGTCACCTCGGCCAGGCTTCGGCCGGAGTCCGGGACCCCGTCCTGATTTTGGTCCACCACCACCTTCAGATAGGTGTTGATGAGTCCGGTCCCACCAAAGCCGAGGAGGGCGTTATCCGGCATACTTTCCCCTCCAGAAGCGTGATCTCCACCGGCGATCAGGCCGACCAGATGCAGGGTCGCGCCGGCCGGAACCCCGTCGGGATAGATTTCGGACCACGGGATCCCAGCCTCAAAGATCCCCCGCTGTCCAGAATAGCCGGAATTCGCCAATTCTGCATTCCCGATGGGCTGGGTGTGCTGGGAATCCAAGATCTTCCGCGCCCCTCCGGTATTGAGGTCCCCATTCCACAAAGCCAAAATGTGACTCATTCGGGGCCCTGTGAACTGAAAGTTCCGGGGATACCAATCCAGATTGTTGATGTTTCGGACCCCTTCGATGCCGTTTCCAATCAGAAGTAGCACGGCATTGTTCTGAACGACGTAGTCTACCGCCACATAGAGATAGTCGCGATCCCATGTCAAATACAGGCCGTAGAGTTCATTATTGGATCCCCAGTAGGAATCGTCTGGGGGATCGGTCAAAACCCATTCATCGGCCGTGTATTCTTCTACACTGCCATCCACCGCAACCGTGTGATACGGGGAGCCGATGAGGAGCAGAGCAAGGAAAGGGATCATGGCCGAGTTTGTTTGCGGAGGATCTCTTCTTCGATTCTTCGGTCGGCGTCCCGCATCGCCTGTTCTGGGGTCTTTTTGCCCTGCAGGGCCAGTTCCATTTCGGCGTTGGTCAGCAGTTCGATCTGGGAGTAGAAGGGGATCGCCGGGCGGGCGATAGCGGTCTCCATCGCGCGCATCAACAGCGGAAGGTATGGGTGCTGGAGCGTATCCACCTGGGCCAGGGCCTCACGATTCAACGGAATCTGGCCCAGTTCATTGGCCCAATAGGCCTGGATTTCCGGAGAGAGCAAGAACTTTAAGAACGAGAGGGCAAGGGCCTTCCGCTTTGGGTTCAAAATCACCATATTGGTGCCGCCGATGGTCGTGTGGGAACCGGCAGGGCCCGCGGGGACCAACGCCAGGCCGAAGTCGATCCCGGCGCTTTCCAAAGACTTCAGAGCCCACGGGCCGGAGAAGATCATGGCGTACTTGCCGTTCCGGAATCCTACATCGGGCGGAATGGCCCCTGATTTCCACGCCCCGGCCTCGATTTTGTATTTCCGATACAGATCGACCTTGAAACGAAAGGCCTGGATGGCGGCCGGTTCATCAAAAAGACAGGACCGGAGGTCCTTGGAGAGAAAGCCTGCTCCAAAGGAGTAGAAGAAGGGGAAGGTCCACCAGAGGGAATTCCGCATGCCAAAGGCATAGATGCCTTGATCCGGATGGGTGAGACGTTTCCCAATCTTCACAAATTCCTCCCAGGTCCTGGGAGGTTCTGAAATACCGTACTTTTGAAAGAGATCCTTACGGTACAAGAGGATGACACATGTGGCCTGATCTGGTAGGCCGAAAAGGGTGTCATGGATCAGGTTCGAGGCCAACGGCGCCTGGAGTAAGTGATCGGGGAGGTCTCCCAACTCGTGAGGGAAAATGGGCACGACGGCCTTTTTGGCAGCCAGGACGGCCGTAAAGGCATTGTCTACACGGGCCAGATCTGGCGGCATCCCCGCTGCGATCGCCGTGAGCAGTTTTTGTTCCATCCCCTGGAATGGGATCCGCTGGACTTTGATCGTGACCCCGGGATGGGTGGATTCAAATCGGCGGACCACCTCCATAAAGACACTGTGTTCCTCATCATTGTATGTCTCCCAGATCGTCAGGGATGCTTTCTGGGAAGACGAGGAACACGTCGCCCCGAAGGCAACGATCCACAACAACCCGGCCCAGTATCCCAAAGCCCTCCCTTTCATCGTGGATCTTCCGTCAGGACTCTTGGGATGAGGACGAGGAGGTCTGCTGTTCCTCTTGGTTTTCTGCCTCTTTGGCCGCTTTACGGAACTCCCGAATCGCTTCCCCCATCCCTCGCGCCAGGTCCGGGAGTTTCCTCGCCCCAAAGAGGAGTACGATGATCAAAAAGATGAGTAGAAGTTCTTGAAACCCGATGCCCATAATTTACCTCCCCTTTTTCGAGACAAATTTGGACGCAAAGAGTCCGAGTTCAAAAAGAATTATAAGGGGTACGGCCAACAGGGTTTGGGTCACAAAGTCCACCGAGGGGGTGATGATGGCGGCAATCACGAAAACCCCCACAATGACTTCCCGCCGGTACTTTCGAAGCGTGTCTGGGTCAATGAGGCCAATTTGTGTGAGGAAGACCATCACCACGGGGAACTGGAAGAGCCCCCCAAAGGCGAGGAGGAGGATCAGCACGAAGTTGACGTAGCCAGTGGCGTTGAAGAGCCCTTCCATGGTCGTACCGCCGAAACTCAGGAGGACCTTGACCCCAATCGGCAGTGCAAGGAAAAGGGCAAAAGCCGCACCCACGTAAAAGAGAATAAGGGCTGTAAGCAGGATGGGACGGGCGGCGCGTTTCTCCTTGGGGGTAAGACCCGGGGAAACAAAACGCCACAGTTCGTAAAAAGCATAGGGAAGGATGAAGATCAAAGAGGCGACCAGGGCCACCTTGAGCCGCACCAGAAATGCCTCAGGGGGGGAGAAAAAGTAGAGTTTTCCAACAGGTTTGATGATGATCTGTAAGAGTCGGTCGCTCAGGAGATATCCGCCCACAGCCCCGAACCCCAAGACGATCACGATCCGGATGATCCGACTCCGGAGTTCCTCCAGATGGTCTAAGAAGGACATTTCCTGCTCTTCGGGAGGCGCTTCAGCCTCCGAATTTTCGGCAGGAGACGAAGCGAAGGGTTCTTCGGAAGTGGGTTTTTCGGTCATTTCTTTTGAGAGGGTTGCGGAGCCGAGGTGCGGGGGACCTGGAAAAGGGTGTCAGAGAACGAGAGGTTGGTTTTCCAGGCCTGGAACCGAAAAGAGAGGGTCTGCGTCGGGAAGTAGAGGGTCAACGATGAAGGGAGACCCTGCGGCGAGGGGACATAGGTAAGGGAGTCGATGCCAAAATTTGGCTGACGGGGAATGCCGATCCAGGTTTGCCCCTGCTGTCTTAATGTGAAAAGGCTGTCGATGTCCCAGAGCCAGGACAGGTCTGCAGGGTATTGGCCGAGTTCGACCACCTTGCCCGATCGCAAGTCCTTGAGGAAGATGTGGCCCTGTTGGCCGATGATCACGTATGGGGAGGCGTCCATGCGAAAGGTCGCGGGTTGCTGAAGCCAGATCCGGCCGTGGAAGGTGTCAATCCCGGTGGTCGTCTCCACAACCTCCACCATCGATGCCGTTGCAGACTGAATCTCCTGAAGGGCCTTTTGCCACGGAGGAGGAGCATCTGGACCCGGGAGGCTGAAAATCAGCCACCCAAGAGACCAGAAGTGGGTTCCACTCATAGACTTACAGTTTCTTTGCCAGGAGGTCGGCGACCTCTTCGGGGATGGCCGCGACGGGTACACCGGCGGCTTCAAAGGCCGCGATCTTTTCTGCCGCGGTGCCGGTGCCACCCGAGATGATGGCCCCGGCGTGGCCCATCCGCTTTTCAGGGGGTGCAGTTCGACCTGCGACAAAGGCCACGACCGGTTTGGGGAACTCCGATCGGATGTACTCCGCAGCCTCTTGCTCGTCCGTTCCCCCGATCTCGCCGATGATGACCACGCCTTTGGTCTGAGGATCGTTCTTGAAGAGTTCCAGCAGATCGATATACCGAGTCCCAATAATCGGGTCGCCGCCGATCCCGATTGCGGTGGATTGCCCAAGCCCTTTGGCCGTGAGATGGCTGACGATTTCGTAGGTGAGGGTCCCGGACCTCGAGATGACACCGATCGGGCCCGGCGTAAAGATCTGACCGGGTAAGATCCCCACTTTGGCTTCGCCCGGGGTGATGACCCCAGGACAATTGGGCCCAATCAATCGGGTGGTTCCTTTTTGTTTGAGGTATTGGACCACCCGCATCATGTCGTGGACCGGGATCCCTTCAGTGATGGTCACCACCAACTCGATCCCGGCATCCGCCGCCTCCATGATCGCATCGGCCGCGAATCGTGCCGGGACAAAGATCACAGAGGTGTTGGCACCGGTTTGTTCCACCGCTTCCTGGA
>WFXO01000091.1 GCA_015490555.1 Caldifarciminota bacterium | reverse complement strand
TGTGCTCGACCTCGTCGTCCGCCAGGGCGGTGCCGCACCGCGGGCACCAGTTGATGATGTAAAGCCCCTTGTAAATCAAGCCATCTTCGTACAGGGACACAAAGGCCTTTAAGACCGCCTGGACCATCTGGGGGTCCAGGGTGAACTTGTATTTGGACCAGTCGGCGGAGACCCCCAAGCGTTTGAGCCGTTCCAGGATGTTCTTCTCGTAGGTCTCTTTCCACTGCCAGGCGTATTCCAGGAATTTCTCTCGGCCGACCTCAAAACGGGTCTTACCCTGCTTGGCGAGTTCTTTCTCGACGACATTCTGGGTCGCGATGCCGGCGTGGTCGGTTCCGGGCTGGTACAGGACTTCATAGCCCTGCATGCGCTTGAACCGGATCAGGATGTCCTGGAGGGTGTTGTTCAGGACGTGGCCCATGTGGATGATGCCCGTGACGTTGGGGGGCGGCATCATCACGACATAGGGCTTCTTCTCGCCCCGTAAGACCTTCTCGGGATCGGCATAAAAGTAGCCCTTCGATTCCCAGTGGCGATACCACTTTTCCTCAATCTCTTGATGGTTGTACCGTTTGGGGAGATCCATGGTGGCTGAATTATAAGTGAACCGGAAAACTGAGTAAAGGAAAGGAGCTGGCTCCCTTGGGAATCCCCCCTGACCCCCCTTTTCCAAAGGGGGGATGGGTGTGGAGATTGAGGCTACAGGCCGACCTGGAGTTTTGCGGCCTGGACGGTGTTCTTGAGGAGCATGGCGACAGTCATGGGGCCGACGCCACCGGGCACAGGTGTGATCCAGGCCGCGCGCTCCGAGACTTCCTCGAAGGCAACGTCGCCTCGGAGGGTACCGTCCGGCATCCGGTTGATGCCGACATCGATGACGACCGCACCCGCTTTGACCATCTCACCGCGGATGAGGCTCGCCCTGCCGGCAGCCACCACCAGGATGTCCGCCCGTTTCGTATGGGCCGCAAGGTCCCGGGTCCGGGAATGGACCATGGTGACCGTGGCATGATGCTGGAGCAACAGAAGGGCCATGGGTTTCCCGACGATCGTACTGCGGCCAACGACGACGGCTTCTTTGCCTTCGAGGTTGTAACTGATCTCCTGGAGCATCCGCAGGATGCCCTGAGGGGTGCACGGCAAAAAACGGGGGTGGCCGGCCAAAAGACGGCCCAAGTTCTCCGGATGCAAGCCGTCCACGTCTTTCTGAGGATCAATGGCCTCCAGGATCCGCTGGCTATCCAAGTGTGGGGGCAACGGGAGTTGGACCAGGATGCCGTGGACATCGTCCTGAGTATTGAGGTCCTGGATGAACTCTAAGAGTGCGGGCTCGGGCGTATCGGCGGGCAGATGGTAGGTAGTTGAGCGGATGCCGACCTTCTCGGCGGCACGGGCCTTGTTCCGGACATAGATCTGGGACGCGGGATCGTCGCCGACCAGGAGGACCACGAGATGGGGCGTGAGGCCCTGGGCCTGGAGGTGAGCGACCTCCTCGCGAACCTCGGCCCGGACTTTCTTCGCGATGGCTCGACCGTCAATCAGGTTTGCCATGGCCGTATGGTAACGGTTGTGGCCTGAGGTGTCAAAAGAACGGCCTGTTCAGTAATCCCCCTGCCCCCTTTTGGGAAACGGGGGAACGTAAGAGAGAAGGAAAGAGAGGTTTTCTGGTTATGGGACATCCTGGAATTCCTGGATCTTTCGCTGGTCTTCGAAAGGGGCGTGCTCTAAGGCCACGAGCAGCCCAAGCCAGAGTCCCGTCAACAGCAGTCCGACTGCGCCGACGAACCAGCCGCGCCAGCCCCTCAGCAAGAAGGCCAATCCAATGCACAGAATCTGGACGCCATACAGAAATCCCGCAGTCTGTCGCACCGTGAGTCCCAGATTCATCAGGCGATGGGCCATGTGGTCTTTCCCCGGACTGCTGAAGGGAACCAGGCCTCGTCGGAGCCGGGAGAGGATAACCAGGGAGGTATCGAGAATGGGGACCGCGAAGGTCAGTGCGATGAGAATCAGGCCCTTGCCGGTCCCATAGGCATCCCAGGGGAGGAACGTGGCCAGGGAGGCCAGGGCAAACCCCAGGAACATCGCGCCGGCGTCCCCCATGAAAATGCGGGCCGGGTGGAAGTTGAACACGAGGAACCCGAGGGCCGCGCCACTGATGGCGAGAACAATAATCGCGATCTCGATCCGGCCCGTCTGAAGTGCAAACCCTGCCAATCCAAGGCCGGTGAGGGCCGCGATTCCGGCGCACACCCCATCCATGTGGTCCAGGATGCTGAAGGCCGCGGTCATGCCGACGACCCAGAGCCAGGTAACACCCAGTTCCAATAGGGTTCCACCGGGGATCGATCCGGAGAACAGGGGAATCCGTCCGCCTGCGGCCAGGACCACGAGCGCTGCGAGAGACATCCCAACCCCCAATTTGACCTGTGGATGGAGCCAGCCTTTGTCATCGAGCATGCCCAGGGCAAAGAGTAAGGTCGCGGTGATGCCGACACTTAAGAGCGGACGCGGCACAGCACCTTGAAGCGCCAGGAGGACGACCGTCCCACTGCCGAGGACCATGGCCAGCCCTCCAAGAAGGGGCATGGGCTCTTGATGAATCTTGCGGGGACCGGGATGGTCCAGGAGGTTCAGTCGAACGGCCAGCCAGCGGACACCCGGCATCAACAAGAAGGTGAGGAGTCCAGAACCCAAAAATATCCACCCAATTTTCATTTTTTGGCTTCGCTCTCCAGGCGCTGTCGGAGGTCACGGGCTACGTCCAAGATGATGTTATCCAGGTCATATTTCGGCTGAAAGCCGATCCAGGCTTGGATTTTTCGGAGATCCGGCGCCCGCCGTCGCATATCCTCGAACCCCTCCTCATAGGCCTCTTCATAGGGCACAAACACGATCGGCGAGGGGCTCTGGAGCAGCGTTTTCACGCGTCGAGCCAGATCCAGGATCGAGATTTCCTTCGTGCCTCCGATATTGAAGATCTCGCCGGCCGCCTGGGGGTGGAACGCCAGGGCGACCATGGCTTCCACAGCGTCCCGGACATGGGTAAAGGTTCGGGTCTGTTGGCCATCGCCATACACCGTGATCGGGGCGCCGGTCAGTGCCTGCTGGACGAACCGGGGCAACACCATCCCGTATTGTCCGGTTTGTCGGGGCCCGACGATGTTAAAAAATCGGAAGATGATCACGGGCACTCCTCTTTGCCGGTAATAGGCCATCCCCAGGAACTCATCCAGGATTTTGGACGCTGCATACCCCCACCGGCTCTTGACGGTCGGACCTAACACCAGGTCATCGGCTTCCGAAAATTGCCGCTTAGAGGACTTCCCATAGACCTCCGAGGTCGAGGAGATGATCACACGTTTGCGGTCCTTCTCGGCCAGTCGCAGGAGGACTTCTGTCCCGCGGACATTGGTTTCCAGGGTCCAAACAGGATCTTCAATAATCAGTCGAACCCCGACGGCGGCGGCGAGATGGAAAATGATCTCAGCCCGATCCACCAGGTCTTCCAAGAGATCGGCATCGAAAAGGCTCCCCTCATAGTACTCGAAATGGGCATGATGGAGAAGGTGTGTGATGTTTTCCACGCGTCCGGTGGACAGGTTATCCAGCACCAAGACGTGATAGCCTTGTTCCAACAGGTATTCTGCGAGGTGCGAGCCGATGAAGCCCGCGCCGCCGGTTACTAGGATATTCATCGGGTGCGACCCCTTGATGTTCCAAAGAGAATCATGGGATCCGTCCTGCCTTTCGTAACTGTTCTTCAATCCAGCGATAGGTGGGGACCAACCCTTCGCGTAGAGGGGTTTGAGGAGCCCATCCGAGCACGGTCCGGAGTTTGGTGTTATCGCTGTTCCTGCCGCGGACCCCCTGCGGTTTCGTCAGGTCATATCGCTTTCGAATCTGTTTTCCTGCGATTTCGGCCACGAGGTCCACGAGTTCGTTAATGGTGACCCGTTCTTCGGAGCCGAGGTTCAGTGGGTGGGGGTAACCCGCCTCCATGATCCGGTAGATCCCCTCGATGCAGTCGTCAATATAAAGAAAGGACCGGGTTTGTTGGCCGTCACCCCAGATCTCGATCTCGTCGCCGTTTTTTGCGAGTGCGATTTTCCTACAGATCGCTGCGGGGGCTTTCTCCCGACCCCCTTCGTAGGTTCCGAGGGGGCCGTAGACATTGTGGAATCGGACGACCCGGGTCTCAAGGCCGAAATCTTCGCGGTAATACTGGCACAGTTTTTCCATGTACAACTTTTCCAAGCCATAGCCCTCTTCGGGGTCCGCGGGCCAGGCGTCCTCTTCTTGAAGCGGTTGGGTATCGGGACGGTCCTGCAGATATTGGGGATAGACACAGGCAGAAGAGGAGAAGAGGAAGCGGTGCACGCCCTGGATCCGTGCGGCTTCGAGCATATGGACGTTGATCAGGGTGTTGTTTTTCGCGATGGTTGCGTGGAAGGCGGTGATGTAGCCGATCCCGCCCATATCCGCGGCGAGGTGGTAGACCTCGTCTATGCCGCGTGTCGCGGCAAGACAGTTTTCCAAATGGCGGAGATCGAGAAACTCAAACTCATCGGCCCTTGTGGGCTCAAACTCTGGGGCCTTGATGTCTACCCCACGAACCCAAAAGCCTTTTTGTTTCAAGAACTTAACGAGGTGGTGACCGATGAAGCCTCCGGCGCCCGTAACCAGGATCTTCTTGGCACTCATACCAGCCTCCACATCAGGGTCTTCAATCTTTCGAACTGGGTATCCAGGGAGAACTCCTTGGCGGCCTTTTGGGCGTTCTTGCGCCAGTGCTGGAGGATCGTGGGGTTCTGACTCAGAGACCGGAGGGTTTCTGCGAGGGCCTCTGGGGACCGAGGGTCTACGACCTGTCCACAGTCGATCTGTCGGACCAGTCGAGCGAGATCGCTGCCTTCGGGAGCAACGGCGACCACGGGCTTCCCCAGGGCCAGGAGCGGATAGAGTTTACTGGGTACCACCAGGCCCTCGAGATCCTCTCTCAGGGTGACCAGATGGAGATCCGGGGCCTCGAGCACGGCGCGCAGGCGATGTTCCGGCTGATACGGCAAAAACCGAACATTCGGACTCTGACTTAAAGCATGTTGGATTCGGGGTTTTTCTGCTCCTTCGCCCACAAACAAGAAGCCGATTTCGGGTTGGCGGAGTTGCCGGACGGCCTGGATCACGGTATCCCAGGCCCCGGCGAATCCGAAATTTCCGGCATAACCGACAACAAACCGATGGGGGCCTCTGTAGGTGCGGATCCAGGCGGGGTTTGGCGGTGGCTCGCCGTTCTGTGACTGCAGGTAGGACCCATCCCGAACCACATACGTCCTTTCCGGAGGCGCGCCTTTTTGCACGGCATAACGGCGCATATCCTCACCCAGGACGATCACGGCATTGGCCCGTCGGAGGATCGCTCGGTGCAGCCGATCCAGGAGCCGGACGAGGCGGGTTTCCTGGACGGCACCGGACCGGACGGCCATGTCCGGGTGAAAATCCCGGATGTTGTAAACCAAGGGCCGCCGTTTCCACCGGGCCAGGAGCCAGCCGGCAAGATGGGCAAAGGGAGGATCGGTCATCACCAACACCAGGTCTGGTCGGAGCAGGGCTCCTACACTCAATGCCAGGGTGAGGTAGGAGAAGTAGTTGGTCAACCGACCCTTCATCCGACGGCGGTGGAACGTGGTGGATCCAACGCGGATTACCCGGACCCCCGGTGCGAAGGTCTCCCGTCTCAGGAGGTACCACCCATGTCTGGGGTACGGGTCATAGGAGGGTCGGCCACAGAGAACGGTCACTTGGAAATCTTCCGCCAATTTTTTGGCCATCTCGGACGTAATCCGAGCCGTTGCAGAGGTATCTGGAGGGAAATACTGGTTGATCATTAAGAGATGTGGGCGTCTTGGGGTCATCTCGTCCGCTCCACGACATAGGGCCCGATGGCCAGAAGATCCATCTGCGTCCGCAGAAAACACTCCACTGCCTCTTGAGGCGTATTGACAATGGGCTCGTTTTCGTTGAACGAGGTATTCAGGACCACGGGCACGCCTGTGAGTTTCCGAAATTCCTCAACCAATTGCCAGTACCGGGGGTTGGTGGAGCGGTGGACGGTTTGGATTCTGGCGGTGCCGTCAACATGGATCGTGGCCGGGATTTCGGACCGCTTCTCTGGCCGAACCCGGTAGGCCAATAACATGAAGGGAGACGGAGCCGTGGATTCGAAGTATTGGTGGGTGTATTCCTCGAGGATGGAGGGGGCAAAGGGGCGGAACGGTTCTCTGTGTTTGATGCGACGGTTCAGCAGGTCTTTCATCTCGGGTCGTCGCGGGTCCACGAGGATGCTCCGGTTCCCGAGGGCCCGCGGCCCCCACTCTGTTCGCCCTTGGTACCAACCGACGACTTTGCCCTCGGCGATGGCCTGGGCCACTTTACGGATCAGCACGGGGTCTTCCCACCGGCGATAGGGCAGATCGGACCGTTCCAGCGCCCGTTGGATCTCGGTCTCCGAATACGCTGGCCCCCAATAGGCGTGTTCCATGGCGAATTGGCGGGGGTACCCGAGGACATGGTGGTACACATAGAAGGCGGCGCCGACGGCCAACCCGGCATCCCCTGCAGCCGGTTGGATATAAAGAGCTTCAAAGGGGGTCTGTTCTAAGAGTTGTCCATTTGCCACGCAGTTGAAGGCGACTCCCCCGGCATAGGCCAGGGACCGGAGGGATCCGTTTTCTTCTGCAATGCGGTGATGGAGCACCCGAGCCAGAGAGAGTACCACCTCCTCCAGTCGTTTCTGGAGCGTGGCAGCCAGGTTCATATGCCGGGGCTCGATCGTCGCATCGGGTGGACGGGCCGGACCAAATCGGCGCTCCATGGTACGACTGTAGAGGGGGCTCAACCGAGGGGGGCCTTCCTCCCACGTCATGGTCGGCCCGGTGGTATGATGTTGAAAGTATCGAAGGTCCATCTGATAGCCCAGGCCCCGGAGCCGGAGCATTTCTCGGAAGTCTTCGAGGTATTCGGGTTCTCCATACGCGGCGAGTCCCATGACCTTGTACTCGTCCCCGTATTTCCAGAAGCCGAGGTATTGGGTCCAGGCGGTATAGTACAGGCCGACCGAATGGGGGAAGGCCACGCTCCCGAAGGTGCGGATCCGGGAGCCTTCTCCGATGCCCCACATCCCGCTGGCGAAGTCCCCCAACCCATCCAGGGAGAGAAGGGCAGCCCTTTCGAAGGGGGAGACATAGAACGAACTGGCCAGGTGTGCAAGGTGATGTTCGACCCGATGGATTTGGGCCCGGATGGTCTTGGGGTCTGTTTCCAAGGCGTCTGCCAGGGCTCTTGGGAGGTCCTGGAACCGGGTCCACGCGCGCACGCGGTCTATGGCAAACCGCGGGAGCCGTGCGGCGTACCAGATCTTTCGGAACCACCGGGCCTTTGGGTTCCGCGGGATCGCAATATGGTCTACCTCCTGGATCCGTACGCCTGCCGCCTCCAAACAGTACCGAACTGCGTGGGCCGGAAACCCTGCGGTATGTTTGACTCGGGTGAACCGTTCCTCTTCAACGGCAGCGATCAGTTGACCATCGACAACAATCGCAGCAGAAGCATCACCGTGATATGCATTAATACCCAAAATAACCATTCCAGATACACACCATTGCCTATCTAATTTTCCTCCACCAGGATGTAATGAAAAAATGCTAAAGCATCTCTGCAGGACTTGTAAACTTTTTATAAATCTGGACCTGCTCCAGGACAGCCTCATCCCATGCCAGGTCCCGGGCTACGGTGTGGCACCTATTTTTGAAGTGTTTGTACAGTGTAGGTTGATCCAGGGCCCGCTGGAGGGCGAGCCGGAGGTGTTGGACCTGTGTCTCTTCATCATCCAGCCAAACCGGCCCAAAGTCTACCACGAGTCCGGCCCGTCCTTCGATCCATGGGGCAATGCCACAGCGGTTAGAGAGGATCGCGGGAGTGTGGCAGGCCAGGGCTTCCGCCACGGCGATCGCGAAATTCTC
The DNA here is from genome assembly GCA_015490555.1 of Caldifarciminota bacterium. Classification (GTDB taxonomy): domain Bacteria; phylum Hydrothermota; class Hydrothermia; order WGAB01; family WGAB01; genus S141-55. The sequence goes on along the minus strand of WFXO01000091.1, from coordinate 13,593 downwards.
ACTTCGGGAGGGCAGGACAAACCAATCGGCGTCCACCAGGGCTTGGAGTTTTTGGGGGCCGTACCGGGGACCCAAAAGGGTGACCCGATCCTGGAGGCCCAGGCTCTCTCGGAGCTTTTGGATCTTCTGCAGGGTGCCGTCCCTGTCGTCCGGTCCCACCACAGCGAGGTGGGCCGATCCACGGACCTGAGCAAAGGCCTTGAGCAACAGGTCAATACCTTTTTTCTTTGAGATTCGCCCCAGGAAGAGGAACAGCGTGTCTTCCTCTGAGATCCCGAGTTTCCGGCGGAAGGCTCCACGGGGTGGGAGAGGATCGAAGTCTGTTAGATCGATCCCATCCCGGCGGAACAGGATCCGCCCGTCTGGGATGCCTGCGTTGAGAAGTTCTCGTCGTTCGAAGTCCGAGTTGACCATGATCCCCGCTGCTTTCTGGATCATGGTTCGTCCGAAGAGCCGATGATAGAGTCGTTTCTTCCTCAGGCTGCGAACAATGGGGCGGAACATCCCCAGGGGCTCTACAAGGTAGGGAAGGCCCGCTCTGCGGCAGAACCATGCAACGATCGGACCCAGGAGGTCGTAGAGGCCAAAGATATGTACGATCTCAAAACGATGAAGGTGGTGTTTGCAGAAGGCAATCACCGAAGGGTTCACCGTCAGGGTGCGGATTCGAGCAATCGAGGGGAGCCAAACGACAGAGATTCCGGGGGAAGTTTCTGCGGCATTCTGTAGATGGGGAAGATTACTGGCGGGCCCCAGGTGTGCCGTCAGAACAGTTACGGAATGGCCCCGTTGTGCCATGTGCCGGGCGAGGGCATGGACTTTGACCACCTGGCCACCCTTTTCCAGATACGGCCAGTAGACCTGGGTAACATAGAGCACGTTCACGAGTCTCCTCCTGTGGCCATGGGGTTTTCCAGGAGGCATTGCCACCGTTCTCGAAACCGTGCAAAGGAGAATTCGCGGAGGACCCATTGGCGTGCCTGTTGTCCCATCCTTTTGGCTCGTTCCGGTGCTTGCATCATCTGCCGGATCGCCTCTGCGACGGCGGATGGCTCTGTGGGATCGACCAGGAGGCCGTGTTCGCCATGGTGGATGACTTCTACGGGAGCACCGACGTTCGGGCCGATGACCGGCTTGCCGAACGCCATGGCTTCCAGGTAGACCAGCCCGAACCCCTCGCCCTTTGGGGCCTTTGGGTCGACGATCGTTTGGGCGGGCATGACGAACGCTTGACAGGCCTGATAAGCCGCAACAAGTTGGGGATCCTTTACGGTCCCAACAAAGAGCACGCGATCCTGGACCCCCAGAGTCTGTACCAACCGCATGAGGCGGTCCCGATCCTCACCGTCCCCGATGATGAGATACCTCAGATCCGGGAACGTTTGTCTGAGTTTCTGCATGGCCTGAATCACCACATCCTGTCCCTTATACCGTTCTTCTATGGAGAGTCGTCCCACGGTCAGGAGGAACGGTCGGTCTTCGAGTCCCAGGGTGCGGAGCCATGCACGGTCCGGAGGGGTTTCCAGGAGTCTCGGATCCAGCGGGTTGGGGAGGATGGAGATCCGCTGTTTCGGAATCCCTTGTCGTTCCCTGATTAGTTGCGCGGTCCACCGACTTACGGCGATGATGCGGTGTGCACGACGCAAGGCGCGCCGTTTCCAGTGCGGCAGAGTACCCCAGACCTCTACTCCATGGGCTACAACGCCATAAGCCACAGAGAATGTAGAGGAGAGTCCCTGCGCGATAGGGGCGAGGGAGACATGGGTGCAGAGGATCCAGTCGGGTCGGTGGTTCCAGGCCCGGGTCCATGCACCGAGTACAAACCGGATCCGTTCACTCAGCGTTACACGTGTGTGTCCACTGGGGCTCTTTCGTGTTTGAGGAATTGCCCACAGGGTCACGTGATCACGTCCATAGAGGTCTTGCAGGGCCCGAGATAGGATCCGGGTATACCGCTGGATGCCGCCGTGGACGGTCAAACTCGGGCTCAAAATCAAGACCTTCATCCTACCTCCTTTGTCGGCGTGGTGGCCCGTTGCAAGACCTCCTGGTAGACTCGGCGGGCCTGGGTGAGCCATTCCGCGGTCCTCGGGTCCTCTCGCTGGAACTCGCTCCACAGGATCTCCTTGAGTTCGTCACGGATGTCTGTGTGGAAGGCATGGAAACCCAGCCGTTCACGTACCTTCTGAAGGTTTTCCGGGGTCAGATCAAAGGGGGTAAACGAGGTCCCAAATTTCCGGTTGACGGCATGAATGAACCCGCCCAGGTCCCGCGTCACCTGGGAGAATGGGGCCACGACGCAGGCGTCCAAGACCGGGATGAGAGGTCGATAAAAGGCCACATAAGCCCGGAAGAGGTCTTTGAAGGGGATCCCGTATTCCAGAGAACGCCGTTGTTTCCGAAGAAGGATTTCCAGATGAAGGGCCTTGAGGGAGAGCACGGCTTCGAAGGGATCTCGGATCAGGAGGAGCACCGGGATGTGCCAGCGAATGGCTCGTAGAATCTGGGCCGGCACGTGTTGATGGTGTGCGATGCGGACCAAACGACGCTGTGCCAGTTGGAAAGCCATCACGACAAAACTGTTCCCGGACCGAGGGAACCCCTCAATACAAATCTCCGTTTCCGGCCCCACACAGAAGGATCGACGGTGGGGACGGAAATAGGCAATCAGCCACCCGTAAAGATCGGGATCATGCCACACCCATGTTTTGAGCCGGAATCGGCCCAGGGTGTAACCTTTTTGCCAGAACGCATAGAAGGACTCCCAAAGGGCTCGACGTTTCATGGCTCTAAGTACCCCAGCGCCTTCAATAAGGGGCCAATGTGACGAACGATCTGCTGGATTGTTTCGTCGGGAACTTGCCTCCACTTGCCGGTGTTGTGGGGGCGGACGTGCTGCTCTGCATATTGGAGCACGGCATCGTCGGGGGGCAGTTCTGCAAATTGCTGAATCTTTTGGAGCCAGAACCCGGGGGCCTGAAGGAGATCTTCGAACCGGATCTCAAGGTAGGAGGCATCTCCGAGGGTCTGACCGTCCATCCTCGCTTGCCGAACACACCATTCCCACTGGAGTGCGCAGGTTTCGAGAAGGGTGTGGCTTCGGGCGACTTTCTGGATCCCAGGGAACCGGGGACCCCAGATCGGAGGGTGGGTAGGACGGAGGGTACGGAGCAGGATCCGTAAGATCCGAACAACATAAAACCGCAAGCCCTCGGGATCACTTCTCCAGACCCTCTTTTTCTGGGTCATCGCCAGTAGCTTTCTTGCTTTCCGTAGCATGCGAGAGAGCCGGGACCGATGCGCGGCGGTCCGGCCGCCCCGCCACTGGATCGCGGCGGAGAGGGCAACATCTCGACCGTCCCGGATGATATGGATGAATTTGGCATCGGGGAAAATGGCATGGAGAAAGCCGATGCGGAGACTGTTGTGAGGGGTTTTGTCCAGAAGGCGCTGCTTGCCAGCAGCCCGAAGGAGTGTGGAGAGGTGGTGGATCAAGTAGGCCTGGATCTCCTCGGTGACGTCCTCTCTCCGTAGGAGATCTGAAGGATGGGTCTCATGGCCATAAAGCCAGAGTTCGTTGGGCTCCCGGAGGTACAAGACATCGGGATGCCGACGCAGGGCTTCGGCCAGGAACGTGGTACCAGACCGTGCAGCGCCCACAATAAAAATCGGTTTCTCGATGCCCATGTTTGAGTTCATGGCGTCTCCGTGTGGGTTTGGGGGATCGGGCTCTCAGCCCATCTGGACCGTTTTTTCTCGATCGCATGTTGGAAAAGTCGGTGCATTTCTGCGGCATTCCGGTCCCAGGTGAACCGTTGGGCGGTGCGGGCTGCCCGGAGTCCGATGGCGTGTCGGAGATCCGGGTTTTCATAGAGTCTGCGGATGAGGTGGGCCAGGGCGAGGCTGTCCTCCGGGGATTCCAGGATCCACCCGTCGTATTCATGGGTGATGATTTCACTGACGCCGGCAGCCCGACTCACGATGACAGGTAAGCAACATGCCATCGCTTCTGCAGGCGGCAGGGCAAAGGCGTCCTCAAGAGAGGGACCGACATAGAGGTCTGCTCCAGCGTAATAGACCTCGATGTCAGGCCTTGGCGGAAGGAACCGGATCCGATGGGCCACCCCCCAGTGGTGCATCCAGGATTCAAACGGGGCCTGTTGGTCGTGGCCGACCACCCAGAGCCAGATCCGGTCCAGCCCGGCCTGTCTGAGCCGACCCAGGGCCTCAATCACTGCCGGTAGCCCCTTTTTCCGCCAATCGTTCCCGATGAGCAGGAGGATGAAGTCCTTTTCTGAATGTCCCAGGGCCTGGCGGATGGTGGAACGGAATTTCTTCGGGATGTCAGAATGGAACCGGTGGGAATCGATCCCATGATAGACCACGGGGATCGGCTGTTGCACGCCATAAATTCGTTTTAGGTCGTTGGCCACTTTCTGTGAAATGGCGATCAGGGTCTCCGTTCGGGGGTAAACGGAGCGTTCCAGACCCATGACCAACCGATAAAACGTACGGCGGTGAAGCAGGTGCGGCCACGTTTTTCTGGGGTTCGAGCGGAGCCGCAGCGCGGGGTGAACTCTGGTGTAGAACTCTGTAAAGACGATATGGACCGCGGTCACATCTGCATCCAGACAATTGATTCCCGGGGAATAGACCAGGTCATAACGGACCCCGCGGATCTTCTGGTCCCGTGCCCGCCACGACGAATTGGCCCAGAACCACCACACAAAGTTCAGAAGATGTGGGCCGGGAAATTTCGGGACCTTGTGCCATGCGATGGTGCCGGGACGAGCCTCATTGGGGGGCACCCAGGGGATGTCGTGTACTCTCTGGCTATATACGTGGATCTCATAGCCATAGTGCTGAGCCAAGCGCTCCACCTGTTCGGCAACACACCGTTCTGTCCCATGCTGTTTGTCCAGGAAGGGGGTCACCACGGCCAGTCGGGTCATTCCTTCTTTCCCTCCGTTCGAGTATACCCATAGCGGCGGGCCAAACGGCTTGTGAGTCCCCACACCAACCACTGTCGAGCCTTCGGGAGGTGGGTCTTCCATTTCTCGTCCAACACAATGGGGGTATCTTTCCAGCGTGTGGGGTTCCCTGCAACACCGTGGTTTTCTATCTGGCGGAACCGGAGAGGAAGATCTTGGGGGAACTGTACTCCCAGCCACTTTCCGAGTTCTGACAGGACTTCTCCGGGTCGGCTTGCCAAATCTTCATAGCGGAGGAAGAAACGGCGATCTTTGGGGACATGTGCCTGGAGGACTCGTTCGCTCAGTTTATTTTGTATGAGCCATCTCATAGCGAATCGGACCGCTTTGGAGAGCGGGCGATGTGGTGATCGGCGAAGCAGGGAATACACAAAGGCCCGAGGGTCTTTGACGAGATGGATCACCCACATGTCAAAGTCATCCCTTTGGGCCAGCCAGAAGAGACGATAGGGCTGTTTTGAGGCATCCACCAGATACCGTATCTCGGGTTTCCATGTGGTTTGGACTCTATCGAAAACACGTCGAAAGAATTGTGCATTGGCTTCCCCATACCTTTGCGCGAGGGGGTGTCGTCGTTCGGAGACCTTCCCACGGAGAAGGTCTGTCAATTCTTCGCGGAAGATTCCCCACCAGCCGTGGATTTCACGGAAATAGCCCAGGGTCTCCAGGATATCGGCAGGGAGGTCTCCCAGAATGGGGTGCCAGAAGGGGCACCGCTGCAGCCGTTTGCCACAGCCACAGGGGTAGAGATCCCGTTTGAGTTCCCAAGGCAAAAACTCTGCTTCTCCAACGGTCCACAGTTCTGAATGGGATCCCAAGAGGATATCCAGCAGGGTGGAGCCACTGCGGTCGCATGCGAGGATGTAAACAAGGGGAATTTTTGAGGAGACGCGCATCATCACTCGTCTCCTTGTTTTGAAATCGCGGGTAAGCGGAACAATATTCCAGTCAAAAGCCAGAAATAAACGTTGTTGATGTAGTTCTGGTATGATCCGATGCCACCCAGGTACATCTTCGGTATGAGGAGAATAAAGAGATAAGCCCATATCAAAACCGACAGGGGGAAGTGGGGGGTATTTTGTAGTTTCTTGCAAACCATCCATGAAGACCGGAGGAGGGAGAGGCTCCAGGAGATCCAAAGGATGAGGCCCAAAAGTCCCATCTCCACGACCAGAACCCCGTACCCGCTTTCTACACCGCCGATGGTGGGGACCTGGAACAAGGTCGCCAAGTACTGAACACCGAGGGAGGCGGTCCCGAGTCCCTCCCCAAAAACCCAGTCAAACACTCGGAATGCTTTCAGAAAGTTGCCAACCGGGTACTGCCAGGTTCGATACCAAAGTTCTGAAGTGGGGCTCCAGGGCGAGAGGGTGGCGGTATAGTATGCGAGATAGGACCCGACCTTTTGGGGGAAGAGGAGAAACATTCCGACGAAGGCCAGACCTGCTACAACCGCGATTTTCTGGAGGATACGGACGACCCGGTGTCGATTCGGGCCCTTTCCCATGCCCCATGGCCAGAGCACTGCCAGGGCCAGCCAGGTGAGACCGGCAAACACAAGGGTATTCCGGACGCCATTCGTAATCAGGGCCAAGACCACCAGGATAAAGGAACCATAAAACAGCCATGCGTGTTTTTTCTTTCTGAGATAGACATATGCACTCCCCCCCAGGACCAAAACCATAGCAATAAAAAGGTACCAAGCGAACCGTGCGTCGCTGACGAACACCGAGGTGGTGCGAGTGAATGCGGCGCCTGTAGAGGGGACCTGTTTCATGATGTACATGAGGCCCAGGGAAGCCGGAGGCACCCGTGGATTCAGAAAGTGGGGACCGATTAAGACCTGAAGAAGTCCCAGGACAGCCACCACTCCTGCAACCCCTGCATGGAATTGGAGAAACCGCAGAAGGTCGCGTTCACTGGTCATCATCGCATAGCCCATGAACATCAACGGCAGGTAATAGAAATAAAGTCTCAATCCCAGGAGGCCGTACCAGAGGCTGGGAGAATTCGGGTTCAAGATCTGGATGACCGCATACCAGACCAGTACGGCCAAGGCGAGGCCAAAGGGGGGGCGAAACATCCGCTGGCCCGTCCGCTTCATCCAGTAAAAGAAGGAAAGGTACCCCCAAGCCATTAAAAGGTCTTTGCCAAAAAAGACCATCAGGTTATTGCCGAGGAATTTTCGGGGCAGGTCCTCAAAGGTCAGCCAGAGCAGGACAAAATAAACCCCCATCTTCCAGTCCTTCAAAATCACAAAGGCGATCTCGAGGATCACGAGCACGAGCACGAGATAAATCCACTCTTTCGACTTTCCTGCCAGAATGAGCCATCCTCCGAGGAATCCCCCCACCATGAAGAGGGCCACGAGGAGCAAGGGGAGGGTGCGGTACCGGAACCTCAACATCTCCATCACGAGAGCACCTGGAGCCACTGTTTGGTCAAGACATCCCAGGAGAAGTATCGTTGATATGCGGCGATGTTTTTTTGTTGTAAGTCTTGCCAGAGGTCTCGGTGCGTCAACACCGTCGAGAGGGCATGGGCAAGTTTTTCTGGGTCTCGGTATGGAGCCGTAGCAACCCCCGCCTCGGTGATCGGGAACCCCGTTTCCTCACCGGCATAGGCCACCAGGGGCACCCCACACGCAATCCCTGCGATGGCGCTCCCGCGCCGTCCAGAGATCTGTCTCCGCACGAAGAGTTGGACATGAGCGTTGGAAAGGGATCGTGCGAGACGATCCGCGGTGACAATCCCATCAACTTCCAACCGTATCCGGGGATCTAGGCGTGTCCGGAGGAGCGGTTCCACCGTCCGCGATCCCGCTCCCAGGATCCTCAAGGTGAGGCGCCCTCCGCGTACTTCCATTTCCCGCGCTGCCCGGTTGACCGAAAAGGCAATGTCCTCCGCCTCTTGAAACATCCGGGGCCCGGATGTGACGCCAAACACGACAACCGTCCGATCCCAGGTCTTGGGGAGTTCCGGTTTTCGCGAAGGGATCGGAAGATTGGCACCGACGGGGATGAGGACGACCTGAGAGGGGGACGAAGGGAGCCAAGGGGCCTTATTCGGTGGGATCGGTAAAACCGAGACCCCTGCATGTTTCCATAGCCAGCGCATGACCTGGTGCTGAAGGGCTCGGCGAACCCGGTCCCGGATCCGTTTCCCGGGATACCCTCTGGCATCGTGGAACATGACTGCCAATCGACATCCGGAGGCTTTCAAAACCCGAACCACCTCCAGCAACCGAATCGGCACCCCGTGGACAGACCACTGGAGGGCCGTGTATTGGAGAATCACCCACCGGGAGTGCCAGTCCCGAGCTTGTTCCCGGAGGGCTTCAAGGGCGGATCTCCACCCCAGGTGATTCCAGGGTACCCGAACTTTTTCAAGGGAGATCCCTTCTTGTGCAAACCCCTGTGCGAGGTAGGTACAGTAATCGTCGACACCGTCCACCGGATGATGACGGCGTCCCAACAGCGCAATTACAGCCTTCGGTCTCATCCGAGGCCCTCCCCGGGTCTTAAGAGAGCCCAGAGTTCAGGGGTCTGTTCCACCCATTGGACCTGTTCTTCGGGGAGAGCCACCACTGTCCACATGCGTGGGTCTTTCGGCCTTCCCAGCCGATACACCCGATAGCCTGTCCCTGCGAAAAGGGATTCGATGGATCCCGGGGACTGATGGTCCCGTGCCAAACAGGCTGGGTTGATCTCAACGATCCAGACCGGTCTGAAGTCCAGGAGGACCTGTTGTGCCCCTCGCAACACACGGAATTCTGCCCCTTCGACATCTACTTTCACGAGATCCAACCGATGCCATGCAAGCCGTTGGATTTCGGAATCCAGGGTCCGGGTTTCTATCTCAATGACTTCCCGGTTTTCTTTGTTTGGAAGAAGGCTTCCCCACCCGGATTCTCCCTTTTTTGGGCTTCGGAAAAATGGGGTGATCCCCTGTGTATCGGAAAGGGCCACTGGCGCGGCAGTAACCCAAGAAAAGTGCCGAACGTTGGCAAGAAGTTGCTGGAAATTTATGGGGTCCGGCTCGTATGCCACCACCTGCCCCTGCTCTTTCACATAGGATGCCGCAAGGACCGTAAAGTAGCCGATGTGGGCTCCGATAGCCACAAATATGTCCCCGGGCTTCAGCATCTGCTGGAGGATTTGTCGGATTTCAGGTTCATAGACTCCTCCCCACATCCACCGTTGGATCCGGTCCCGAAGATCCAGGGTCATCCAGACCCCTGGCTCGATTTCCGTACGAACAACGGGTGTTTGTCGGGCCACCATCTGTCCGATCCAGTTCATCAGTCGTCCCTTGCCGGGGAAGGCACGCCGATGACGAATCTTGCGAATCCAATCCACCTTCATGGCTTGGTATCTTCCTGACTTGGCCCCAGATATCCCAAGGCCTTCAGTAAGTCGCCCGCGAAGGTTTCTGCCTCCTGCAGTTCTTCTGGGGATCGGCGGCGATGGAGGCCAATGGACCGGGTATGGGCCCGACGAAGAAATTTCCAATATCTCTTATCCGCATTGCGGCCTACGAATTGAAGGATTTGGGCTCCCACCTGTTCGGGTTGCCGACAGAGGTCTTCGTACCGAATCTCCAGATATCGTTGAGGGCCCAAGGCACTTCGAAGGCCTTGGGCGCGTTGGACAATCTCCCGCCACATCCACACACCGCGTCCAAATTTAGAGGCCGAAACAAAGGCCTCTTCTTCCCCTTCGCAAACCCACCAGGGGACCCACCAGCCATTCTTCCATGGCCGTGCAAGACCGATCTCCGTCCCGACCTGTCGCCAGAGTTGGACATCTCGAAGCACGGCGTCCGAGAGTGCTTGCGGATAGGTGCGATCCAGGGAGTCTGCCACATCCCGTCCATCGCGAAGGATGTGAAGGAACTTCGCGTTGGGGAAGTGGCTTGCCAGGGTTTGAGCCGCAAAGGCAGCAAAGGGCTCCTGATAGATCAAAACCCCTTGTGGTGGGGTTCCGAAACTTCTCCTCCACAGGTCCTGCCAAGTTTTCCGGCCGAGGAAGATCTGGCGGAGGGTCTCTCTGCGGCTTGTCCTTCGGTGAACCAGTGTCCGCCATAGGGCGTTCCGAATCCCCCACAGGGCCTCTTCTTGGAGATCCTGAGAGAGTTTCCCACTCCCCAGAAGATGCATCCACCGTTCAAGATAGGGGGTGCCAAAGAAGGCCTCGGCGCCGGGGATGCGGGCCAGGCACTCTGTGAGAAAAGTGGTGCCGGACCGTGGGGCCCCGAAGACAAAGATCGGTCCCCATGCATCCAGCCTTAAGATCTGATCCTCAGTGTGGAGAAGTCGGTCGTATGGATAGGTAGTCATGGAATTCCTCCTTTTTTGCCGGAGCCGTCGACGGGTGTTTGGCCTAGAGACCTCTGTTTCTGCCAGTGTCTTCGAATCCGTTCGGCCCCATACCCCACTTCTCGGGCTGCAAGCAGGAGGCCACCCGGGCACCGGCGATACAGGGCGTGGCCAAGATAGCGGAGGAATTGGGCTAAGTGGGAATACTCTTTTCCTTTGATCTTCAGGCTTTCCACAAGGGCTGTTCCCCGGCGAAACTCGTGCCAGAACAGGTCCCAGAATCCTTGAACGTCACGGCGGTGATAGACCCACAGGTTTTCAGAAAAGTGAAATTTCAGGCCCAGTGCCAGGGCCCGTTGGAACCACTCATACTCCTCATAGGCACGGAGGGTTTCTTGGAAGGGTCCGACCCATTCAAAGGTTTCACGTCGGAACATCATATTTCCTCCGTGGAACCGGATCCGAACCGGGCCTTTTGCCTTCGGCAAACCATGAACGTCCAATCGGCACTTCGGACAAGTTTTGACGCGAGGGACCCCATAAGCCCGGTAGGGGCCACCAACCCCGGCCAAGTCGGGATCTGCCTTCAGCATATTCAACGCTTTACGGGTCCAATCTGGTGGAACGATCTCATCGTCGTCAATAAATCCTACAAAGGGGCCCGAAGAGATCGAGAACCCCTGATTTCTCGCAGCACTGACGCCCCGATTCTCCTGACGGTGGTAAATCAACCGGACCGGAATCTGTGCTCTCAACAGATTTCGCACCAACTCCGGGGTTCCATCGGTCGAGCCATCATCCACCACAACAAGTTCCAGGGTACTCGGGGGCAGGTCCTGGTGAAGCAGACTCTGAAGGCAATCCTGCAACAGGGACTTTCGGTTGTAGGTGGGGACCACGATAGAGACCTGGATGGTGTCAGGCATCGGGGACCTCCGGGTCATAGCCCAACGTCCGGGCCACCCGGGTGAGGGGATCTCGCAGGGAAACAGGAATCTCCTGCCATGAGATGGGGCGCGGGGTAGACAGCCGTTCTCTTGCGGTGTTCACGGGGAAAGGACACGCACGGAATGCCGCTTCTGCCCGGCGATGTGGGTGAGGGACCCCCAGATCGGACAGGACCTGCGCCACGATTTCCACATCCAGGTCCTCCAGATGCCAGACCCGATGGGCGTAAGGCAGGGCACGGAGGTTCCATTCCATCCAAAACCGAACGGCGTCTGAAATCGGCTCGCCGGTGATATGGAAGTGGCGGGTCAGGAAGCCTGCATAGGGAGAGTCGGCCTTTTGGAGGATGCCGAGGCCCAGAAAACTGGCAACAAACGTTAGAGGATGACGGACCTGGAGGTAGACATGGCCGCGGAATTTCGGCAAATACGGCACAGCCAGCCAGGAGGCATCTCCGGCAATGGCGCACCGACGGCGTCGGAGTTCCTGCCGAAGTCGCGCGAAGGGACCCTGGACCCTCTCCCACGGGGTCCTGCGGTGAATGGGTTCAGGCCCCCGGAAGAGGCCTGGCCAGGGACCAAACCAGCACTCGTGGCCGGTTGGAACTCCCGCCGCAGATAAGAGTTCGGCAATGTACCGAGTCCCAGACCGACCGGTGCCTGTGACGACAAATCGGATCCGCCAGGTGATCCCCCACAGCCGTTTGGGCGGGATCTGGAAAGTCATTGGTTCACGCATCCGAAGATTCATCATTCCTCTGACACGTTGCTTGGGGAGTAAACGGTCAGGTGTCCCCCCTCAAGCCTCCACACGTAGTCACAGATCTCTAAGAGAGCCGGCCGGTGTGCAACAATCACCAGGGTCATGTGCCTTTTAATTTCATGCAAAGTCTGGAGGATGAGGGCTTCGGATTGGGCATCCAGGGCACTGGTGGGTTCGTCTAAGATGAGGAGTTGAGGGTGACCGGCCAGGGCACGGGCCAGGCAGATCCGTTGGCGTTGGCCGCCAGAGACCGTTTCTCCCCGGTGGTCGATCACTGCGTGGTAACCTCCCAGGGCGTTCTCAATCTCATCGTGGATATGAACGGCCTGTGCGGCTGCGAGGATCTCTTCGTCCGATATCTCCCGGAAGAACCGAATGTTGTCCGCAATCGTCCCCCGAATCAACTTGGGTTCCTGGGGCACGTAGGCCACCAGCCGATGCCAATCTTGCCACCGGATCTCCTGGATCGGAATCCCGTTGACCAGGATCTCCCCTCGCGTGGGTGCCCGGAGCCGTAACAGGAGTTGTAGAAGTGTGGATTTTCCAATGCCCGAGGCCCCCACGATGCCCACCGCCTCCCCGGCATGGAGGGTCGCATGGATTCCTTTCAAGATCCATAGCCTGCGGTGATACCGGAACCATACCCCTTGGAGATCGACCCGTTCGATCTTGTCTAAAGAACGGTTGCCCGGGGGAGGAACGGTGGCTTTGTATTTCGCAAGGGTCTTTTGGAAGGTCTCTATATAGGGCAACTGGTCTTGAAGGCGAACATAGGAAGTTTGGACCTTCTGGCCGTAGAAGAACGCGCGGATGAAGATCATGACGATGGCGCCCAGGTTGGCCAGATTCAACCCAGGCCATACAGCGACGGCCGTGAGGGCCGTAATTAAGAGGACAAAAATGGCGCTTTGATAGACGGCCGGGGTGATTCCCAGGAGAAACTGACCTCGGAAGGATGCCCGCTGAAGGGCCCGAATCTGTTGTAGGATCCGGCGTTCCTGTTGAGTCTCGGTTCCAAAGACCTGATGTTCTTCAGCCAAACGCACGGCCTCACTGATATCCGATGCGAGATTGAGTCCTTGTGTTTCCAATTGCTGTGCCCATCGCCGTTGTAGCACGGCGAGGGGGCGAAACCCGGCAAAAAGCACGCCTGCCAGGACCAGGAAGGCTAACGCGATGAGGGCATGGATGGCAAAGGCACCCACCAGCAGCGCAATGAACACGAAAAATGCCGCGAGCCCGGAGGATAACACATAAAGGGCATTCCCTGCCCGACGTGCGTGGACCCGCACCAACTCCTGAAGGTGTCCCTCCCGTTCCTTTGACTGGACGACCCACGAAGCGCGGAGGTAAGACCGAAAAATCTGCTTTTGGAAACGTGCCTGAACTCGGGCTGCGAGCCGTGCAATGAGCCATGCATTCGTCACCTGAAGAATGAACCGCACGGCGACGAGCCCAACTGATCCAATCAAAAACCACAGGACCGGCCCTTGGAGGGTCACTCCATGCCAAGACAGGGCCATCTGCCCTTTACCTGCCCCCAATACAAAGGCGATTTTGGCCACCACCCCCAAT
>WFXO01000090.1 GCA_015490555.1 Caldifarciminota bacterium | reverse complement strand
AGGTGGTATTGGAACGACGACGGCAGTTCCTGAAATCCCGAGGCGGGATCGAAATCCTCGCACAAAAACGGCTGGGGATGAGCCCGCCAACCAACAAATAAAACTCTGTGGCACCCGTTCATTCATTCCCCTTCGGTGTTCAAATTTCGACAGAATTGCCACCCCTTGAAAAAATCCTCGAAGATCTTCAGCACCTCGGATGTTCGGTTCTGGAACTCCATACCGGAGTCCCACGATTCCATCCTGACCACTTTTCGAAGTCCCAGCGAAGGGTTTTGCGTCAACTCTTTGCGGACGCAGGTCTTCATGTCACCCTCCATGCGCCAGAATCCCTTGCACTTCTCTTGCCGTTCCGTGAACAGGTCCAAGGGACCCTTGGCGCACTCCAACACCTGGCTCAATTTGCAGAGGACCTGGGAGCGGCCACTATCACCCTCCACATTGGCCGATACACCTTTTTGGGATCCTCCGACGGCACGGCCCCGATGGAAATGCTGGAACCACACGATGCCTATCGAGAAGCCTTCCTGTACGGTCTGGACCATTTGGATTCCATCGGGTTCCCGATTTCCATTGAAAACGCAGGAAGTTTCCATGTTCCTTGGGTTCTCGCGATCCTCGAACATGGTCTCCCAGACACCGTCGGCCTCACACTGGACATCGGCCATCTCCACCTTTTACAGCCGCCGCTCCGGGATCGGGTCTTTGCCCTGTTCGAGCGCTTCTCAGACCGGATCCAGGTCGTCCATCTCCATGACAACGATGGAACCCACGACCAGCATCTTCCCCCAGGCGAAGGGACCGTGCCTTTCGCCTCTATATTCCGAAATCTGGCTCTCTCTTCCCCACCCCTTTTGGTCCTGGAGGTTCGGCCCTATACGCAAATCCGACCCCGGCACCTCGACTTCCTCGCACGGCAACTCCCCTATAATTTAGCGACAAACCAAGGAGGTCGCTCATGAGAATCCTAGTCTTTGGGACGTATATCCTTCCGATTACAAGTCCCCCCATTGAAGATGGAGGGGTCCTGATTGAGGATGGGATTATCCAGAAAGTCGGCCAAAGGAGTGAGTTAGATCAGGAAGAGGCAGATTTAGTCGTGGACGGAAACCTCATCGTGATGCCGGGGCTGGTGAACACGCACACCCATGCGGCCATGGTGGGATTCCGTGGATTGGCCGATGATCTCCCCCTGATGGAATGGCTGGAAAAGCACATCTGGCCGATGGAACGCGAAATGGTCACTCCAACCTTTATCCGACACGGCGTAAAACTGGCGATGATGGAAATGATCCGGGGCGGGACCACGACATTTGCGGACATGTATTTCTTCCAACGGGATGCGGCTCAGGTTGTGGATCGTATGGGGATGCGGGCCGTTCTTGCCGAAGGCGTGATCGACTTTCCCGCCCCTGCCAACCCGGACCCCGAAAGCCAACTGGCATACACGGAATCTTTCATCCGTGAATGGCTCAACCATCCTCTGATTATTCCTGCGGTCGGACCTCATGCTCCGTACTCGACGTCTCCAGACGTTTACCGTCGAGCGCATGCTCTTTCCGAGCGTTACGGAGTCCCTCTCCTGACCCACGTAGTCGAAACTCAAGCGGAGATCCAGCAAATTCAGGAACGGTACGGGAAGACTCCGGTCGAGCATCTGGCGAATCTGGGGGTCCTGGACGAGCGGACGGTGGCGGCACATATGGTCTGGGTGACTGAAAAAGACATGGATTTAGTGGAACAGTACCGTATCGGGATTGCCCATTGTCCAGAGAGTAACCTCAAATTGGCATCGGGGGTCGCTCCGGTCCCTGCCTATCTCCGTCGGGGCCTCAAAGTCGGGCTTGCAACCGATGGCGCAACCTCGAATAACGATTTAGACATGGTGGGAGAAATGCGGACCGCAGCTCTCCTTCACAAGGGCCATCAACAAGACCCGACCGTTGCAACGGCAGAGCAAGTACTCTGGATGGCCACCCTTGGGGGTGCGCAGGTCCTGGGACTCTCGGATCGGATTGGTTCTCTCGAGCCGGGCAAAGAGGCAGACCTCATTACGCTGGACCTGGATGCCGCCCACCTTACCCCGATCTACAACCCCATCTCTCATGTTGTTTATGCGGCGAAGGCATCCGATGTCCGAGACGTCTTTGTACGCGGAAATCCATTGCTTTTGGATGGGGAGTTCCAAACCCTGGATCCAGAAGAAGTGATCACCACGTTCCGTCAGGAAGTCGAGGCCCCGATCCGGCAGAAGGCGGGGCAATAGCACACAGGGTTTATCCTCGGAAGCGAATCAGAATCACATCTCGATCTGCAATAGGGTGGTCTTTTCCCACAATCCGAACTTTTCCTTTGTCTCTGGCCTCTTTCCAAGACCCCGCAGCCAAAAGGTCTTCGAAGGCGACAATTTCTGCCTTGATGAACCCCTCCGCAAGGTCTTTATGGATCGTGGCTGCCGCGTCTATAGCGGTGGCTCCCTCGTGAACAAGCCATGCACGGGCTTCTCGTTCGTTTGCGGTGTAAAACGTCATCAACTGGAGGGTCTGTTTCACGAGAGGCAACACTTTTTTCCACGGGTCTTCCTCAAATCCATAGGCCTGCCGGATTTCTCCTTGTTCTGAGGGGTCCATGTCCAAAAGTTCGGTCTCCAGGGCAACGTTGAACTCCAGGCCCAGGAGTCCCCGTTCTTTTAGCATCTGAACAAAGGACGCATATCTTCCGCCCTCCTCCACATTCAAAACCCAAAGTCTGGGAAGAAGGGTCACAAAGCCGAATCCTTTCAATTGTTTCCGTTCCGAGGGACGAAAAGAAAGGCTGGAAAGGGGGCGATTCGATTCCAAGGTCTCAATACATCGATCCAGGAGGTCCCCCAGTTTGGCATCCCGCTTACCTGCCTGGATCTCTTTGGTGATCCGTTTCCGGATCCGCTCGGCAGAATCCAAGTCGGTCAGGATCATCCGCAAATCCACGGTTTCAAAATCTTCTACCGGATCCTGGGTTACGCCGTTGATGAGGTGGATGAGGAGATCAAATCCCTGGAGGTGTGAGAAGACAAGTCCGGCTTTCTCCTCATTCCACATCTTGCCAAAGCCTTCAAAGTCATAAACTTCCAAGGCTGGGAAACCTGTGCGTGCTGACCCCATGAGCCGCTGGAGATCCTCCACCGCGGGGTCTCGAAGGATCCATTCCCCAACGCCTGAAAACATCACCTGTCCGGCGTGAGAGGATGCATGCGTCAGAAGTTGAAACAGCGTAGTCTTGCCGGCATACCGGGTTCCTATAATTGCCGCTTTCATGGAACCATCCCTCCCTGAGTGAAAGGGATCCGGATCTCAAAGACCGTCTCCACAGAAGGTTCACTCCGAACGAGGCGAATTTTGCCTTTATGGATCTCTTCGATAATGCGCCGGACCAGCAGAAGGCCCACGCCCCACCCTCTCTCCTTGGTCGAGAAGGAACGTTTAAAGAGATGTTTGATCTTGTCCTTGGGAATGCCCCGACCGTTATCGGAGATGCGAAGCACCGCCTCCTCTTCATCTTGCGTCAGGGTCAATACAATCCTTGGGTTTCGTTGGCTCCTGGCCTCGTACGCATTTTTGAGGAGGTTCTCCAGGGCCCACGAAAAGAGTTCCGGGTCTCCGAAGACCTGGGGCTGTGCTTGGAGATCCAGATGAACAGCAATCCCCTGAAGGAAACGGCCCTGGAGATCGGTAACCGTGTCTTGTACCACCTGCGCCAAGTTCATGGGTTTCAGTTTCTCCGTTCCACCGATCTTTGAGAACCGCCGTAGAATGGAAGAAAGCCGCTGCAAGTCTTGCTCCATGCGTTGGAGAACCTCCGGGTCGGCGTTGCTATGCCGAAGCAGTTCGACCCATCCCCATAGGGAAGAGACGGGAACCCCCATTTGATGTGCCAAGCCTTTCGCAAAACTTGCCCAGAAGTCCTTCATGGTATAATCCTGCACGGATCGAGCGGCCCAGATGAGACCCAGAAATGCCAACGCTCCCACGACCAAGAGCGCAAATGGCAAAATTTGCAAGAAAGGCACCAGCGGGGGAAGTCCATAATAGAGATACCCCACCACCGTCTCTCCTGTTTTGATAGGGATCGGTTCGTGGAGCCGCTTTAGACGGCCAATCGTCTTCAGGATCTTTAAGAAGTCTGGATCATCTTTGAGTTGGTCCGGTCGATTGAGTTGTTCCGATGTGAATTTTGAAGGTGGGACTCCAATGCGATGCCAGGCCCGAGGGATTCCGATTTCGTCCGTGACGACAATGGGGAAGTCGACATCTTTCAAAACTGTCTGAATGGTCTGCGCAACCTGAGGACGTTCCAGAGAGGGTACCAGGAGTTCGGAGATCAGGAGTGCAATCATATGAGAGGTTCGGTTCACTTCTCGTTCAACATTGACCAAGAGCGTTCGAGTCACCAGGATCGAGGCAATGGTGAGGAGCGCCAAGAACAGAAGTACGTACGGAATCAATCTGGATCGCATGGCTATGCAGCACTCTGCGGCTTGGCAAACTGTTCCTGGTAGAGGGTTCTGTAAAGCGGGCAGGTCTCGAGGAGTTCTTCATGTCGTCCGACACACACCACCCGGCCCTGGTGGAGGACGATGATGCGATCGGCATGGAGGACAGTCTGGAGGCGATGGGCAATGATTACAGCGGTCTTCCCCTTCAGGAGGTCCCAGAGGACTTGGTGGATCAGGGCTTCGGTATGGCTATCAAGGGCTGAGGTCACCTCATCCAGGATGATGAGATCCGGATCACGGAGGATGGCCCGTGCGAGGGCAATCCTCTGTTTTTCACCTCCTGAGAGTGCGTTGGCACGTTCCCCCAGGTCCGTTTCCATTCCTTCCGGGAGCCTCTGAATGAACTCATCTGCATGGGCAATGGCTGCAGCCTTCTCGACCGCGGAACGTCCGGCATCTGGTTTGGCATACGCAATGTTTTCAAAAACGGTGCCGGAAAAGAGAATGGTCTCCTGAGGCACAAACGCGATCCTTTGCCGATAACTCCGCAGGTCGTAATCAAAGAGGTCCACTCCATCCACCCAGATGTGGCCCTGTGTAGGACGGTAAAAGCCCAACAGGAGATCCGCGATTGTCGTTTTTCCCGAGCCTGAAGGCCCAACCAGCGCGACCTTTTCTCCTTTTTGGATCCGGAAGGAGACATCCCGGAGCGCCGGGGTCTGAGGGGAATAGGAAAACGATACGTGATCAAAGACAATCTCCCGTTGCAGGCCTTGGAACGGTCGGGTGCCCGAAGGCTCACGTTCAGCGGTAGCCAACAAATCAAAGACCCTCCGACCCGCCCCGAGCCCCTGCTGCAGCGCTGTGTTTCCACTTGAAATTCGCTTAAGGGGCGACATTAAAGAGAGGGCGCTGGCCAAGAAGACCAAAAACCGATCCGGACTCAAGGCATGTTGGATCAGAATCAGGTGGCCTCCATAGAGCAGAATGACTGCGGCAGCAACCGCAGAAAGAAATTCCGTGAGGGGAGCCGCGAGGACACTGACATAAGCCCGTCGGAGGACAGACCGGTAGAACGACTTGGTCAACGACTGAAATCGTTTGGTCTCCTCAGGTTCCATGGCGAATCCCTTGACCAATTTGACGCCTTCCAGGGTCTCTGCCAAGTGTTTCCCAATCCGAGCCATCCGATGCTGGACGCGCATAGAACGTTTCCGGATCTTCCGTCCGATCGCCGCAATCAAATAAGCAAAGGTCGGTACCACAAACAACGCAAAGATGGTGAGTCGCCAACTGGCAATCAACGCAATGCTCAAATAGGCCATGCCATTCAGCCCTTCTCGAAGCATCACAAAGAGTCCATGGGTGATGGCCCCTTTGATTTGATTCACATCACTCAGAAATCGGGACAGCCACTCTCCTGTGGAGTGGGATTCGATCTGAGGAAGGGGCATGTGTAGAACTTTTTCGTAAAGATGGTCTCTGAGGTCCTTCACGATCGTCTCTTCCAGGGTTACCGAGGTGAGTCGTT
>WFXO01000089.1 GCA_015490555.1 Caldifarciminota bacterium | reverse complement strand
GGGGCATCCAAACATCTGGATTTACGGCATCCAGACGACTTTTCGGATCTTGACGACTTCTGGGGTCTTCAGTCTCAGGAAGTACACGCCGGAGGCCAGTCGGTTCCCTCGGTCATCCTCAGGACGCAGGGTCAACGTATGATAGCCCGGTTCCAATGTGCCGTGGTAAAACCGTCGGACCCGTCTCCCCGTGATGTCATAAAGGTCCAGGGAAACCGTCGCCACTCTGGGGATCGCCAGTAGAACCTGGCCCGTGCCCCTCAGAGGCAACGGTCGGATCCACTCGATTGCAAAGGCTCTGGGCATAGCAACATGGGATTCAGAGGCCATCGGACCGCCGGATGGCAGGGGCGTTCCGAAGACGTAAATCTCGTTCAAAATCGCCGTCGGCCCCGACTCTTTGGTGACCGAGACCACGATCGTGGAGTCATTCTGATAGAGATCCAGTGGGATCGAGACCTCGACATAGGTCTCGGTGCCGGGGGTGGAGGACACGATCTTCAGGGGTTGGCCGTCCGCATAGAACCGTTCAATGACATCGGTGGACTCTTCGTGGTAGATGTAGAAGCCGAGGGTATAGGACTTCTGGGGATCAAGGTCGGTGATCTGATAGGAGAGGGCATTCCCGACATCGGCCGATTGCCCCTTCTGAGTGCCGTATGCCTGCGCGCTGGTTCGATCTGTGGTAATCGGGGCAGGCAGGGTATCCCCAAGAGTATAGATGCGTTCAGGGGGCGGATTGGTCGTCCATTCCCTTCGGATCATCCCACTTTCCCCATCCGCATCCACACGATCGACTTCCGTCCATACCCCTACATAGTGGCCAGTTCGATAGTATTGTCCGCCCGTTTCATAATAAATCACCTGTGGATCGTACGCATCTGACCAGTCGGCCTGGCTCCAATTGACGAACTGATCGGGTGTATTGCTCAGGGGCAGGTAGACGATGTCATAGGCGGCTTCGGACCCATAGGGAACTTCTTCGGACCAAAAGACATATCCATGGGTGAACACCGGTGATCTGGAGTCCGCGTCAGGTGTGTTCGAGAGGTTGTAGATCTTGCTTGTGAAGTCCGCATCATTTTCATACGCGAAACTATAGTACACTTCTTCGTGGATTTCCCCTTTTGCCCAGAATCGATAAATCTGTTCAGACTCAACTGCAATGTAGGGATCCTTGACATCCGGGTAGTCTACAACAGTGGACCGCCATCCGCCCTGAAAGTCTGGACGGTAGAACCTCAATTCTGTTCCGTCGGTATCCCAAAGGAGATACGGTCCTTTTTTACCGTATGCAATCGATACCCCGCCAAGGTCGGCATAAAGGGCGGAAAGATCAGTATACGTCCGATCTACAACAATACTGTCAATCAGGCTCTGTGCTGAGATTTGGGCCGTGGATAGATGGAATCGGATCAGATATAAGACAAAAGACCGAACATGGATCTGTGCGGGTGGGGTTTGACGAATGCCGTTCCCCTGAAGCACCGCCGTTTCAAAGAGAACAAAGCCCGTGTCTCCTACGGTGACAATTGCCGGCGCACTGATCCCCCAGTAGACGGTGCCCTGGGTCTGGAAAAGAGCAGTTGGAGAGCCGTTCTGACGCAACCCGGTCAATGAGGTCAATAGAAGTTTCTCTGTGCTGGGGGAGGTTTCAACGTAGACTAAGTAAGCCGTGAGGCTGTCAGGCCCAAGCCCCATCGCGGGAAATGCACCGGACCCAATATCCAGTGGGTCAGTCCAGGACAAGCCGTCCCCAACTTTAAACCAGACATGATCCTTCGAGGTAAACGCAAGATAAAAAGACCCATCCTGTGCGCGGAGGAATCGATGGGATCCATTGGGGCCTGTAGCATGGGCACGATCCACGATCCCCGGTCCGGGCACATAAAAGAGAAAAGGATCCCCCTGATCGTCACTCCATGGCCCCGGATTGCCGGATCGATCGATGGCCCGTACGCCTCCCTGCTGCCACATCCCATCATAGGTCTGCTGGGCCTGGTACGCATAGAGCGTTCTCAACACCGGAGATGCATTCAAAATCGTACGGTTTCTCCGGATCCCTTCCGCTGGATCATAAGGACAGACATCATATCCACCCAGATTGGGCTCAGCCGATCCCGCAATCGGATTCCACCGAATGACCGTATATCCCCCAATCGTCTGTGCCTCTACGTTCGTCGGTGCTGCCTCTGGCGGCGTGTCATCATAAGAGGCACCTATAGCTTCTACAGCATCCGATACCCAGGCCCCCACCTCCCGGATCCGATAGGTGTACTGCTGGCCTGGAATGGCTGTGGTATCTGTAAAACTCCCGGAACCATACCCCTTCCCAATGTAGGTCCACCTGGCGGTCGTCATCGGATAATCTTTCCCACGTCGGTAAAGGTAAACGGAATCCCCAGGCTGACCCACCTGCCAGGTCAACACCGTCTGCCATCCGTGGTCCCCTGCTTTGTCACTGACAGAAAAACTCGCCACCGTCGGGACCGTAGGCGGTAGCGGCGCCGCCGGCGGCCCATAGGCAGAATCCACCCCGGTACTCACAACCCCATTGTCGTTACATACCGCCTTGTACCAATACTCATCCTGATACGGAACCCATTGCTCATAGTCTAAAATTGCACTGTCCGTTACGTTCGCATATAAAGTGGTCTGATGTAAATACTGCCCTGACCCCTCTCGCACCGAACGGTAAATATGGACACCCACACTCCTGGGGGAACTGGCATAGTTGACCAGATGCACCCTCACCTTAAAACTGTCCGCTACCGGAATAACCTCCACCCCACTGATCATTACCGCCTCGGGAACCCCAGGAGGCGGCGTCTCCAGAATTACAGCGTTGGAACCTACTGCCCATCCGGGTCCCCAACGATATCCGCCGAAGCCGTAGAGGTCGTACCGCTTGGAATACTGCCATGGGATCAGTCCACCACTGCCGATGGGTTCGGATTCATCGGTCACAGCATAATACCACATGTCATCGCTAAAGGCCCGGAAGGCATTATCCAGATTGCCGCTCAGGTCTATCACGGTCCCGTATGAACCCACAATCCTGCCATTCCAGGGGTCTCCTATGACATCGCTGTAGGAAACGCTGTCCTGTCCGTAGGGAACGGGTGCAGGGTTCCAGTAATGCTGGATGTCCCAGGTGTTCCCGCCGTCTGTCGTGTGGGCGACAATGGAACTGTTGTCTCCTACTGCCCAGACCTCGTTGGCATCCGAAGGATTCACCCAGAGCCCCAGAAATCCGTCGCCTGGCGAAACATTGGGATGTTGAGGACTCAGCCGAATCTCCCAGGATGAACCTCCGTCAGATGTCTTCAGCACGTAGCCGTTGGCTCCTGAAATCCAGCCGTTCAATTCATTTACGAAGTCCACATCGTAAAAGGGTGTGGGAGCAACGAAAAGACCCGGTGGCAGATACAATTCTGTCCATGTATTCCCTCCATCGGTGGACTTGAGGACGAGTCCGGAGCGGTCGGAATACTCACCCACCACATAGACCACCTGCTCTGAGCCAAAGTCTACGCCGTAGAGGTTGCAATTCCCACCGAGAACCTGCATGGAATCAAAGGTCATGGTAGAGAGGTTCTTTCGGAAGATCCAGCCGTTCTCACCCACTGCAATCAGGAGATTGTATCCATTGAAGGCGGCATCATACAACCTTGGTCCTCCCTGGCGAAAATGGATCTCCCGCCAGTAGTCTGTTTGCGAGAAGAGGGGCAGTGCTAAGATGCCCCATATCAGTAGTATTGTACATCTTTTCATGGTTCACCTCCTTGCTTTTTGATGACCATCACCCTTTCCATTGCCACCTTCCTCCGATTGGACAGAACCTGTAAAAAGTAGATGCCGTCCGGCACCCGGTGTCCCCATTTATCTACCAGGTGCCATGTGAGTTGACCCTCATGGCTCATCACTTCCTTCCTCGCCGTGTAAATCCTCCGTCCCGTTGCATCGTATACAATGATTCCAACGGGACCCTGCTTTATACCGGTAAAAACAACGTTCACAAAGTCTTTTGCGACCGTGGGATATACAGAAACCCTCAAGGGGAGGGACGGCGGATTTGGCGATTCCTCCACCAGCGTACCGGTGTATTGAATCAGCCAGACATACGCAGGCAAGTAGTAGGGATCATAAGAAACAAGATTCGCAACCAGAAGTTCGTCGATCTGATCCGCATCAATACTTCCTACACGAGAAATTTTGTTCCCTCTGTATCTTGCTACCTGGTTTGACCCTGTAAATAACGCGTCATAGAGGGTATCAAAGGACGGTCCTCCAACATAGAAGTACACAGCACCCGCTCTGTTATTGAAATACCTGTTCGATGCTGAAAGTGCAGAAAAGTTTAGACACCTGGATGCTGCCAGGTCATACCCAAACTCCTCGATGGCTGTCTGCTGCTCTTCCAGAAGTTTTGCCACAGGATTGGGCTTGATGCGTTCTTCCCCACGGAAAACTACCCCTGTATCCACCACCCCATGGGCCGCCGCCGCAACATCCGCATACCCCCAGTGCGTGAAGTTCTTGAGGGCTACCACTCCACCATCCACCCCCATAAATCTCCCCCATCGACTCGCCACTGTAAAATCCCATAATGAATCCATGGGATTCCCTCCAAAGAACACAAAGATTCGTCCCTGTGGCGGCCAACCTGGACCATCTGACGCTACCAGGACATCATCGTATCCATCTCCATTCACATCCTCCCCACCCCCAATCTCCAGCCCGAAGTTCTGCTCATCCGGAAAACCCACAAGTTGAACATCGGGAATCGTATCCAGCGCAGGCCCCCCAAAATATATATATACCTTGCCCCGAATGGGATACCCCGGCCAAAGTGGCGATCCAATCCCTATATCCTGAAATCCATCTCCGTTTACATCCCCAATATTAGCAACCTTCTGCCCGAAAGCTACTGCGTAAGGGATCGGACCGAAAATCATGTCCGGTATGGTATCAAACTGTGGACCCCCGTAATACAGATAAACTCTTCCCGAATAAGGGGGCCATGGATATGTATCCGGACTAAAAGACGCATCACCAATAAGTAAATCAGCAAAATTATCTCCATTGAAATCCCCGATATCCAGTGACTGCCCAAAATAAGAATTTACCTGCGTTGGATTGTGAATAATGGTGAGAGAACTATATTCAGGTCCCCAGAAGATATATGCTGCTCCGTTGTAATTACCCACATAATGAGTTGACGACCCTATGACCAGGTCCACATATCCATCCCCATTGAGGTCTCCCCCTGCAAGCGCAATCCCAAAGGCTTCTGTATCCCCATGAAAAGATTGCACATTCCACAACACCTCAAAGTTCTCCATCTGCTGGGCAAACAGTCCCGGCGTCACCCCCACAAGACAAAAGAATACTATGCCTCTGGTGAACACCCTCTCGTCACCTCCCCTCAATGTCTCTTTTTGTGGCGAAAAGCACCTGCCTCCATTCCTCCCGCTTCACCCTTGGGAAACCGGATAAAAGACAAGAACACCATGGACACCAGGACATACGGGATCACCATGACACCCCTCCAGCCTCTGCAAAAAGACATCTATCCCCTCTCCCCCAATGCCTGGCGCTGGGTCTTTCCTGTCGGTAGGCTGGAGACGTCCCGCTTGCTTTGGTCAGCCTCCCGCCGTTGTCCCAACACTGGCCGAAATACAAAATTCCCTCCTTCACCCCTATATATAACCCCAAGATCTGATTTTGTCAAGTGAAGTCATAAAGAAAGCCGAAGTTCCTTTGGCTTCGAGGGTGAACAGAGCCCATATTCCTGGATTTGGCCGGGGTGGATCGGACCGATTTCGGGTTCCTTTTTAGGTCCATTTCTCGTCCCCGACGGTCAAAGAATTGGGCCGTTCTTCATTTCCGATAACGACCCTTATCGGAAAGATAATGGTCTACATTAATATCAACAAAAAGGTTGAAAGAAAGTGTTATCTAATGATTGATATTTTTGTCTTGACTTTTGATGATATTCGTTGTATATATTTTGTAAAAGGAAAGGTGGACATGATTGTAAAGGTGTCGGACCTCAGAAAACGCTTCCTGGCCCAGGTGCTCAAGGACCAAAGCCTGGCCTTCATTACTCATCGTGGTGAGGTCGTCGCGGCCCTGGTCCCGCTCCAAAACCCCCCGGATGCCATCGAAGACCTCGCCAAAACCCTGAAGCACCACTTCCTCCTGGAACTCACCGAAGAGTTCGGCGAAGCAGACTTCGAGATGCTTGCCAAATTGATCCGTCGTCGCAAAAAAGGAGATCCCAAATGAGCAAAACCAACTGGAGAGAAGCCTACGAAAGAGATCCCCTGAACACCCTGATCCGGTACCTCCGGAATTACACCCCCCAGAACGCACCGGATCTGGACACCCTGGTCTATGACTACTATCGCCGCCTCCACATCAATCTTCATCCCGTGCCTGTCCGCCACAACCCCCGGATCTACATCCCAGGAACCCGCGACATGGTGACTCCCCACATCCTGGTGGACAACAAATACGCCATCTTCTTCCTGGTCTATTCGCTTGAACACGGCATCGAACAGCCGAAATTTACCGTCTTGAAACTCCGGACTCGGATCCGAAAGGCTTTTGAACTCTTCGAAGTCGTGATCTTTTATTTACGTTACTGGAAGGGCATGGACAAGGAAGCCCAAAAGGTCCTCAAGTTCGTGAAACGGCATCTGGATGAACTCAAAAGGGAATACGGCGATCGCTTTGTGGTCATCGAACGCCGTTCTCGATCCTCAACAATCGGTGGACCGAGGTCCTTCCCCGTGTTGGCCAAATATCCCTGGAGACTCCCCGGATTTAAGCCCTCGCAGATCCGCATGAAGCCAAGCATGATCCCCTTCTCCTCACCGGACAGCATCCTGGCCCGTTTCTTGGAAACGGAGGAAGAGGAGTAGATGACCAAGACTTTGAATCTCAGGAAACCCGTTGGCCACCTTCGACTGAGTCCCGAGGGCATCGAGGACTTCCTCCGGGGTCGGTACTCCAAGAATACCCTCCGGGCATATCGTCGTGACCTGGAAGACTGGAAGGCATTTCTCGGCAAGCCCCTGGAGACAGCGACCCTCTCGGACGCCCTGGCCTACTTGAGTCACCTCAAGGAACGTGGCCTTCGGCCCGCAACGATCAATCGCAGGCTCTCCTCCCTGCGCACGATCTATGGCATCCTGGAAGCCCTGGAGATCGTCCCGAAAAACCCCTTTGACCCCAGGCTCATCAAAGGCCTCAAGTTGAAGACAGACCCCCCGCTTGGCCTCAGCAGGGAAGAGGTCCGACGGCTTCTCGCCTCCTGTAACGACGGCACCATCCGGGGAATGCGGGACCGTGCCATCCTCCTCTTAGGCCTTGTCGCCCTTCTCCGCCGCTCGGAGATCGCTCGACTCAAGTGGGGAGACATCCGGGAAGAGGGGCCGTTCCGTGTTCTGGTCATTCGGAACGCCAAAGGTGGCCCCGAACAACGGGTCTTCCTCCGTCAGGATGTCTACGAGGCGCTCATGGCCTACAAGAACGCTCTGGAGATGACCTACGGCATCGAAAGCGGTCCAGAGGATCCCGTCTTCCGACCCATGCACCGTCGTGAAGGCTTAGAGAAGGCTCTCACGGACCGGATGATTGACTACATCGTCCGCGCCCGGGCTTTTCAGGCGTTAATCAGCAAGAAGGTCTCTGCCCATTCCCTGAGGCATACCGGGATCACCTTAGCCCTTCAGGCAGGGGCACCCCTGGACCGTGTGATGGCACATGAACGGCACAAGAGCCCAAAGACAACCCTGGGCTACCACAGGACACTGGACAATTTAGAGAATAATGCCGCAGAATATATAAGGTGGTGATTTTGGAGGTGTAGGATGGAAAGGCCGAAGAAAGCAGTAACGATTACGACCTTTCTGCCTTTCATCTGCATGGCAATTCTTGTGTACATGTTTATTAACAACATTGTAAATCCTGCGCTTATTTGGATCGTTGCCATCACGGGCACATTGGCCGCTTTGCCGAGCTTCATCGCTTCGCAACGCTTTGGGGCTTACTACCGGACGATCGGAAAACTCCGCCCACATCTCATCGAGGAGATCGAAGCCACAGAAGACTGGGATCACTCCTGCCCCAAATGCGGGAATACGTTGTATCACCTCGAGGAACCCTATCAAAACTGGGAATACTACTGTGAACACTGCCACGCCTTGGTCATCCCTAAAGAGGCAATTCTCGATCCATATATCGACCCCTCTGAGTATATGGTGGAACTTCCGAAGTTCCCCAAGCGAGGTCAGCCGAAGTTGTTCGTGTGGGTCTTCGAGGACGAGGACGAGGAAGGCATGGAGGAGGGATCCCACTTAGAATCGGAATCCTCGGCCTAAACTGCTCCCGAGGTCGCTTTTCAAAATACCGTCACCCCATTCTCGGCTGTAAAAATTCTTTGCAATCTCTGGAGGGTTTCCCCTCAAAAGGTCATGAGGGCATAAGGGCATGCGGATATGATGGTTTGCCCTTTAGATATCCAAAGGGCATGAGGTTCTTTCTGTGGTGGTATGGAAAATTTTCTCTTTTGTCCCCTATAAATAAGCATTATTCTTAGTGATAAGTATTATTGAGAGAGAGAGATTATTTATTATTCTTTATTCTCTCTCAGTATTATTCTATTATTCTCTCTCTGCTTATTCTCTTATTATCATTCTCTCTCTATTATTTAATTAGGACTATTGAGAAAATGTAGAAAATAGAGAATGCTTGTTGATTGTGATTGCCAACCGTTTTTTTTGAAAAACAAAATGCTGTGCCGTTTTTGTGCCATTGTTTCATAGAACTTCTGGAATTTTTAGAAAACTGGTACTCTTGGACTAAAACTTCTTTTGTGATTTTATGCGTGTTTCCGAAAACCCTGTATAACCGAGAGAATCTCCTGTTGACCTTGCCAAGGTAGGGGTCGCGGGTTCGAATCCCGTCTCCCGCTCCATCCTTAACCTTCTGAAACTCAATCACTTCCACGTTCACTTTTATCTGACTCCAGTTTGTCTAAATTCGCCGAGTGTGCCAAAATTGTGCCAAGGGTGTTCGTCGCAACCCGCAACCTTTCTTTATGAAGACTCCCGATCCATCGCGGCCCTCCACCTCTCCCACTTATAGAAAAGCCGTCTTTACTGTCCAAAATAGAACGATGGGGGGTCGGTAGTCAGCCGAAGGTCCATGGATCGATGGGGTGTTTTCGGGCAATCCACCATACCCCTGCAATGCTACACAATCCAATGGCCACAAGGACCCCCCACAGTTGGCTTTCCGGTCGTTGTCCAAGCGAAACATACACCCAGGGCCAGGCACTCACCTTCCGCACCATCCAGAGAATGCTTTGGGCCACTGTTGTTGTCAGAGCCCAGAAGGGTTGTGCAAGCCCGAGGGGGAGGATCGAGAAGATGAGGGCCAGGAGCGCTTCCGCCAGGAGAAGCCAGGTCAGGCTCACGAGCGGGACGTTCATAAAGGGGGCGGCAAGCGAGATTCCCTGGAAGGTGTGGATGAGGAGAGGGGCCAGGAAAACCTGAGCAACGACAGAGACGACCGTCGCCACAAAAAGACCGTGCAGGATCTTTGGACGGAATCGGGGCAACACAGGAACCCACAGAAGGATGCCAAAGGTCGCCCAGTAAGACAATTGAAAGCCGATGCTCCATCGCCAGAAAGGAAAAAAGAAGAGGGATACCAACCCTGCAACCCCCAGGGCGTTGAGCGGCACTCGAGGACGCTCCATCAAATACGCGAAGGCAAACGTAAGAACAAAGAGGACGCCGCGGACCAGAGAGGGTCGAGGGCCCACCACTACGAGATATCCCAACAGGCTGAAGAGAGAAGCCAGGATGCGGAGCCGATAGGGCACACGGAGGAATTGGAAAAAGAGTAAGAGGAGCGAGAAGATGAGACCCACGTGGAGACCAGAAAGTGCGAGGAGGTGAAACGTCCCGGTCCGTCGAAATGCCTTCAGGATCTCCGGATCCAGCCGTGTGCGATCACCGAGAAGCAGGGCTTGCACCAGGGCTTGAGTGGAGGGATCCGGGATTCCCTTTTGGATCCGGGTCTCCATATGTTGCCGCAAGCGTGCCCAGAGATTTGTGGGCTTTGTGATCTCCAGGCGCTGGGTGGGCACGAGCATCACACGGGCCCCCTGGCCCTTCAGATAAGCCCGCCAGTCCATCTTGCCGGTATCCGGAGGGTTCACAATCCGCCCTTTCAACACCAGTTCTGTCCCCCAGGGCTCGCGGAGCACCGGCAAAATTCCCAGCCGTCCGCTCACCGGAAGCCAGGTCCCGTTCCATTGGAGCCCCTTGACAGTCCCGACATGGGTTCCCAGAACCTGAATCCGAACGGTCCCCTGGAAGCCCTCATATTGGGCAATTCCTTTGGGATCCGGTAGTTCATGCACCCAGAAGTGGAAGGCTCCGATGGGAATCATCAGGAGCCATGCGAGGGCATTTTTGTGCCAGAGTGCCCAGGCCCCCACGACGGTGACCAATAGCAACGCCCAAAAGGGCCAGGGGAGGGTTCCCAGGAGGAGACCCCCAAAGGCAAGCAGGGCGGGGATCTTACGAAGCAAGGCGCTGAATCACGGACCGGGCGTGCGCTCGAGCCCAGCGGTCCGCGAACAACAGCGAGTCCAGATCTTCACCGGTGATCCCCTCCCGCACGCGTTCCTCCAGCACGTGTTCGACCACTTTGGGAATGTCCAAAAACCCAATTTTCCCCTCCAAAAATGCATAAACCGCTTCTTCATTGGCCGCGTTCAGGACGCACGGAGCCGTATTCCCCTCTTTGAGGGCTGTATAGGCCAGGGCCAGGAGCCGAAACTTCTCCATGTCCAGCGCCTCAAAGGTCAGGTGTCCGATCTCCGGCAGGTTGAGAGGTTGGATCTCGGTGGGCCACCGTTCCGGATAGGTCAGCGCATACTGAATCGGGATCTTCATGTCGGGATAGCCCAGATGCGCCAGGGCTGAAGAATCCCGCAGGTACACCAAAGCGTGGACGATCGACTGTGGATGGATGACCACCCGGATTTGATCCGGGGAGACATCAAACAGAAAATGGGCTTCGATCACCTCCAACCCTTTGTTCATCAGGGTTGCGGAGTCGATGGTGATCTTTTTGCCCATCCGCCAGGTGGGGTGCCGGAGCGCCTGCTCCGGGGTGACATTCCTCAGGGCCTCCAGGGGCGTAGTCCGAAAGGGACCGCCGGAGGCCGTCAGATAGACCTCCACAACCTCTTCTTTTCGGCCTTCGACCAACTGAAAGAGTGCGGAGTGTTCCGAGTCGACCGGGATCAATTTCCCCGCCGCCATCTTGGGTTTCACCGCCGGTCCGAAGGCCACCAGGGTCTCTTTGTTCGCCAAGGCCACCCGCTTCCCGTGCTCTAAGGCAGTGAGGGTCGGAAAGACCCCGATGGTCCCGGCGGTCGCAACCAACACGATGTCAACGTCCGGCTGGGCAGCCACCTCTTGGAGCCCCTCCTTGCCGTAAAGCACCGGGATCCCTTCAAGTTCCTGGAGGTCAGAGGTCCCTGTGGAGACGATCCACCGGGGCTGGAATTCCCGTGCAATCTCCCGGGCCAGGTCCACGTTTCGATGAAATGAAAACGCCACCAGCCGGAACTGGTGGCGGTACATTCTCAGAATCTGAAGGGTGTTCTGGCCAATGGAGCCTGTGGCGCCGAAAAGTGCGAGGGTTCGGACCACCCCTTACTCTTCCGGTTCTTTGAGGAGGGTGACGATGTCCTCCTGAAACACCTCTTTCGACCGCATCCCCACGTACTTCTTAACGATCCGGCCTTTCCGGTCCAGCACAAAGGTCGTGGGAATTCCGGTGATCCCCCCATAGGCCGCGGCGACCGTTCGATTTCCGAAGACTACAGGGTAGTTCATCTTGTACTCCTGATAAAACTTAACCACGCTCGCAGGCTTATCTAAAGCGATTCCCACAATGGTCAACCCTTGATCCCCAAACTCATCCTGAAGTTCGATAAAGGATGGGATCTCTGCCCGACAGGGGGGACACCAGGTTGCCCAGAAATTCAGGATCACGACATTGCCTTGCAGATCACTGAGTGTCAGGGTATCACCATTCACCGTGGGCAAGGAGAAGTCTGGAGCTTTCGGACGAACCGGCTGGGCGGCCGTCGCAACCCCAAAAAGCCATCCCAAAAGCACACCTGCAATCCAAAAGGATTTTCTCATGGTTTCTCTTGCCTCCTTTCAGGGTCTGGTCCCCTAATTGTAAAGGCTCGCAGGGATTGGAGGACGTGGAGAACCTCCTCGGGAGAGATGTCCGCGAGACATCGAGAGGGAAATGAAAAACGGCAAAAGCGGGACCCGTGCAGACTACAAGGCCGACATCCGTAAGGTCGTTCGAAAATCCGCAGCCAGGGATTGCCCCAGGGGCGGAACCCCATGTCCGGAACCGTAGGGCCAAAGAAGACGATAAGGGGCTTTCCGGCGGCTGCGGCCAGGTGAGCAGGACCGGAATCGTTTGCAATCACCCCCTCAGATCTCCGGATGATTTCCACCAATTGCCGAAGGTTTGTCTTCCCGCGCAAGTCGATCCCAGGATAACCCGGGGGGTCCGGATGGGTCCCGACCACGACCACAGGTGTGGACCATGTCCGATGGAGGGTCTCTGCAAGAGCACGGAAATGTGGCCATTCCTTTGCGGGATGAGACGCTTCTGGAGCCAGGACGAGGAAGTGGGGTGGGAGAGAGAAGGGAAGGTCTGAAAGCGGAGGAGTTTGGATGCTCGGCTGTGGGAGGGGACCCGTCATCAAGCCCGCATGGATCAAGGGTTCTGCATACCACTCCACGATATGCCAGGGCCGCATCGGACAGCGGAACCAGACGCGGAGCCTGCGTCGCAAACTTCGTTTCTGGATCGAGAGAACCCGCTTTGCTTGAGCCCGACGGACCACCCACTGGGTGACCGGTTTTTTGTGAAGGTCTACTGCGAAATCAAAAGCCTCCTCTTGAAGCGATGAAAGAACCGCAGGAAGTGTCTGACGGAGGGCTTTTCGGTCGATCTGCCAGAGTCGGCGGAGCCGAGGATCTCCAAGGAAGAGGTCCGCAAAGGTCTGATCGGTCAGGAGATGGATTTCATGGCCGTGATGATGGAGGGCTTCCAATATCGAGGTGACATAGACTAGGTCTCCAAGGGAGGAGAGGCGGACCAAAAGGATTTTCATCTACGTCAGAAGGTCTTGGAGAAGAGGTTCTGGGGTGGCACAAGACCCTGGGCCCCCGTGGAGGAAATATCGGGGCAGCATCGGCCGTCTGGCGGAGGAGGAGACCGGGACACCCCTCTTCGGGCTTCCGGAAATGCCGGATCGGAGCCAGGCCCAGGTCTTGGTCCAACCTGCAATGAATCCCAAAAGCCCCAGTTTCAGGATCTGCCGGCGGGTCATGGCTTTATTATAGAGGGGGCAAAGGCCGGAGTGTATAATAAAACTTGAGTCCGAGGAGGTTATGATGGAACTGTTTGAGAATATTCGGTCGACGTTAGAGTTGATTTTAAATGTGGCGAAGGAGACCGCGGAGACGGCCGCAAAGAAGTCCAAGGAGACCGCGCATGTGATTCGCCTGAAGTTGGAAATTGAGCAGTATCGCCGTCAGATGGTTCGGTATATCACGGATTTAGGGACGCGAATCTACGAGTTGAGCCAGATGGAAGAGAAGGTGAATCCCTTTGAGGACGAGCGGGTTCAGGAACTCCTCGGCTTGATCGAGAACATGCGGGACACCATTGAAGAATTGGAGAAACGGCTGGCTGAGGAAAAGCGCGGCGGCTAACGGAATCCCACCCTTGACCCTTTCCATCCCCCTTCCCAAGGTTGTCATTGTCGGCAAAGTCAATGCCGGCAAATCCACCCTATTTAACCGGTTGGTCCGTAAACCCCTGGCGGTCACATCGAAAACCCCGGGCGTGACCCGAGACCGACTGCGGAAGCCCGTCGAATGGGCAGGTCGGCGGTTCGAACTCCTGGACACCGGTGGGCTCTATCCCCCTGAAGAGGACGGCATCTTCGAGAAAGTAGCCCAGCATATTGAAAAGGCCGTTGAAGAAGCCGACCTGGTGCTTTTTTTGGTGGACCTCAAATCGGGCTTAACCCCCTACGATGAAGAAATTGCGCGGTGGCTCCGAAAGAAGGGGCGGCCCGTCCTGCTTGTCGCGAACAAAGCAGATGTCAAAAACAAGGACCCCGAAGAATTCCTGGCGCTGGGGCTGGGGCAACCTTTGCTGATCTCCGCAGAACACGGGATCGGCGTGCCGCACCTTCTGGACACGATTATTCGACGATTGGAAGAACAAGGAGCCTTCCCGAAACCCAAGGGCCAGCCGGAAACCGAGCCCACAGAACGGATCCCGGTGGCCATCCTTGGTCGTCCCAATGTAGGCAAATCTTCGATCCTCAATGCGTTGGTGGGCGAAGAAGTGACCATCATTTCGGACATCCCCGGGACCACACGAGATGCCGTGGATATCGAGTGTGGTCCGCTTATTTTCATCGATACCGCAGGGCTGAAGCGGAAATACAGAGACGACATCGAATACTTTGCGGCGGTCCGGACCGAACGGTCCTTGAGGTATGCACAGATCGCCTTGGTCGTGCTGGACGTCACGGAATCGGTCACACGGATGGACAAACGCATCCTTCGGTGGGTCATCGACGAGGGCAAAGGGCTGGTCATTGCCCTGAATAAAATCGATTTGATCCCCTCGAAGGAGCGCCGTCAATTGTATCCCCAGATCCAGGCCGAACTGGATTTTGTGTACTTTGCCCCGAAGATCTTGACCTCCGCAGTGACCGGAGAGGGAATCGAGTATCTCAAGGAGATTCTGCCACGCGTCTATCAGGAATACAAGAAGCGCGTCAGCCAGCGTCGGTTAGATGCATTTCTGGACGAAGTTTTGGCGATCCAATCCCCGGGAGCAGACGTACGGCGACTCCGCGCCAAGCAATGGGCCCCGCCGGTCTTGGTTCTGGAATCCCGGGACCGTGAAGTACCCGGACACTACCTCCGATTCCTGGAAAAACGGTTTCGGGACACTTTTGGCTTCTGGGGGGTCCCGATCCACTGGGAGAGTCGGGTTGTTCCCAAAGGACGGAAAAAGGGGCGTAGAAAATGAGGTTTGTGTTTTTTGGGAGCGGCGACCTGGCAACCCTGTTGTTTCAGGCGTTTCTTCGCCAAGGAGACCGGCCCCTGGCGGTGGTGACCCTCCCCGATCGGATTCGGGGGCGAGGCCGAAAACTCCAGCCTCTCCCGATAAAAGTCCTTGCAGAAGCCGAAGGCATCCCGGTCTTCACTCCCACCAAACTTCGAGACCCAGAATTCCTTCGGGCCCTCCGACAACTGGAGCCCGAGTTCATTTTGCTGTGCGACTATGGGAAGATCCTTCCTCCCGAGGTCTTAGAGATTCCACAAATTGCTGCGTTGAATCTCCACCCTTCGGCGCTGCCCAGGTACCGGGGCGCAGCCCCGATTGAACGTGCCCTCATGGCAGGGGAACAGGAGTTAGGGCTCACCGTCATCGTGATGGACCCACAAGTAGATACCGGGGGGATCGTATTACAGGACCGCCTCCCCATCGGCCCCGAAGAAACAAAGGGTGACCTGTTGCCCAAGATTGTAGAGCGTGGGAAACCTCTGTTGTTGAGGGCAGCGGAAGGGCTTCGGTTGGGGACCTTGAAGCCCCGGCCTCAGCCACCCGGTGAGGGGTCTTATGCCAAGAAGATTCGGCCTGATGAGACCTGGTTGGACTTAGACCGTCCCGCTGCCGAGGTCGTGAATCACATCCGTGCGCTCTCCCCCAAGCCCGGGGTCCGGGTCCGGCTGGACGGTCGAGTCCATAAACTCCTGCGAGCCCGGCTCGGCCCCGATCTCGGCTTAGAGCCGTGGGCTTTAAAGGTGGAGGGCCGCCGTCTTTATCTTGGGGCGAACCCGGGGACCGTCGAAATCCTGGAACTCATCCCAGAAGGCAAGCGCCCCATGACCGTCCAGGAGTATCTGGTCGGGAACCGACCTCAACACATCAACCGAAAAGAAGACGTTCCGTAACTTGATGTCTTACGAGAAGATCTATGGGAAAGAGATTGGGTCGCGGCTAAAGTCGCTCCTGCCTCGCTCTTTGTGCCTTCCTTAAGATGCAAGGGGGGGTTTGTGGGACGGTTATCTTAATTAAGAATCAAGGGGAGCCCCCGATGGCGTTCAGGGGTGTATTTTGTGGTTCTTGAGAGTGAACGCCACCGGAGGCTCCTCAAGGTGTTCAGGGTGCCCAGGTAACACCGTGAATACGTTTATCCCAACATTCCAGCAGGCTGAGGGAACTGATTGGATCGGTATGTGGTAGGAAAAGTTGCCCGGTCTTGTGTGGCGATTATTTAATTCTGATGAACTTCAAAACCGAAGACTTTCCCTGTCCGACGGAAATCCTCACAAAGTAAAGACCCGAGGTGATTTGATCCACAGGGATACGGATCAGGTTTTTCCCTCGGACTACCGGATGATTCCATGAGTGCATCGTTCTGCCTGTGATGTCGAAAATTTCAATATTGACGACCCCGGTGGTAGCAGAGAAAAAGAGCAGAGCGTTATTTTGAATCACCGTTCTGTTGGGAATAACTTCATGGTCCATTTCCTCAACACCGAGCCCCTCGACATACCCAAGAAAGACATTGGAAAAGAAAACTTCACCATCAGCAACTACATGGTAATACAGGTCTTCTATCCTTCCGCCGGTTGGCCTGAGGAACCCGACCCATGTACGCCCATTCACGACCCTCTTCGCAACCTGAAACATCGCCTCGTCAAGACCTGGGGTATTTGTGAGGTTGATCGGGTCTGACCAGGTATAACCATGATCGGTTGAGTAGGCATACCATATATCCCATGAGCCATAGCCGGTAGTGTCACCTCGCCAGTTATCCAATTGCATCCAGAAGGCATAAACAATCCCCGATGCTCTGTTGATGGAAAGTTGAGAGTATGCGACATGGTATACCGGGTCTGTAGATGGTGCAACCCATATTCGAATAGCGGTATCCGGTTTTAGAACCCATACACTCCTGCTTGCCCAAACTGTGTCTATTTCAGTTTCGTCGCCGAGATCTACAACCATCAGGGGTGTTCCGTCATTTAAAATTATCCCATCAGCCCAGTTTAGATTTGAAAGAATTTCTCCATTTGGAAGGGTATCCACATCAGGAGCCCTGAATTCAAAGGGTCCGGACCATTGTCCACTGGATGCATCCAATGAGTAATAAAGTATCGAGCCATCAAGGTTACTAAACCCAAATGCCATGATGGTATCGCCAAGACGGTCCGCCCCCACCATATAGAAATCAGGATCGACAGTGTACGGTCCGCCCATCTCCCCTGTTGCGGCGTTATATGTAATAGCCTTGAGTCCATCAAAGGTATCAAGCAGGTTGAGTACTACAGAACTGTTGGGCATCGGGATCGGAATGTTATGAAACGCATCTAAGTCTTCAGAACGATTGCCGAACCAGTCAGAAGAATTACCTTCAAAGTTTCCCGAAATATTTGCAGCCCGTCCCAAATCTAAGGGGGTCAGCCATTCAATATATGAAATCACGGGTCTATTTGCCTGTCGTGTTGCCGATACATATATCCCGCCTCCGTCAAGGACCCCGGTTTGTTCATTTAATCGCCTTTCTACATACCATGTATTCCCTTCATCCGTGGATACTGCACACGCAATGTAATAAGGTTGGTCAACCTCAAAACCCCGCCATGCGAACACGATGGTATCCCCGGACTCACTGTACCATATCGGGTCCTGTATCTGCCGCCAGAATGTATACTGAGTCCGGGAGGAGTCAATGAGTCGGATGTTTAGGGATGGGGGCATTTCAAAAGAATAAGAACCGGTGAACAACTGATTTGAGGGGAACTGCGCGATGTCATCTCGACTTAGATTGTTATATTTGTAGGCATCCCCCCTTGCACTCATCCCAAGAATAGTGAGAATGGTTATGTATCGGATCATCGCCATCCTCCTTGATCTGGACGTTATGGCTTTTTCTAATTATAAACTTTTACATATTCCTTTGACGAGCGGAATGTGTATTGGACATAAAGAGAAGATAATTTTGCTGCTTCATATTACAACGGCGTTCTTCGCCAGATAGATTCTCCAGATGAAGATGACGAATATTCATGTCTATAGCCTTTCAGTCGTTGCAAACGACTGCTTCTTCCCAAGCCCCTCCTTGCCACGGGAGACCCACAACCTTCTGGAAATACCCTTTCTCTCCCGATCCAGGCATACCTGCTCGATGTCACTTCCGGCTACCTCCTGGAATTTAAACTTCCACAGGGGTTCCAGTTTCTCTCTGCTTCCCTCCCTCTGGGCCTACCCCCGGCCTCTCCCTGTCGTATAAAACCGAGGGCAATCGGATCCGCTTGATCGTAACGGATACCCTCCCAGAAAATGGAACCACCGGGGGCGATCGATGTCGCCTCCGGTGGCTTTGTGATCCCCTCACCCCCCTCGATCAACCCCGGTTGAGCGACGAGGAGCGTCGGGAGTTTCCATTCTAAAGTCGTTTCCCCTTTTGTTCTTCTCTCGTGGCTTCGACCGGAGAGGTTCTGAAAGACTTTCGGATAGATTTTTGATGAGCCCACATACCGTATTGACTGATTCTGGGGTGTCTTGGATAATTTGCCCGTTGACATTCCAAGAGGCTCTGGCATACTTAAACTCCCTCCTGGACTACGAACGGAAACCGGGGGCCGTTCGGTCCTTAGATTCTTTCCGTACGCTTTTACAGCAACTGGGAGACCCCCAGACGACCTTCCCCTCCATCTTGGTCGCGGGAACCAAAGGGAAAGGGTCTACCGCGACCTTTCTGGCTCAAGGCCTCCAAAATGCAGGGTACCGGGTGGGCCTATATCTGTCGCCCCATCTGATCTCCTACCGGGAGCGAATCCAGATCAACGGCGAGTGGATTCCCGAAGACCGATTTGCAGCGTACATCGAGACGTTGAAAGCCCTGCATTCAGGAGAGCGGGGGATCCGAACGGTCTTTGAAACCCTGACGGCATCGGCATTTTTGTACTTCCGCGATGAGCAGGTAGACTATGCCGTCCTTGAGGTGGGCCTGGGTGGCCGGCTCGATGCCACGAACGTCGTTCAGCAAAAAGCAACGGTCTTGACCCCGATTGATTATGACCACACGGCCATCTTGGGTACCACCCTCACCGAGATCGCCCGGGAAAAAGCCGGGGTCATTACCCACGCGCACCCCGTTTTTTCCGCCCCACAGGACCCTGAAGCCTGGCAGGTCATCCAGGAAAAGACGCGGCAAAATGATGCCCTACTGATCCCCCTCCGAGAGGAGCAAATCCAGCATGTCCTGTTAGACATCGAGGGTTCAACCTTTGACTTACAGGTAGGCTCGGAGGTCCTCCATCTCGAGGTCCCAATGCCTGGACGATTCCAGGTCCGAAACGCCGCATTGGCGGCCATGGCATTGCATCACCTGGGCATCGAGGAAGTCCGGTTTGACGGTGCCAGGATCCCGGGACGGCTCCAGGTCCTCCAACAACGGCCGTGGGTCATTGTCGATTGTGCCCATAACCCCTTTTCCCTGCGCGCCGCCCTTGCGAGTGTATCCGAATTGTTTGACTACCAGGACTTGATCGTCGTCTTCGGGGTTTCAAAAGACAAAGATGTGGCCTCGATGATCGAGGAATGGGTGGTTCGGGCCGAGATGGTCTTCTTTACCGAGTTTTCCAATCCTCGCCATTTCTCTGCATGGGAAATGGCAGATCTCTATCAAGAGTTGGGGGGGAGGAAGTTTCGGGTGATCCCCTCCCCTGAGAAGGCGTTATGGGCAGCCCTCCAATATGCAGATCCGGAGGATCTCATCCTGGTCATTGGGTCTGTGTATCTGGCAGGGGATATCTTAAGGAGT
Organism: Caldifarciminota bacterium; assembly: GCA_015490555.1. Classification (GTDB taxonomy): domain Bacteria; phylum Hydrothermota; class Hydrothermia; order WGAB01; family WGAB01; genus S141-55. The sequence goes on along the minus strand of WFXO01000089.1, from coordinate 32,672 downwards.
TGGCAACATGGAACATCCTAATCCCAAAATTGTGATCATTGCGGGAAGTCGAAGTGATGAGCCTCTGGTCCAGGAAGGTATGGGAATCCTAGACCGAGTGGGTGTCCCTTACGAGGTCCAGTATCTTTCTGCCCACCGTGATCCGGAGAGGCTGAGGGCCTATGTCCAGACCTTGGAAGAGCGCGGGGTCCAGGTTGTGATCGCGGTTGCAGGCCTGGCCGCGCACCTGCCCGGGGTCGTGGCTTCAATGACCCGGCTCCCCGTGCTGGGAGTGCCTGTGGAAGCCGGACCGCTCCGGGGCCTGGATGCCCTGTTGTCCATCGTTCAGATGCCTCGCGGAGTCCCGGTGGGGACCCTGGCGATCGGGAAACATGGAATGATCAATGCGGTCCTTTTGGCGTTGCGGATCCTGGCCTTACAAGAGCCGGAACTCTGGGATCGACTTTCCCAAGGTGGGTCATGACCCTGCGGGACCGGTACTATGCCTACCCACACCTGCGGGAACTGGCCTTTTTGTTCCCTCCCCTTTTTGGGTGGCGGAAGGCCGCCATAAAAGCCATTCTTCAGGTCCTTCAGCCACCCCCGAAAAGCCTCTTGGAGGTCGGCTGTGGCACCGGCATCCTGACCCGACGACTCGCACATCGCCTTCCAGAGACCCAGATCACGGCCATCGACGCATCCCCAGCCATGATCCAGATCGCTCAACGAACCCCTTTGCCCAATGTCCGTTACCTTCCCCGCCGTCTGGAAGACATGGAAGGCACATACGATGCCCTGGTGGCGATGCATGTCCTCCCCCTTCTTCCGCTGACGCCCACACTGAACAAGGTCCGAGACCTTCTGGCCCCCCAGGGCCGGGCCTTCCTCACCTTTACTTCTGAGCGGCTGTTGACCCGACTCCACCGACGGTTCTACCGGATCGCCTCCGGCTCGATCCTGACCCTCTATCCCCCCAGAAGGGTCCGTCAAGCAGGACTCGAACTGGGCTTCTCCGTCCACATCTTTCTCATCCATCCTGGAGAAGGAAGTTACCTGGTGGTGCTGAGAAAATGATGGTGCTGCTCTCCCTTTGGCTTGTTGCCTATCCGGACTCCGCCCTCCTCCAATTGGTGACCAGGGGCCAGCACTTTGCCTATGTAGAAGCCTTTGACTCTGCCGAAGCCTATTTCCAACGGGTCATCCAGACGGCCCCGGACGATCCGTTGGGCTACCTCCTCATGGCGGGCTTAACGGACCTCTACATGCTCGATTTCTCGGTGGAAACTCGGGAAAAGGAGTTCTTTTCGTTCACGAAACAAACAGAACAGCGCGCAAAAGTCTGGCTTAAGCGGTATTCTCAGGATCCGGAGCGGTTGGCCTGGGCCCACTTTTACATCGGGGCCGCCGCCTCCTATCGAGCCCTGTACCAGGGGAGAAAACGGCGGTTTCTCTCGGCTCTCCGGGATGGAATTCGCGCCGTCCGTGAACTGTCCAAGGCTGTGGAACTGGACTCCGCCCTCTATGACGCCTACCTCGGATTAGGGGTTTATGATGTCGCCATGTCTGAATTGCCAAAGTTTCTTCGATGGTTGCCCGGTGTTGACGGGAACCGGAAGAAGCGGGGACTGGCAAAGATCCGCAAAGCCGCCACCCATGGGCTTATTTCGAAATATGCGGCCTTGGATGCCCTGGCCTGGGCTCTGGCATATAGCGGCAAGGCCTGGGAAGGGGCCCGCATTGCACGGAAACTCATCGAAGAATTCCCCTCCTCTCGAACCTTCCGGTGGACCCTGGGATTTGCTCTGTTTCGAGGAGGCCGATATTCCGAAGCCTTTCGGGTCTATCAGGAGATCCTGTATTCGACTCTGGAGGATCAACCCGAGTACCCCTACAACATCGCCATCATCCTCTATTGGCTGGCACGGATCGATTATGCGCAGCGTCGTTATGAACGGAGTCTTTATTGGATTGATGTCGCGCGGGCCCTCTTGGAGCGGGAGTGGCGAGAGTCCCTAAAAAAGGACCTCTTGAAAGACCTGGCAAAGGTTGAAAAATGGGATCGGTTACGGCTTCGGGCCCGGCGCGAGTCGCGGTGATGGGGCATGGAGGCAGATCTACGACGATTCCTTTCGTGTCAAGACGTAGCCCAGACCGATGAGAAGAAGGCCAATGAATTCCAGGAGATAAAGAACCTGGACCTGTCCGAGTTTTGCGAAGCCGCCCCCGATCCCCGGTAAGAGGGCCCCGATCGCGATCCAGGTGTTCCCCCAGGCTCGGTGTGCCCCTTGGCCGGTCTTCCAGGCGCGCCAGGCGCTCCAGGCTGCCCCTCCGACCAGGAAAATTACTGCGTAGAGATTGACGAAGGGCGTCAGGAACCGAACCCAGGTCCATTGGAGCACTTTCCCGGTAGGCATATGAGGCAAAAGGGCCTCGGATCGGATCGGAGATAACGCGACGAACAGGGAGAACAGGATGACCAGGGGGAGGGAAATTTGGGTGAGACGATCGGCGGTCTTTTTTGGGAGGAGGAAGTACACCGTCCCCTGTGCCAGGGGGTATCCGCCCCACAAGGCGCCGACGATGTACCAGGCCTTGGTGAGAAACGCGGAATTCCCAAAGGATCCGATCCACGCTTCGAGAAACCCACCTAAACCGTAAACCATGACCCCCAATGACCACCATACCAGATGAGGTGCCCACTCACGTCGTTTCGCATGCTGTAAGAGAACTGCGGCAAATACTACAGAAAAGGCCGCTGTACCCCAAGGGAGAAACAATATCCCGTGCATCATAAACCCTCTTTCCTTTTGTTTTTGTAGACACAGGATGTTTCAGGTTCCCGACTGTTCTTTAGATTTCAGGTAGGCCTCAAAGGCTTCCATTTGTCGCTCTAACTGGCTCAATCGACGAAGAAGGTAGGCATTGTAGAGAAAGAACCCGATCCAGATCACGAGAAATGCCAAAAAGAGATAGGTCATTGCCAAACCTCCCGGATTTGTTCTTTCATTTGGCGGACGCGATCTTCTAAGCGTTCTACTGCCCGCCGTTCAACCAACAGAAGGACGTAAAGGATGGTAAAGGTCACCAGCGAAACCATGAGGGTTTGGACCATTTGCGGGGCCATATCGATCTTCCCCATTTTGATGAGAACCGGATGCTGGGTCCGCCACCATCGGATCGACATAAAGACCAGGGGGACATTAACGAAGGCGATGATCCCATAGACCGACGTGACAAGCCGGACTCGATCCCGATCCTCGATGCTGCGTCGCAGAAAGAGGTAGAACACGTACATGAGCCAGAGGATAAACGCAGTCGTCAATCGTGGTTCCCAGACCCAGAAGGTGCCCCAAGCAGGCCGAGCCCACAAAGAGCCCGTGATCAACGCCAGGGTGATGAAAAAGAGGCCTACTTCGGCCGAGGACGCAGCAATCTGATCGTCCTGGAGGTCTCTCCGGATGAGATAGCGGATCCCATACAAGAACGTAATAAAGAATGCCAAGAAGCCGTTCCAGGCCAGGGGCATATGGAAATAAAAGATGCGCTGAACATCCCCCATAGTCCGTTCCCGAGGGGCGAAGAGGAGCGCCATGTATAGACTCACCAACAGGAGCGCAAATCCCAGCCCCCATAGGACTTTTCGAGTGGTGCTAATGTTGAGTGGTTTGTTCTCTTTCATGCTCTGCTCCTAACGTATAAGTTTACTCTTCCATGAGGTACTCGAACAACAACACGGCGACTACCAGTTCAACGGTGTCAATGACCCCCAAAAACCGGAGCCAGGGAGCGGCAGGCCCCCCAACTGCTTGAAAGATCCCTTGAAACAATTTTGTGCTGGCGATGAGTGTGGGGACGGCCAGAGGAAAGTATCCCAGAGAGAAGAGGAGCCATCCTTTCGGGGAGACTTGGCAGATCAATGCCATGAAGGTGCCGATCGCTGCCAGCCCTAAGGTTCCCAGGATCAGGGGGAACAGCAGTTGTAGAAACTGGGCTCCTGTCATTTTGAGGCCGAAGAAAACCACAAAGAGAGGGGCCAGGATGAGTTCCACCAGGAGCAAAAAGACAAAGGAACTGAAAACCTTTCCGAGGTAAATCGATTCGCGGGGGATCGGGGTCATAAGGATTCCCTGGATGGCATGGCCACGCCGTTCGATCTCGATGGCTTTGGAAAAGCCCAGGACACTGGTGAACAGGACGGTGAGCCAGAAGAAGCCGGGGAAGAACTTCTGAACTTCCGCTCGAGAGAGATCAAAGGAGAAGTTAAACAGAAAGAGGACCGAAAGAGCAAAGACCAACAGGAGGCTGAGCGTTTCTCCGGTCTCGAGTTCAAAGAGAAAATCCTTCCGAAAGATTTCCCAGATGCCGCGCAAGAAGGACATCAGAAGACTCCGACGTCGATTTTTTGGCGGAGCCGGTCCACAATTTTGGCTTCAATGAAGTGGGTTCGGTCCCCGGAGGCCTGGAGGGAGCCGCGTTCCAGGTAGAGATACTGGTCGGCAAGTTGCCATCCGAGATCGGGGTTGTGTGTGGCGAGGATGAAGATCCCGTCCTCTTGGGGTAGGATTTCTTGGAGGGTCTCCTGGAGGAGTTCGGTCCCACGGAGGTCTAAGCCGGAGAACGGCTCGTCGAAGAGGAGGATCTTCGGTCGGTGGAGGATGGCCTTTGCGACGGCCAGCCGTTGTTTCATCCCTTGGGAGTAAGACTTCACGGGTTCATGGGCAAAGAATTTAAGCCCCACCCGTTCTAACAGTTCAAGGGCCCGGTTCCTGGGGTGCGGGAGGCCGTGGAGTCGCGCAAAGAACTCCAGGTTCTCCAGGCCGGTGAGGTCTTCGTACATGTAGAGTTCGTGGCTTAAGAGAGAGACCATTTTGCCGTAGGCACTGCCCCAGTCCTCCAGTGGGCGGTCCTGATACAGGATCTCTCCGTCCGAAGGCCGCATGAGGCCGGCCAGGAGTTTTAAGAGGGTAGTTTTCCCGGAGCCGTTGGGACCGGTCAGGAGGTATCGGGTCCCTGCAACAAAAGAAAATGTAAAGCCTTTGAGGATTTTCCTGCCGCTAATCCTCTTGGTCAGGTTCCGAATCTCCAGCCGTGGTGGTGCGTCGGTCATCCTTGGGTGCCTCCGACTCCGGGTGTTCTAAAGCGTAGAGTTGAGCCTCCAGTTCTGCACGGAGGCGTTGATAGTCCTCTTCGCTGATTTTCCCAGATTTGTAATCGTACACCAAGTCTGCCAGGTTGCTCAACAGGACTTCCCGGGGGTCTTCAGATTCCTTGGTGGATTTTTTCCCTGCCTGTCGGTCCCATCCCAGGATATAGGGAACAAAGAGATAGGCTGCAACCCCAAGGATCAGAAGGGTTCCAATCCAGGTAACCATACAAGCCTCCCTTTAAAGGTAGTCTTTAAGGCGTTCATCGACCTGTTTCCGAAAGCCGGGGTGCTGAGCGCCGGGGGGCGGTGAGACGGTTTGGAGTCGGTACCGATGTGCCAGGGTGCGGACAACCCAGAAGAGGGCCGAGAGTCCAAGGATGAGAGCGACAAAAGGAGTGATCCAGGCCGTGAGGTTGAACCCGGACTTGGTAGGGGCGGCCAAGACCGTTTCGCCATACCGCGCGACAAAATCTTGGATAATCTGGTCTGGAGGGACGCCCTGCTCGAGTTTTGTGAGGATCTCGGTCCGGAATTCCTCGGCAGTCCCGCATTGACAGGAGGAGAGGACCATGCCACACCCACACATGCACATCAATTGTTTTTCAATGTCCGACAAGGTCGCTGCACCCGCCAGCACTGTCGTCCAGACAAAGAGGAAGAGGCTGCTTGTCAGAAAGCGTTTCATGAGGTTGCCCTCCGTGTCTTCCGTTTCCTTGGTTTCCCTTTCCCGAATAAAGCAAACAGTCCACCGATTATGATGACATAGAATCCCCACCAGATGAGGTTGACCCCGGGCATGTAGAGAAACTTGAACGTGGCAAAGTTTTCTTTGTCAGAGCCCGTCTGGTAACCAGCGAGGATGGTGTAGAGGTCATCCACGCCGATCCGACGGATGTCCACTTCGGTATGTGGTTGATCGGCCGTACGATAAAAGACCTTGGCGGGCCGGAGGACCCATAGAGGGACGCTGGAGGGTGAACCATGGTCGGAGGGTTGGACCTCTAAGGTGCCGGAAGCGATGACCTTCCCCGGCTCGTGTTGAAATTCGATCCCCTTATATCGCAAGACAAATCCCGCAAATTCCGCTTGCTCTCCGGGCTCGAGTTTTACCGTCGTTTCTTGCTTAAAGGCATTGGAGGCGACGATCCCGATGGCCATGATGACAACGCCCAGATGGACCAGGTACCCTCCATATTTTCGAGACCGTGCACGCATTAGGTGCCAGATCGCTTGAGGGACCGGTTCTTCGGGGTGAAACGATCGTCGCACTTTCGCCTCAATGGCAAAGTCATAGAGGATGCTCGCAATGACAAAGACCGAACTGGCGTATGCCAGACTCACGCCAAACCGGTGGGTTTGCAGGAAAAATGCCGCGAAGGAAATGAGCCCGACAATCCCTGGAACCAGAAGGTTTCTCCCTAACTTGCCCGGTGAAGATCGACGCCACGCAATCAGTGGACAGATGCCCATCAGGATGATCACCCCTAAGAAGATCGGGGCATTCACCTGGTTAAAGAATGGTGGACCCACGGTCACCTTATTGCCGGTTACGGCTTCAGAAAGGATGGGGAAAATGGTCCCCCAGAAGGTCGCAAAAGCCAATCCGAGGAACAGGATGTTATTCACCAAAAAACTGGTCTCTTTCGCCAGGATGCCCTCAAAAGAGGCCTCACTCTTGAGCAGATGGGATCGCGTGAGGATGAGATACACGGAGAAGATCACCACGATGCCCAGGAACACCAAGAAATAGGTTCCCAGGTTCGATTCCGCGAAGGCATGGACCGACTGGACCACACCCGATCGAGTGAGGAAGGTGCCGAAAATGGTGAAGAAGAAGGTGAGCGCGATGAGAGCGATGTTCCAAGTCTTAAGCATCCCTTTGGCCTGTTGGATCATGACGGAGTGGAGGAAGGCGGTGGCCGTGAGCCAAGGGAGAAAGGCGGCATTTTCTACCGGGTCCCAAGCCCAATAGCCCCCCCAGCCCAATTCAATGTACGCCCATTGTCCTCCCAAAACGATCCCTGTGGTCAGAAACAGCCAGGAAATAATGGTCCAAACTCGAGTCCGTCGAATCCATTCGGCATCCGCCTTGCGAAGAATCAGGGCAGCCATGGCGAAGGCGAAGGGGATCGTGAAACCGACATAGCCCAGGTATAACGTTGGCGGATGGAGTGCCATTGCCGGATCCTGGAGCAGGGGATTCAGACCCGCGCCGTCGGGGGGTGGGAAAGGAAATGTATCAAAGGGCCGCGTAAGAAAGGTCAGGAGAAGCGTGAAAAAGATGTGCACACCGGCAATGATGGCGGAAATCACCGGAAGGTGTGGGTGTTTACGATACAGCCACAACACGAGGACGGTGTAGATCGAGAGGATGAGTTCCCAGAAGAGGAGGGAACCGGCCTGCCCTGCCCAAAAGGCAGAGATGGTATATAAAAGCGGCAAGTCTCTGGAGGTGTAATCAGCGACGTAGCGAACGGAAAAGTCACGACTCACCAAAAGGAACAGGAGGAGGGCAGAGGCAAAAAGGACCAAGAAGAACACCGTGTCCAGAGCCCGGTAGCCGAGATGGATCAAACTCCGATCTTTCCGGTAAGCTCCCCATGCCAGAGCGGCGAATGCAAGGACGGCGGTGAGGAATGCTAAGGTGGTTGCAAGTGATCCGAGTTGTGGCATGCTACGATCCCCCCGCTGTTTCCGTTTCTTCGGGTTCGTATTTTGACGGGCATTTGATCAGGAGTTGGTCGGCTTCGAATCGCGTACCCTGGAGATATCCCGTGGCTACGACTTCTTCACTCTTGAGAAAGTTATCGGGCATGACATCGTGATAAATGACATTCAAGCGGTAAGTACTGTCGGAATTTTGGATGGTAAATTCCAGAAGCGGTTTCGTAGGGTCATATTTCACGGATTCTTTGACGAGTTGTCCACTCACACGGATCCGCTGCTGAGGAGAAATGTCGAGGGTTGCCAGTTCATCGAGGGTGTAATAATAGACGGAAGACTGTGTGAAACTTGTCACCATTAAAAAGAGAAGGGCGGCCACAATCACCAGGGCCCCCACCCAGATTTGGGTTTTCTTTTTCATGGATCTCACCTCCTTAGGATGTCACACGCCGTGCTCTATAGACCTGTTCCAGGTACCATTCTAAATCTTCTTGCGAGGCCCCTTCTTGGATCCGTTTTCGGAGATCCTTCTTGGTCTGAAGCGCTGTGGGACAGGTACAATCATTGAGAACCAGATCACAGGCCCCACATGAGCACAGATATTCCTGAGCGACGGTGACATAAATCCGTTCCTGAGCGATCGTTAACTGGATGGACTCGGGAGGTGCGGATCCTCGGTTTTTGGAATAGATTCCGTAAGCCAGGACACCAAATAAAAGAATTACAAAGCCGAGGACCGCATAAGCCCCAAAGGATCGTTGCGGAGATCTCCGCGAAGTTTTACTTCGTGCCATAAAACCTCCTCGGCCAAAAGCCGTGATGTACGAATTTTCTGTGTTGGATTCTCATTCTAAAGTTTCTCTCCTTTTGTGTATAGCCCAATGCCCTACTAACGCATATAGTAAAGAATCCCTGAAGTGCTGTCAAGTTCAAGGAATCCCATCGAATACTTCAGTATTTCCCTAAGGCTTGTATTCATTGAGAATCCAGGGGGTTCCGATTATGATTGTGACGGGAATAGGATCAAGTTCCGGCTTTCATTGATACGGGTAAGGGCTTCATCATGAAGAAAAACTGGCCAGTGGTGGTTTCGGGAAGTTTCCTCTTCCTGCTGATTGTCATTTTGACTTTAGATTCACATTTCCGCTCAGAACGGGCCTTAGTAGAACGCTATAGTCAAACCCAGTCTTTGTTGGTTCAGGAGATTGCGAACCGTCTCCAGGCCCATCTCAACCATTATGCACAAGTTCTACGAATTCTTGGGAATTCCACAGAATTGAACCGATGGCCGTACGCTCACCCCCGGGATTTTCTGCAACAGTTGCTTACCGCGGTAGAGGATCCACGCATTGAGGCCTTTACACTTTACGATACGACCGGCCGAATTGTGGCGTCCACAAGAGAGGCTGCGATTGGCCGTGTGTACGCGCAGTGTGATTTCTTTTTGTGGGCAAAGGAGAACCCACAGCGGGGACAGGTGTTCATCACAGCCCTTGTTCCCAATCCCGCAGTGACCAAAGAGGGATTTCGTGAAGACTCCACCGATACGGCGCATATTCCTTTCCACGTTCTAATGGCCACCCCAATTGCCGACTCCCAAGGGAACTTTGCAGGTGTCCTCACATTACTTCTGGGGTTAGATGACCTACTTCAAGGCGAGTTTGCGGGGAAAACCGTTTCCTCTACAGATCTCGGGATCTGGTTAATTGCCAAGGACGGGACCCTCATATACCAGTCGCAACACCCTGAAATGGAACTCTATAACATCTACGACCGCGACTCCACCTGCTTGGATTGTCATGTCTCTTTCGACTATGTAGAGTCTGTGCTCCGAAATAGCGCTGGAACGGTATTCTATCAACTCCGTGATAAACCGAAGAAGATGGCGGCCTATGCCAGTGTGTCTCTGGAGAACATTGATTGGCGTGTTGTTGTCAATATTCCCATGGCTACCATCTCGGCCATAGCCAGCCAGAACTTACGACGGGTCATGGCCTCGATCTTCTTTACCGCCTTTCTGTTCCTTCTGGGGGCGTACCTGCTTTATCGGAACTACAGGTTGAAGGTCCGTGTGGAAGAAGAAGCCCGGCAGCATCGCGAGAAACAAAAACTCTTAGATCAACTTCGGGATTCGGAGGAACTTTACCGCACCATTGTCGATACGGCCCACGATATGATCTGGACCTTAAACAGAGAGGGGCAATTCACCTTCATCAATCAACGTGCCGAAGAGGTCACGGGATACCCTGTAAAGGAATGGATCGGTCAGTCGTTTGAACCCTTAATCCACCCCGACGACCTCCCTAAAGTTCGGAAGGTTTTCCAAGAGACCTTAGAGGGGAAATCACAGTCTTATGAGACACGGGTGATTGCCCCTGACGGCCGCGTCTTCCACTTCTCCGTCCATACCGCCCCGCTTTATCGCAGAGGGGAGATTGTCGGAACCATTAGTTTTGGGCGGGACGTCACACGCGAGAAGGAAGCGGAGCATGCCCTTCTGCGTCGTGAAACCATCCTGGAGGCCATGCGATATGGCGCAGAGACCTTCTTGCGGATACCGGATGTGAACCAAAGCATCCCAGAGTTTTTGAAACATCTGGGTCAGGCCGCGGAAGTAGAACGACTCTGTGTCTATGAAAACTTCCGAACCCCGGATGGCAAAGTATGTGCCAGGCAAGCCTACGAATGGCTTTGCAAAGAGATCCAGTCCATGGGGGAAAAACCATTCCCCTCCCCGCTTTGTTACGAAGAGGATGGATTGGAGGAATGGCGAGAGACCTTACAATCGGGCCAGCCACTCCTATTGTCTTATCAAGAATGCCCTGAGAGTTTGAAAAAAGCCCTACAACAAACACGCCTTCGGTGGCTCCTCATCTTCCCGATTTTTGTAGATCAAGCCTGGTGGGGGTTCCTCAGTTTCGGCCGACACCGTGAAGAACCGTGGTCTCCAGTGGAAAAGGACGCTTTACAAACCGCTGCAGATATGATCGGGAGCGCGTTCGAACGATGGGAATTAGAGCAAGAAGCCGCCGGACTCGCCCGTGTATTGACCCATCTCAACACCGCTCGCACGATCCGGGAGGCTTTTCCGTTGATTGCCGATGCCGTACGCGCAACATGTGCCTGTTCCCATGTGCTCCTCGCGGAGTTCAAGGGAGAGACCCGTATCCAGGTGGTAGATCTGTCAGATCCTGCCTTGAAAGTTCTTTGTGAGGGCTCGATTCCCAAGCCTGATCTGGTAGAGGCCCTCGGAACTCCTGCAGGCCCGGGTTTTTGGCTCTTCCCCGATGTTCAAAACGTTCCCCAAACGCTTCAATGCCTTTTCCCTTCCGATGTCCACTCGGCGGCGGTCTATCCACTCCAGGCCGGCACCGAATGGCTGGGCATGCTTCTCCTCGGTTGGCCCTACACAGAAGGCTATCACGTACCGAAAATCCGACGCCTGACCCAACTCACCCAGGCCCTTTCGATGGCCTGGCAACGAAGTTTGCTGATGGAACGGGCAGAAGAAGAGGCCCGCCGTCTCCATCGGATCATCACCAGTGTCCGGGCCGGGATCCTGGTTTTGGACCGGGAACACCGTATTGTCTTAGCCAATCCTCTGGCCGAAGAGTACTTGCAGGTCTTAGCACCAAAGGCGGAGAAAGGGAAACCACTGGAGACCCTGGCTGGAGTCTCTTTGGACATCCTGTTAAAACCTCCACCCTTTGGAGTTCCCTACCACGAACTCACCTTACGCAAACCCAGCCCCCGGATTTTCCAGATCAACGCTTATTCCCTTCGCGGAGAAGAGTGGGTCCTTCTCATTCGAGACGTCACGCGCGAGCGGGAAATCCAAGAGCGGGCACGACAGCAAGACCGCCTGGCTGCCGTTGGGCAACTGGCTGCCGGCATTGCCCACGACTTCAACAACATTTTGACCACAGTCATTGGAATTGGCGAATTGCTGGCTCTCCGAGAGGACCTACCTCAAGATGTCCGCCGTGACCTGCAGATGGTCGTAGAGCAAGGCGAACGGGCCGCCCGCCTGATCCGTCAGGTCCTGGACTTCAGCCGGAAATCCGTCGCAGAAAAACAGCCTTTGGACCTTTTGTCTTTCATGAAAGAGTCCGTCCGCTGGCTTCAACGGACCTTCCCGGAAACGATCCAAATTGAACTGGATTGGGAATCTGGGGACTACTGGCTCTACGGGGACCCTGCCCAACTCCAGCAAGTCCTGACAAACCTCGCCCTGAACTCCCGGGATGCCATGCCGAATGGTGGAACCATCCGGATTCACCTCTCCCGCATAGATGTGGCGGAAGAAGAAACCCCTCCCCATCCCGAAGTTCCACCCGGGAAGTGGATTGTGATCTCCTTCTCGGATACCGGGACCGGGATTCCCCCAGAGATCCTACCGAGGATTTTCGAACCCTTCTTCACCACCAAGAAGTCGGGCGTCGGTACGGGCTTGGGCCTGGCACAAGTTCATGGGATCGTCAAACAGCACGATGGCTATATCTTCGTCGAGAGTGAGGTCGGGAAAGGGACCACTTTTACGATCTATTTCCCTGCACTCTTGACCAAGGCGGATATTGAGAAAATCGAGCAGCGGACACCGCTCCCGAAGGGGCAAGGCGAGTGGATTCTGGTTGTCGAGGATGACGCGGCTGTCCGATACCTTGCCAAGTCGATGCTCACTCACCTGGGATATCAAGTTCACCTCGCAAAAAACGGGAGGGAGGCTTTACAAATCTATGAGGACCATCGGGATGACATCAAACTTGTCATTACAGACCTTCTGATGCCCGAGATGGATGGTCGAGCCTTGATCCAGGAACTCAAGGCCCGCGATCCCAGCCTGCCGATCATCATTATGACCGGCTACCCTCGGGACCCTCAGGCTTTGGAACTCCTGACCAAAGGGGAAATCCCGTGGATCCAGAAGCCCCTTCAGTTGACCCTTCTGGCGCGGATCGTCCACGAGGCCCTCCACCCATTAGGTTCAAAGGGAAAGGCGGCCTGAGGCCCCTCCCCGTTTGCAACCACCCCCATTCTCAAGCAAAATAATACCCATGCGTCACACTCGATTTTTCCTTGGATTCGTGAGTTGGGTGTTCCCCGGGATGCTGTCGGCTTACACCCTGATAGCTTCCCCCAAATCTCAGGCCATTGTTCACTACCTTTACGACATGTACACCCAGTTTGGAGAAAAGACCGCGCTGATCTCCTCCGCAGATCTATCATCCCTCGAGGAAGTTCCAGATTCGGCGATTGGCATTTATGTGGTGTCGGATGAAGTGGAGCCGTGGCAACCCCTTCTCCAGCGGCTTCCGGTTCGATTCCATGGAGACACGATTTGGGTCCAAGATTCCATGTTGGTCGCTGAGGACTGGGTCTTCGCAGCGAAGTTTCCCTACCAAGGGAAAGCGGTTGAGGTCTACATCGCCCGGAACGTTCGGGCCCTGTCCACAGCGACCCTGTTTCCCTATCCGGGCCATCCGTCCGCCTATAGTTTCAGTCTGGCACGCGCCCGCGATGGCATCTTTTATACCGACGATGCGACCGCCATCGGTCTCTGGCACGCCGAGGGGAACCGGATGGTCGTGGATTCCCTCCAGTGGATTCCCCACGATCCCTTACCCCTGGAGAATTTAGTGGAGGGGCCAATTGCCCTTTTTTATGATGCGGATCTCTTGAAGATCGGCGAAGCCCGGAAAGTGGCTCGACTCCTCGCAACGATTTACGATGCCTATGAGGCCTTGGGTCTCTCCTTGCCCGATACGGTGTATGCCTACGTCTATCAAGCATGGGTCAGCCACCGTCGCTGGGCACTTTATTCCAATGCCTACAATACCTTTTGGCATAAAGTCCGGGACAAGAGATTCCTTCTGAACCCCGAGGATTCCAAACCCATCTTGGGCTACGCACATGAAATGGCGCGTCTTTCTCTTCAACCCCTGTGTAAGGACCCCGATAAAGGCTATTTACCGTGGACCCTGGGCGCCGATGATTGGTCCCACTTCGGCCCTATGATCGGGGTCATCCCCTATGTCCATCAGGTTCTTGGAGATTCTGCCTGGCTTGTCCCCTACGACTACTTGACCCTGGAAGGCCCGGCTCTGTTCCGAAAGATCTATCACGGCGCCCAGAATACCTTTGCGTGGATCCTGTATGAAATCGACTCCCTTTACGGACGGCCGACATTGGTTCAGGGGATCCGAGAATGGCGCAAAAAGAACCCCACCCAACTCCCGGACATTGAGGAGTTTGTCACTGCGATTGCAAAGAAAACGCAAGATCCAGTGGTCCTTCGCCAGGCTCAAAAAGCCATGGCAACCCCCTTCGAACACACATTAAGCCGATGGAAACGATGGAAGCCCCTGGGCTTTTTCCCACCGCTGGAACGGATGTTCTTTTACAGCGACTTTGAAGTCGACTCCGTAGATTCGGGGTCTGTAGTCTGGGAGGCCGGATTACGAGCCGGAGATGTGCTTGTGGCTGTGAACGGCTATCCGGTCGAGACCCAAAAAGCCGATGCCTATCGCTCGTTGCTTTTCTTGGAACCCGGCGGACAGTTCACGGTGAAAGTCCGCCGCCCCAACGGGAAAATCCAAACATTGACCATCACCCCCGAACGGTGGACTTTTCCCTAAAATGTCAAGGTGAGGAGGCTGAGGAATGTGGGGAATCCTTTTGAGTGTGATCGCCTTATATCAGGCACAGGCCAATTATCAAATCCAGGCGACCGTGGATTTTCAAAACTGGAGCCTCCAGGGCCAGGAAACCATCACCTTCGTCAACCTCACCCCTGATACGATCCAGGATCTGTGGCTTCTCCTCTACATCAATGCCTTCAAAGATGGCAGTGCGTTGTTTCGGGAGAGCCAGGAGTGGTTCGGCAGTTATGAGCACCTGAAGTCCAAAGATCAGGGAGATCTACGGATCCCCGAACTGGAACTCCAGGGCCAAAAACGGTCGTTTGACTCCTTGGGGACGACGCTCCATCTTCCCCTTGCCGAGCCGGTGATGCCTGGAGAGACCTTGACATTCTCCCTCAGGTTTGAAGCCAAAATCCCCAAATTGTGGTCCCGAACCGGTCATCAAGGGAACTACGTCAACCTGGTTCACTGGTACCCAAAACTGGCTGCCTATGACTCTTTGGGCTGGCATCCCATTGACTACCATGTGTGGGGAGAGTTTTATGCGAACTTTGGACACTATGACGTGACCCTCACCTTCCCCCAAAACGTGGTAGCCGGGTTCACCGGCACTTTGGTGGAAGGCAAAGGATACCAGGCCTTTCTGGATTCTTTAATGGCGTTCGACCCCGAGAGTCTGTCGGTAAGTCGAAGAAAGGCTAAACCGGATACCACGACCTTCACCATCCGCTTTGTAGCCGACTCGGTCCACGATGTCGCCGTGGTGCTCAGTCCTGACTTCGTGCCTTTGAAACAAACGGTGGACCAAACCGAAATCTGGACCCTGGTCCGCGCAAGACACCTCCAGAGATACCTCAAGATCCGCGAGGATATCCCGAAGATCCTGGAGCAGTTCAACCGATGGTTTGGTCCCTACCCTTACAAGAAATTGACCATTGTGGATGGGTCCATCGGCCGGGCCGGCGGCGGCATGGAATATCCCCAACTCGTTATCATTGGGTCCGGCGGGCGACGCGGAGGGGGCTTCATGATGCCCAAAGCCATTCGACGACTGGGCCTCATCGACGTCATTGCCCACGAGGTCGGACACCAATGGTTTTATGGGATCTTCGGCAACAACGAGATGGATGAGGCCTGGCTGGATGAGGCCTTCGCGTCTTATGCAGAGAGCCGGTTCATGGATTGGCGATTCCCCAAGGATTCCATTCAGCAACTCCTCGGATGGACCCGCTGGTGGCTCCCCAAAGACCGGTCCCCCTTGAAGTTCTTCCGGGAGATGGGACTGTACCGGACCCTCAATGGCCCGTGGCATGCCCCCATCGTTGGGCAACCCGCATACAAGATGAACAACTATGGCACGCTGGTTTACAGCAAGGGGGAACGGGTGATCGAGATGCTGGGCCTGGTCGTCGGACAGGAAACCCTGGATTCCATCTTCCATACATACTACCGAACCTGGCGGTTTCGGAACCCCCATATCCGCGATTTTCAGAAAGTCTGCGAACAAGTCTCTGGCCAGGACCTGGATTGGTTCTTCCGACAGTGGCTCTATACCGACTGGACTGCTGATTACGCAATCCACAAGGTGGAGAAAACTGACCGGGGCGTTCGGGTCCAGGTGGAAAACCGTGGGGATATCGAGATGACCATCGATGTTCGGGTCGTGACGCCGGAAGGACCGGTGACCAAGCGGTTGGAACGGGGCAAGCGCCGCCTCCTTTTCCCGGGGATCACCCAGGTCAAACAGGTGATCCTGGATCCGGACGACGTGATCCCGGAGCCGGATGAGTGGAACAACACGCGCCCGCGCCGCTTCGCCATTCGCCCCTTGATCGCCTTTCCGGAGCCTGGAGTCTACACCCTCACGATCACTCCGATCCCGCTTTATTGGCCCAAGGAGGGTGCCCGATTCCTGCTTCGGCTGGGGGGCTCCGAAGGGGGATTCCGACATAAACTCGATGCCCTGATGGGCTATGCCTGGGGCCTCAGACGCCCCCTTGGAGCCCTAAAATGGACCGAGCCCCTGGATCGCTTGCGGGCCTCCTGGGGAATCGCCTTCGGCGAGTGGGCCGGTGCCCGGAGCCTCAACCTCTTCTGGTCTCATACCTGGCGAAAAACCCCGTATGACCCAAGACCGAAAACCTTTGCCCTTTCTTTGATCCTTTGGGATGTGTATGATTCGACCCTGTCGTTTGATCCGGCCCTCTATCCCCTCGGTCAGTGGGGCGAATGGTTCGGCCGGTATACCACCCGCCACCGATCCCGTCTCGGCCGCATGAGCGTGACCTGGTTCGGTGGGATTGGTGCCACCTCCGAGAATTTGGGCTATGCCAAACTCGGCCTGCGGATCCAGGCGACCTGGACGACCCGCTGGCCTGTTCATGTCCTCCTGGACGCACGAAAGATCTGGGGCACCGCCCCGAGCCAAGCCCTGTATCGGCTGAAAGGACCGATCTTCCTGCCCTGGCCCTGGGATCTTGCCGTTCCACACCGTGGGGACTTCTCGGTGACCAACCGACACTGGACCTGGGGGGACGGGGTCCGGACCGCACCCATCGAACTCGCCGGGACCGCCCGCATCTTCGGACAAATCCAGATCCCCTTGCGCTGGGTCCGGGCCTATGCTGAAGCGGGATGGCTCTGGAACGGAGACCGCGCAGAAACGGCCTATGATCTGGGCATCTCGAAGAAGTTCGGCCTTTTGGAAGTCGCTGTGCCCCTCTGGCCAAAAGAGGCCCGTGAGGTCGGCTGGGTCCTCACACTCCGACTCTGACGACCCAAAGGTCCCCGCGGCCTCCAAGCCTCTGCGGATGCCCACTTTATAATTACCGCTATGGCAAAAATCCTGGTCACCAGCGCGTTACCCTATGCGAATGGCCCCTCCCACCTCGGCCATATCGCCGGCGCCTACCTGCCGGCAGACCTCTATACGCGGTACCAGCGCCTCCGCGGCCGCGACGTGATTCACATCTGCGGCACAGACGAACACGGGGTCGCCATCACCATCCGGGCAGACCAGGAAGGCAAATCCCCCAAAGAGATCGTGGATTTCTACCACGAAGTGATCAAACACGGCTTTGATGCATTGGGGATCGACTTCACCCACTTCTCCCGAACCTCCATCCCGCTCCATCACAAGGTGGCCAGCGACTTCTTCCTCAGGATTTACGAAAAGGGCTATATCGTCCGCAAAGACCTGGAACAACTTTACTGTCCCAAATGCCAGCGCTTTTTGCCGGATCGGTATGTGGTGGGAACCTGCCCCTATTGTGGCTATCCTGGGGCTCGGGGAGACCAATGTGAGAAGTGCGGCCGCTGGCTGGAACCGACTCAACTGGTCGAGCCCCGATGCGCCATCTGCGGAACCACACCGGAACTTCGCCCTACGTTCCATTACTACTTCCGCCTGAGCGCCTTCAGTGATGCCCTGCGCGACTGGCTCGCGTCCAAGACCCATTGGAAAGACAATGTCCGCCGTTTGGCCCTCCAATGGATTGAAGAAGGGCTACGGGATCGGCCCATCACCCGTGACCTGGAATGGGGCGTGAAAGTTCCGCTCCCCGAGGCCCAAGGCAAGGTCCTCTATGTGTGGTTCGACGCCCCCATTGGCTATATCTCTGCGACCATCGAATGGGCCCAGAAGATCGGCCAACCCGATCGTTGGCGGGATTATTGGCTGGACCCGGAGACCAAACTGGTCCACTTTATCGGCAAAGACAACATCGTGTTCCACGCTTTGATCTGGCCGGCCATGTTGATGGCCCACGGCGATTATGTTCTGCCGACAGAGATCCCGGCGAACGAGTTCCTGAACCTGATGGGCGACAAGTTCTCAACATCCCGGAATTACGCCGTCTGGGTGGAAGACATGACCAGCCGGTTCCCCCGGGATGTGGTCCGCTTCGGCATTGCCATGATCCTGCCGGAGACCAAAGACTCAGACTTCGACCCCCGGGAGTTTCAACGCATGGTCAACACCGAACTCGTCAATAACTTTGGAAACTTTGTGCATCGGACCTTGAGTTTTATCGAACGGTACATGGGGGGCGAACGTCCAAAACTGGAAGCAGTAGACCCTGAAGTCCGGGCCCAGGTGGACGCCGCTTATCGCGATGTCGAAACCTTCATGGAGTCCTTTGAATTCCGTAAGGCCCTCCGACGGATTCTGGCCCTCTCTGACTTCGGCAACACCTACTTCGACCGGAACGAGCCTTGGGCCACCCGCAAGACAGACCCCAAAAAGACCCAACGGACCTTGGCGCAGTGCGTGTATATGGTCCGAGCCCTGGCCGTATTGATGGCCCCCTTCTTGCCAGATTCCGCTGAGAAGATCCGGGGATTCCTGGGCTTACCGTCCCTCACCTGGGACCTGGGCCAATCCCCGCAAGATGTGGGGTCCGATCGTCTCCAAAACGTTGAAGTCTTATACCGAAAAATCACCGACGAAGAAACGGAGGGGTTGATTTCTTTAATCCGTGGGCGTGCCCAAAAAACCCCTGAAAAAGAGGAGGAGAAACCCATGACCCAGGAACCGATCAAGCCCGAGATTTCTTATGAGGACTTTGCAAAATTGGACATCCGGATCGGCACCATTGTCGCCGCCGAGCCGGTGGAGGGGACGGACAAACTCATCAAACTGACCGTGGACTTAGGGGTCAAAACCGTGACGTTGGTTGCCGGGATAAAAGAGAAGTACAGCGCAGAGGATGTCGTTGGCAAGCAGGTCCCGGTCCTGGCCAACCTCAAGCCCCGGAAAATCCGTGGGATCCTATCCGAGGGGATGATCCTTGCGGCCAACGATCCGGAAGGCTACCCGATCCTGCTCCACCCCGACAAAGAAACACCCCCTGGCTCCCGAGTCACGTAATCGACTTAGGCGCCAACCTTCACCGAGATCGAGACTCCGTCCCGGAGTGGAACAATGGTAGAGAGCACCCTTGGGTCGGTCATGATCTTCCGGGTGAATGCCCGGACCCCTTCGGTAGCAGGGTCGATCTGACGCGGATTCAAGACTTTCCCCATCCAGAAGAGGTTATCGGCGATGAGAAAGCCGCCGGAAGGAAGGCGGGGCACGATCCGGTCGTAGGCTTCAGGATACCGCTCTTTTTCGATATCCAATACGACCCAGTCCGGGACGCCCTCCCAGCGGTCAAACTGTTCTAAGGCATCTCCCTGGAGGAAATGGGCTGTCACGCGCACCCCGCTCTTCTGAAAGTTTTCTCGGGCCATCTCTAAGAGACGGGGGTCTTTATCCGTGAGGTAGATCTCCCCTTCTTCCATCCCCAGGGCGATCCAGAGGGCTGAGTAGCCGTACCCCGACCCCAACTCGAAGACCACCTTCGGCCGGCGAAGACGGGCCAGTTGATAGAGAAACTGTCCGACGACCGGCCCCATGATCGGGAAATTCATCGCCTTCCCACGGTCTGTCAGTTCCTTGAGTAGGGGGTGGGGATAAGAGACCCAGGTTTGGAGATAGGTCTCAATCTCTTGAAGTTCCATTGCCACGCTCCTCCGGGAATTTAACGTAGGGCTCCCGGAACCCCTTTTCGTGGTTTACCCACCGGGCCAGCACGAAAAGATAATCCGAGAGGCGATTCAAAAAGGTATAAGCCGTGGATCGGATCTCCTGTTTTGCCAACAAGGGCGTGGCAAACCGCTCCGCACGGCGTGCAATGGTCCGTGCCAAATAGAGGAGACTGGCCTCCAGGCTCCCTCCCGGCAGAATGAACTCCTTTAGGGGTCCCAACGATTCTAAATAGGTGTCCATCCGCGCTTCCAGCCACTGGACATGCCGGGATTGGATACGGGGAACCTCTATGTCCGAAGGGGCCCCAATGTCCGCGCCCAGCACAAACAGCAGGTTTTGAAGGGTCTCGAGTTCGTCCTGGACATCCTTGGGGAGATTCAGGGTGCGGACCACCCCCAGCAGGGAATTCAATTCGTCGATCGTCCCCAGAACATGAATCCGTGGGTCCGACTTCTCCACCCAGGAGCCGTCCACCAGTTGGGTCTTCCCCTGGTCTCCAACGCCGGTATACACCTTACTGATGCGCTTCTTCTCCATGTGGCAAAACTCCCTGAGACAGCCCAGAAAGGGCCATGTCGATCCGCTCAAGTTTCTTCCGGGCCTCGTCGTACTTCTTCTGCGCGTTCTCTAAATGACCCCCCAAGACCCGGAAGTCCTCCTTGACTTTTTCAAATTTCTGTTGGAAGTCGGCGAGGATCCGAATCACCTGCTCCGCCTTCCGCTCCAACTGGAACCCTTTGAGCCCCAACACGATGGTGGCGAGATAGGAATAAAAAGTGTTGGGAGAAACGGGGATGACCTTGTGCTTGAGCGCAAAATTGAAGAGGTCTTGCCGCCCTTCGGTCCGGACCATGGCTTCGTAATAGACGGCTTCAGCGGGGATGTACATCATCGCGAAGTCCATTGTGTTCTCGGTGGGTTTGATGTATTTCTGCGCGATCGCCTGGATGTGTCGTTGAACATCCCGAATGAACTCCCGGCGATACCGTTTTTTCTCTTCGTCCGTTTGGGCTTCCTGCATCCGTGTAAACGACTCCATGGGGAATTTTGAATCCACAGGGACGATCCGCTGATCACTGAGGAAAATGGCGGCGTCCACGATCGTGCCATCCCGGAAACGGTATTGAACGGCATAATGGTCCTGGGGCAGGGTCTCCTTAAGGAGGTTCTCCAGGAAGAGTTCGCCGAGTTCCCCACGGAGTTTTGGCGGGCGAAGGAGGTCTTGAAGCGATTGGATGTCCTTACTGATTTCCAGCATTTGCCGGGTGATCTGCTGCACCGTGCCCAGGTTTTTGGAGACCTGAAGCACAACCTTTTGGGTGTCTTGGAGTTTGGTGTAGAGTTTTTTATCGGTGTTCTCGAACTGCGATTGGAGTCCCCGGATCTGTTGTTCGAGCATCTTGGAGAGTTCCGTAAACTGGGTCACGATCTCGCTGCGCGTGTCCTTCAGGGATTGAGCGAGTTTAGACTCCATCCGGTCCAGTTCATCCCGGATGGCCCGTTCCCGTTCACGGGCCCGACCCTCCCGGACCACTAAATAACCGATCACGGCCAGGATGACAAGCGATAGAATTACCAGAAGTCCTACATTCATGACTTACCGATTATAAGGGAGGGCCAGGATTTTGAGAAATTCCACGGAAGCGAGACAGGGCGGCAATGGCATTCCGGGCAACGGTGTTCAAGGTGACCTAAAATGGAAGTCCGCTGTGGATCAATGGTGGACGGGCCGAATGGGGATTTCCTGGAATCGGTTTGGGGTTTGGATTCGGGTTCTGTTTTGCTGGGTCACTCTTTTAGTTTCCTTTCTTCTCGATCTCGTCATTTCGGTGGATCCGGTTCAGCCAGAACCAGAGCCCAATCATCATTTTGTTGAATTCCCCCTCCCCATGTTCTAATACAAATTTTTGGTATCTTTCCAGATGATCCGTCAACCGAAGTCTTCCAACAGTGGCTCCAGCCTCCAGTGCTCGATAAATCCATTGTTCAACGTTTTTGTACCCCTTGGCATAATCCTTAGAAATGATTTGATGGGCCTCCTCCAGTGAGATGGAGACCCATTCCCCATTTTCTCTCTTTTCTATTTTCAATCCTTTGTTTCCCATACCTTTGGAATGAATATGTTTTGGAATTTTGGTTAAAAATTGTGTAAAGCATTGGTCTTAACCCGATCAAGTTCGTAGTGCAGGGCAAAGAGTTGTTACAGGTAATAACTCTGGGGCCAAATGGTGGGGACAGCCCTCAGCCACCAGCAATCCAGATGATTCACCACCTGGATGAAGAAATTGATTTCCTATGTAGCTTAGTTTTCCCGTTCTTATTGATTGGCCGCAGAGACCGGTATGTCAAGTAAATGGGCAAGTAATCTTCTTGGGTATAAGCTAGCTTTGAGCGCCTTCTCCAGTTGTTCAATGGGATAAATTTGGGTGCTTGATCGAGAGTCACCACTTCTGTGTATGCCGGGCCAGCGCTCACGCCATACCGCTTGCGTGATCCCATCCACTTTTGGCTTGTAGGGGTGAAAGGTTTCAGGTTGTAAAGCGTCTGCGCGCTCAATTCCGAAGGTTATGCGATGGACGTCCAGACGAATTAACCCCCGCAGCCCATAGAGAAAGCCTCCCTCGGGGAAGCGCAGTCGCGTATACCACGTGAGGTGTGCTCCTCCATAGCTTCCTTCCTCATCCAGCTCTCCTCGCCTTCCCTTGATGTCTACCTCATCGGAGATCCGCACCACTGGGGAACGCTGGCCTGGGCCGATACGCACGACCTTTTCCGGATGTTTCGGGCGTAACCGGTGAGTTTTGATAAGTCCAACAGCATTCCTCAACAGCACATCTTCCAGGAGGCTCTCGCGTGGCTCGTCCAATAGAGGGCCCAGAACATTGGCTGCCTTTCTGCGCCACTTATCCAAGAAGAAGAGCGGGCCATCCACTAAAATGAAATCGTCGGGGTGCTCCTTGCGAAACTTTGCTAATACGGCGAACTCCAGTCGCTGCCGAAGGGTCGCGACTCGTCCTTGTGCCCGTGATCGGATTAGCCCTTCTTTAAATAGCTCATCTCCGAGCAAGGCCCCCTCGCGCCGTTCATGACGGTCTTCCTCGGTCCCACGGAAAGTCGTGTCGCACACGATCCATTCGTTTAGTTCATCCGTAAATGCAAACGTCTTTATGCTCGTGTCCCATGTGACGTCTTCACCTTCCAAGGATATCCCTCCTGCCTTGCGAATACCTTGAAATGGACCGAGCAGGAGTAGGCGGGCGGCAACGAAGTCGGGCTCCAAATAGAGACGACCACTCTCATCTCGGAGAAAGACGCCGGCGGCAATGTGGGCTACGTGCAGGGGAACCTGCGCCCCATTGGGCAACAGAATCCGATAGGGGAGCATGATTGTCCGCTGAACGCCGTCGAGAAACGCTGTGAAAACGACTTCTTCACATTCCGCCTCCACCTTAATGGGTTCCCAGGACTTGTCCTCCACCGGGGTACACTCCCGCTCATCAACAAAGGTCAAGGGGAACGCTTGTTCCTCCTCGGAGAGCTCCACGCCCGAAGCAGGAACTCCGCGAGTTTTTAGCTCTCTAAAAAAGCCTTCGAGGGCTTGCGGGACGCGCCCGTCCATGGCTTCTCAGTTCCTTTAGGCTTCAATCTCCTTCTTCAAGCGATGAAGAGGGATGGGAAAGTGCACTAAAACCGGACGATTGTGCAGAGTATGCCACAGCAGCATCCAGCCCTTGTCCAGGAGAGTTGCTTTCTGCTTGAGCCCTTCGGCCAGCCAACCGTAAGGAGGTTTACGGATCTCTACGGGGTGGCTTCGACCCACGGCAAACGTGGAAGTGTTGGCCAGCACTTCCTCATCTACTTTGGAAGCGAGCTGTTGTGCCCCGATGAGGGAGAGCCCTACGCTGCGCCCCCTCGCCGCGATCTCAACGATGTCTCCCTTTAAAACGGAAAATTCCCGTCCTGCGGGGACGAACTTGTTAAGCTCATCGACAAAGATTACGACGTGCTCGGGGAACTGCTCAAGCTCTTGGTCTTCCCAACGTCCCGTAATCTTCGCTGCCTTCCGTTCCTCCAGCAGCCGGAACACTGTGCGCACGACCGTTTGAAAGATCAGCCTTTGCCCTTTGTCGCTGAGCTGGGTGATGTCCACTACCCAAAGTTGCCCCGGTCGTAGTTCTTTCAGAGAGATAGGACGATCGGTATTCTCCGCCCTCAAGACGACTCCTTTCAGCTGGTTCTCCAAGGCATGCTGTAGGCGGTTCAAGATCTTGTTGGCAGTGGCCTTGTGATGTTGGACACCATCTTCGAGCTGGAACCATTCTCCCCTGCTTGTACGCGAGTTCCCCATTGCCCTTTTAACTTCCTGGATAAGCTTTTCAAACGTATACCCCTTGTGTTTAGCTAAATCCGCCATGGAGGCGATCAGCGCCAGGGACTTCTCATCCAGGTCGTTGGGATCGAAGAGAGCGTATAAGGCCCCAACGCCCGCGTCGATTAGTGATTGTAGTCCGTAGCTGAAGGCTTCCACGTTGTCTCTGCGCTGGCTGAGGACCCCGCCCTCCGGACGGAAGTGCATCGGGGCAAAGAAGCGGAACCGTCTTTCTTGAGCCCAGCGAATTGGGTCCAGACCGTAATCATCTCGGGCCTGGCGCCAGAGTCGGACCGATGGACCCCAGCGAGGATGATTTTCCAACTGACGTAACTCCTCCCAAGTGGGGAGTCCATCGATGAACATCAGGTCAGCTTCTTTAACGTTGAACGCGATGGCAGCGATATTTCTTTTATATTGTTCGCTGTGGGCCAAAAGCGCATACAGGAGGAACAACGCATAACTGGTCTTTGTGGCTACTCCTGAGGCTCCGGAGATATTGACATGCGCCGCCTCATAGCCAACCACGTACCGAGAATGGAGCCCGATAGGGACCGGATCTTTTTGACCGTCGTAAGTGAACCCAGCAAGGATTTCGTCCTCTGGTGCGATTTGTGCCCCGTAAGCTTCTCGGATCTCCTTCGCACTTGCAAAGGTCACCGGCCAGGTCCCCCGGATGGGCTCCATCCGGCCGTCACTACGACGCACCACTTCGGCCCTTGCGCTTACGACCACAGGGATTTGGGTCGGCATTTCGACATCCGGCCGGCCGAAAGCGTGAGCATAAAAGCTATCCAAAACCTCCCGGACATCACTAGAAGCTTGAAGGTCAGTGACTAGACCCGTTACCCGAACACCTCGACCGTGGGCAGTTACGATGGTGCCCACCTCGATGTGTATCTCTTCCTCGTTCTTCACCCAAAATGTGAATTCACTTGGCGTGATGGGGCTGCGCAATGTTGGAGCAACTCGCCCAATCCACCGGATTTCTCTTTCTTGGCGCTCTTCTTCAGCTCCTGTCTCGACTCCAGCAGCGGGTTTCTTTTCTTCCTTTTCCGCCGAGATGACCTCTTCTGGAAGCGAGACACGGATGCCCAGGCTTTGTTCAAAGTACTCTTGGATATCCTGCAGGATCTCTAGATCGACATCACTCGCATTTTGTAACCGAATTGCTAACTCTTGAGAAATGCGTGTCAGAGTGGGATATTTCTTGTTGACATTAATAATGTTTCCCAGTTCCCTTTTGCGCTTTTCTCGATCGTAACGGGCATTAGGATAATTACTGATCTTTTTCTCCCGCTTAAGCCACCGATCGAACTCCTTGATTAGTTCTTCAATATCCTCGTTTTTGAGACGTTTCGATGGGTCCTTCCATCGAATCATTATTTTCCTCCTTGTACTTCAAATATTTTGGATCCGACCACAACGCTTTAATACATTCGATTTCCTCTTGGTCAATCAAGACCATATCTAGATCCTCTTGGAGTTGAAGGAGTTCGGAAAGAATTTGTTTTCTAGTTTCCAAAGAGAGTCGACCGGGTTTCCCATTGGGGCGAGGATAGCGTGCATTGTACAGAGAAACCTGGTGAAGGACGCGTTTGCGGAATTCCAACAAGGGCCGAAGATGAGCCCATTCTGGCCGGGATGTAATTTTCTCCATGGCTTTGTCCTGGCGCACCACCGTACACATCCAGCACCCAAAGCGTGTCTCGCGGCCGTTGTAAACCTCCCGCTCAAGAACATGGGTAGGGTATCCCCATCCAGGGGCAATATAATTTATAAAGTCCCATACATCGCACTCCCGCCAATACGCAATAGGAGCCATATAAGCCGCTTGAAGACGAGCACTGTATTGGAACCAAGCCCCCTGGCCACATTCTCCTCCTCTTCGGCAAGAATAGCTCAAACGTCGATCTCGATCCAAGGATTCGCCAAAACGAACTCCGGTCAAAATTACTGTCCGGTTTGGCTGAGTATAAGCTTTCAGGGCATCTTCCACTGGCTTGATTTTGAGACGTTTGGTGCACCAACGAAACCGTTGGTGTGGCGGCGGATACCCTTTCCCCAACAAGCAAACCCAAAACCTATCTTCCAATGCTGGGCGAACGACATGAAAGTAAAGAGGTAGCGGTTGAAGACGCTCGAAGTCGGCAAGGAATTTCAAGAACTCCACAGCGTAACGCTGGATAACGGGAATTTCTATCAAAGTGTCTGAGTACACTATATCGACACGGTTGACGGGTAGCCCTTCCTGTAATAACGTCTCTAACGCTAAGATTACGGTGGTTGTAGAATCCTTGCCTCCCGAGAAAGTCAAAATCCAATGATCAAATCCGCGCTCAACGACTGAAGCTAAAACTCGTACTGATTCATCCATGCGTAACTGGAGACGATTACCATCGTCTCTACGGAGTTCCCCTACAGGCCTGCTCACAGCTATGTTGTGAATCAACTCAAGTAACTGTGTCATTCCACCCCCTTGAGTACAAAATTTGATCTGCTCGTGGGTAAGGGAAGTTTGTATAGACAGGCCTTACCCACTACCCTTTTCTTCGCCGATAGGGAGTTCATTAACACCCGGGGACTTCCGAGTAAGAGGTGGTTGCTCCCACCCGCCTCGTGCTTGTAGAATTGGACTTCCTGGGGCGGGGGAAGGGAGAATCTGTGATGAACTGGCTCTTGCCGGTGCACAACGTACAGATCGGCGTTGCCAGTGGTACGCTCGAAGGAGGTACACTCCCCCTTATCCACCCAGTGAGGTTGCGTGTCCAGATAATAGTCGCTGAATTCATATTGAACCGCCCGCTGCCCCCACACCTTATGGGCGGAGATAACTCTTTTGTGTGGATTGTTTTTGCACGTGGCATCAGCCTGATGAAGGTGCTTTAAACCGATTGTAGCTTTCTTCCCCCAAGCCATGTTGATTTTATGATAAAGCCCCACAGATGGGAGGGTGTAGTAACGGATTTTCTCATCAAAAATCTAACCGGAATCGGGATCGTTGGCTCATTGAAAAATCTATACGAAAGGGTGTAAAAACCTCCACGGCAGAACTCTACACGGGGAGGTGCATGATGAGAAAGGAGTTAGATCTGATGACCCGAAAGAAACTGACCCAAATATATGCCAGGAGGTACCGGACGGCAAGGTCCAAGAAGGAGAAGACGATGATCCTGGATGAGTTTGTGAACCTGACAGGATACAACCGTTCGTATGCGTCCTGGCTTTTGAGGCATGCCCGACGGAAGATGAGGATTCGAGCCCGGAGGCCTGCAGAAAGTGATCAGACGAGGGATCGACGGTTACGGATTTCCCGAGCAACAATTGATCGGCTGTTATCGGGTTCCAGGAGGCTGATGAGGTTAAGATCTCGGCCAGCCCCAGTGCTACCTCACTTCGTCTGAGGCTTTCGTTTGATTTAAGGGGAAGGGGGTGAACTGAGGAGTCTGGAAAAGGGGGCGGGTGCCGTTTAGAATACGGCTCACAGACCTTTGAGCGATGGGTGGAGACCGAAGATGACGACGCTGGCTGCCACATTGACCCTCTGGCTCACGCTCTCAAGCGTGACCCTTACACCCTATCGAGACCGGGTGACCGGGGAAGACCTGTCCGGCAACGGACAGATTACCGAGGTAGGAAAACCGGTCGCTCAGCCGCTCCTTGTCCAGGTCTGGGCGGATGGCCAGCCGGCCGCCGGCACGACGGTGGAGGTCCTTACCACGTTTCGAGATACCCTGATCCATGTCACCCTCAGGGCAGACGATCAGGGGATTGTTCGCTATCGTCCCCCCGCCTTCCTGCAGACCGGCGAGGGACACGTGGTCTTCCGCACCCACGACTCTCTTTTGCAATACACCTTCCATGTGGTGCCCCGGAATTGGTTCTACATTCTGCTGTTCCAGATCCTGGGGGGCTTTGCCATCTTTTTCTTCGGCTTAGACCGATCGGGCAAAGGGATGATGCGGCTTTCAGGTGGGCGGATCCGGCGCTACCTGTTCAACCTGACCCGGAATCCTCTCCTGGGGCTCGGGGCCGGCTTCCTCGCCACGGTCATGCTCCAATCTTCGACGGCCACCACCGTGATGTTGATCTCTTTTGTTACCGCCGGCCTGATCAGTCTGCAGAGCGCGATCGCAGCGGCGCTGGGCGCCGGGGTAGGGACGACCCTGACGGTTCAGATCATTGCGTTACGTGTCTTTGATTTGGCTTTGATTTTGCTCCTCTTCGGCTACCTCCTGGAACGGGTCAAAGGGAATGTCCGGAACTTTGGCCGGGTGCTGTTCGGCTTCGGCCTGATCTTTTTGGGGATCAAACTCATGGCGACCGGCGCGTCCTCGATGTCCCTCTATCCCTGGTTCCAGTCCGGGCTCCACTCCCTTCAGGGCAACATCCCGGCCCTGCTTTTCCTCTCCTTCTTCTTCACCGCGCTCGTCCACTCCAGTGCAGCGACGATCGGGGTGGTACTCTCCCTGGCCTTTTCTCAGTTGGTCCAGCCCCTGGACGCCTTCGTTATGGTCCTGGGGGCCAATCTCGGAACCTCGATGACCGCCCTCCTGGCTTCCCTGACCGCGGAACGCGTCGCCAAGCGGCTGGCCCTGATGAATGTGTTGACAAAACTTGTGGGTGTCCTTGTTTTCCTGGTTCTCCTCCATCCTGTGAGTCGCCTGATGAACCTCCTGTCCCATGACCTTGCTCGAGAGGTGGCGAACTTCCACACCTTTTTCAACCTGGTGGTGGCGGTTGCCTTCTTCCCGTTTTTGCCGGTTCTGGAGCGACTGTCGAACCTCATCCTCCCCCGCCGAGAAGAGGTCCCGGGTGAGCGGTTGGTCCCGGAACTCCTGGCCGATCCCGATCTCGCACTCTCGTTCACCCACCGTCGGGTGATTCAGATGGGCGACCGCGTCTATTGGATGCTACGGGAATGCATCCAGCCATTTTTGCATCGCAACCCCGCCCAGATCTACCGGATCGTCGCAGAAGACGACAATGTGGACCGTTTTGAAGAGGAAATCACCCCTTTCTTGACCCGGCTCATGGAAGAGGAGTTAACGCAGGACCTGATTGCACGGATCAAAGCCCTGTTATTTACGGTCGACGAACTCGAGCATATCGGGGACGTCATCTCCAAGTCGATCATGCGGTATGCCGAGCGGATGTATAAAGACGGCCTGGAGTTTTCTGAAGAGGGGAAACATGAAATCCAGCAGTTCCATCAAGAGGTGCTATTGACCATGGAGCATGCGCTGGCCGCACTAACGACCTTTGAACGGGGCCATGCCAGGCAGGCCGCACTCCGCAAGGATATCGTCAATACCCTGGAACGGGAGTTCCACATGATGCATCTGGACCGACTGGCCAAAGGGACCAAGGAGACGATTCTCACGTCTACCATCCACCTGGATTTGATCAGTGATTTGGAGCGGATCAATTTCCATGCCGCATCCATCGGACTCACGATCTTGGAACAACTGTGGCCTGAAAAGCGGGGGACGTAAAGGGCAGGTCCACCGGGGGCTCCCCAGAGACTCCACTCACTCACTCGGTTGCGAGGAAGTCTCGTCCTTGGAGGGCATCTTCAAGACACTCCGCATCAGCCAGGCGGGAAGGCCGAGGACCAGATCCATGATCGTGGAGTTCAGGCGGGTCAAGATGGCGATGATCGGGGCCAGGCCCGGCGCCGTGACCCCCTGCAAGAGGTAGGTCAGAAGGCCTTCCCGGACCCCTAACCCACTGGGGGCAAAGGGAGAGATCATACCGAGGAGCCAGGAAGCCGAGAAGGCCGCGGCCAGGGCCAAGTAGTCTACGGTGATGCCAAAGCCCCGGATGAAGAGCAGGTGCCCCAGGATTCGGAGGAGCCACAGACCCAGCAGCATCAGGAACCAGAGTACGAGTTGAGGGTAACCCCATTCGATCTCGATGTCCCGGTCACTGGTTTTCCGTAAAAGCCACTGGATAAACCGGGGATTGAGGGCAAGGGCGACCACGAAGATCAGGCCCCCGAGGAACCAGCCCGGGGGGAGGTGGACCGTTTCCCGGAAGCCCAGGGCCAGCGCCGGGAAGGTCATGACCGCCAGGGTCACACCGGCCAGGAGGTCCAGCACCGTGTGGATGCCCACGGTGGAGAGGACGACGCCGCGCCGGGCCTCCGGGACCAGAGCGACCAAACCGACAAACATCCAGACTTTGCCGGGCACGTATCGGCCCAGTCGGGAAAGGATCCAGGCCGTGATCGCACGGGACCACGCGATCCGCTCACCGCTCGCAGAAAGGATCCGGAGCCAGACCAACGAAGCGGTAAAATTGGTTGCGGATAGGACGAGGACACCCAGAACGAGAAAGCCCGGCACCAGGTGCCAGGGATAAGCCCGGAGGGCGTCGAGATTGGCCAGGATCTTCCAGAAGACATAGCCAAAAAGCAGGGCCACCAGGACAAAGCCCAGGATTCGGAAAAACGGGGTGTGACGAAGGTCTCGGAGTTTCAAAGGACTCTTCCCTTAGTGACTTCCGCAGGTCTTAGTATCGCTCTACCGGGTAACGCCAATCTTTGTCGAGACACATGTTGGAAATGCGTGTAATGGTCGGCGGCCGGCGCTTGTGTTCATTCTTCAAGACCCGGCGATAGATATCCAGCACGGCCTCTTCGGAGATGCCCAGGATCCGGACCGTTTCTCGGACCGAGAGTTCCAGGTCCACCAGGCAATAGAGCACCCGGTCGATCTCGGCGTACGTGTGGCCGAGTTCCTGCTCATCGGTCTGGCCCTTCCAGAGTCCAGCAGAGGGCTTCTTTCGAACCATGTCCGCGGGGAGCCCCAGGTGTTCGGCCAATTGCCAGACCTGCGTCTTATAGAGGTCACCGATGGGATAGATATCTGCCCCAAGGTCGCCGTATTTCGTTCCGTAGCCCAGGAGCAACTCAGTCTTATTGGAGGTGCCGATGACCAGCAGGCCTTCGAGGTTTGCATACAGGTAATTGAGGATCATTCGGATCCGGGGTTTGACGTTCGCCATCGCATACCTCTTCTGGAATTCCGTGAAGGAGCCGTCCGGGAGGTACCGTTCGAAGGCGGCCACCAGGTCGTTAATCTCGATGAGGCGGTAGCGGATCTGGTGTTCTTTGACGAGGCGGAGGGCATCGCGTTTGTCGGACTCAGGGGAGACGCCTTCCTCAGGCATGATCAGGACCTGGAGCCGATCCCCTAAAGCCCGTTTGGAGAGGAGGGTGACCAGGGAGGAGTCGATCCCGCCGGACAACGCCACGAGTCCGCCCTGGGCCCCCACCTTCTCGATACGGGTCCGGATCGAGCGGACAATGATCTCCGCGATGAGATCCAGTTCGTCCTCAGGCAGTTCCAGATGAATGCGGTTCATGGTTCCTCCGGTTCATGTCGTCATAGGCCTTGAGCAGGTCTTCCAGGATTTCACGTCGGACTTCCCGGACACGGATATCCCGGCGCCGGAGCAAGGAGGACTCTTCCAAGTCCAGGGTCACGACCGCCAGATCCTCATCCAGGAGGGGTGCCCGATAGACGAGGTCGCCCCGGGCCGAGAAGGCCATGCTCCCGCCCCAGTAGGTCACCCCGTCCTGGACCCCGGCCTGGTTCACGAAGACCACGGGCAACAGGTTGTCGTAAACCCGGACGCGGAGGTAATCCTCCCAGATCTCGACTTTATGGAGGGAATAGGGCGAAGCGGAGAGGACGACCAGTAGTTCTGCCCCCCGGAAGGTCATGGCTCTCGCAGGTTCCGGGAACCAGAGGTCCTCGCAGATCAAGATGCCCAGCCGCGCGAACGGGGTCTCAAAGACCGGCAACTGGTAGCCGGGGGAGAAGTATCGTTTCTCGTCGAACAGGCGGTAATTGACCAACTGGACTTTTCGGTAGATGCCGTGAATTTTGCCCTGGCCTATGAGTGCAGCCGCGTTGTGGAAGAAGCCCAGTGGGTTCTTTTCGACGAAGCCCACGATGACCCAGGGTTTGAGGTCCTCCGTTGCGGCCCGGATCCGGTCCAGGGCCTCCAGATTCTCGGCAACTTTATCGAGATAGATGTCTCCGGAACCAAAGCCCAGGGTGGCGAGTTCGGGAGTGACGGCGAGGTCAACCCCAGCCTCCGCGGCACGGTGGAGGAACGACAGGATCTTCTCGGTGTTCCCCTGGACATCTCCGAGCCGGGTTTCGATCTGTAAGAGGCCAATCTGGATTTTTCGCATAGGAATTTGGAGTTTAAGGGTTTCCCGAGGACTGGTCAAGGAAAAACCCCGAAAATCCTTGAAAACAAGCAGTTTTGAGTGGGTTTGCTATTTCAAGCGGAGCGGTAAGGGATACAACCGGTCTTTCCAGGAAACGCCGC